>JAHEZH010000064.1 GCA_023251155.1 Flammeovirgaceae bacterium | reverse complement strand
TTCTTTGGCACACGACCTCAATGCTCACCTTACCCTGTTGTACACCTATCGCCTCCATGCAGAGAAGGGTGAAGAGATATTCGATTGCAAAAAGAGGAAAGACCGGGAGGCTGCAAATTCTTTTTCGATACTGGAGAAAGCGTTTTTACAGCATAAAGGAATTGACTATGACTTGAAAACTGAAGTGGGGTTTCTGGGAGATCGTATTGATGCCATGGCACGAAAAACGGAAATCAGTTTTATTGTGGTGGCGAAAGATATGAAAGCAAAAAACAAGGAAGCATTTGACGAGCTTTTTGAACAAGCCCCGGTGCCCATCATCATTGCCCGCTAAGAATGGATAACAACAAAATAATAATCTGATGAAAACCATACTCGTTCCTACTGATTTTTCAAGCCCTGCGCTATGGGCCATCGAAGTGGCCGGTGTTATTGCACGAAAAACAAATGCACAGGTAGTACTGCTACACATCATCGAGAACGATTCATCCGAATCATTTAATGCGGAAGCTGAGGTGGGAAGAGAGAGTGAACTGTGGGAGGATCGGATTTTTGTCAATAAACTCATCGCACGCAGAAAAGAGCAATTAAGTGAAGTGGCGGCAACGCTTTCAGACATACACGTCAGGCAGGAACTTCGCCTGGGAAATCCGTTTCATGGTATTCGTAAAATGATTACGGATCATCAGGCCGATCTCATTGTGATGGGAACATCGGGCGATGCAAAATGGGAAGAAGAAATGTGGGTGGGCTCTAACGCAGTAAAAGTTATTCGCACCGCTCATTGCCCGGTGCTGACCGTACAAAACCAGTGGACCAGCAGGAATTTTGACAATATTGTGTATGCTTCGTCCTTGTCCAAACGCGAGAAAGAATTCCCTTCCGTCATAAAAAAGATACAGGAAATCTTTGGTTCCAGGATTCATCTTTTGCGCGTCAATACCCCCATGAACTTTCAGTCAGATCATGCAACACTTCAGGCTTTAAGCGATTTTGCCAGCCAGCACCAGTTGGAGAATTGCACGTTGCACGTCTATAGTGCTTTCTCGGAAGAAGAAGGTATTCGTTATTTCTCTGCCAGTGTCAATGCTGATCTTATTGCTATGGCTACTCATGGAAGAACAGGAGTAGCCCGTCTTCTGGCTTCCAGCATCGCAGAAGAAGTGGTTCATCATGCCCAACTTCCGACATTGACCAGCGTGATCAGGGACTAAATCAGGACTCGCTTACACGTACTGAAGTGTGTAGTAACAGATCATTTCAATGAACTTCAGTCAACGGGCAATCTGAAAGAATTACCGTTTCACGTAATTACACCGAGTGCGTATTTTTTACATTGCTGATCACGTGTCCGTCTTCCATGGTAATGATCCGGTGGCTGTTGGCGGCAAACTCCTGGTCATGCGTTACCACCAGCAATGTCTGATGGTGTTTTTCCGCCAGTTCTTTAAAAATGGAAAATACAATCAAGCTATTGGCTTTGTCCAGATTGCCGGTAGGTTCATCACACAGCAGCAGGAGGGGATCGTTGATGAGCGCACGGGCAATGGCCACCCGTTGCTTTTCTCCACCCGACAACTGATTGGCTTTTTTATCAGCCAGTTTTTCAATGCCTAACATGGTAAGCCGGTCCATTGCTCGTGTTCTCACGTGCGCTTCGCTGAACGTACCCAGTTTTAAACCCGGGAGCATCACATTTTCTACTACCGTGAATTCATTGAGTAAATAGTGAAATTGAAATACAAATCCGATTTTTTCGTTGCGTACCTGTGCCAGTTGCTTTTCTGTCCGGCCACGCATGAGTTGTCCGTCAATAAAAAGCTCACCCGAATAGTCCGTGTCCATGGTCGACAGAACATATAGCAGCGTTGACTTCCCACATCCGGATTTGCCGGATATGGATACGAAGTCACCTTGCCGAACAGATAGGGTGATGTCTTTCAAAACATCAATGATGACAGGATCACGAAATTGTTTGCAGAGATGACGGCTTTCCAGCACGATGCGATTTTCCATGGTAATTTTATTTTCCTCGGATGATGACCACAGGATCAATACGACTGGCTTTGCGGGCAGGGGCCCATCCCGACAAGTAGGTAGTCATGATCGAGAAGCAGGATGCGATGGAGTAGAATATCGGATTGTAACTTACCGGGTAAGTGGTAATGGTGGGTAGTGATGCGGTATGGAAGGGAATGTGATCAATGCCAACAGAAAGAAGAAAACCCAATAACAACCCGACTATGCCGCCAAAAAAACCAATACTTAATGCGATAACAATAAATATCCGGTTCACATCCTGGCCGGAAAATCCGGTTGCCTTCAGTATAGCGATGGAATCCATCTTCTCATAGATCATCATATTGAGAATATTATAGATACCGAAGCCGGCAACAATCAATAAGGTAATACCAACGGAATACGCGATGAGCGTGCGTATAAAAGATCCTGTCTCAAATTGTGCATTGGAAGTTTGAATGTCCTCTGCATCGGTGTTAAAGCGCAGGGCATATTCCCTGGCCAGTTCAGGTGCCAGCTCCAGGTGATGAAGGCGGATTTGCAAGTCCGTCATGTAGTCACTGGATTTACCCAACACCTTTTGTGCGGTGGCCAGTGAAGTATAACTCATGGTCTTGTCCATCTCCTGAAGACCAGACTGAAAGATACCGGCCACCTTCAGGGGAAACCGCGTACCACGTGCCGTAGTTACCGACACCATATCACCCACGGAAGCTTGTAGCTTATCGGCCAGTGATGCTCCCAGGATAATGCTGTTGGATACAATAGCAAGGTCTTCCGATTTGCCCTTGACGATGTAATCATTAAAGTGGAATAAAGCATTTTCATTTTTTATGTCAATGCCGTTCAATACCCCGGTCAGGTCCACCACACCGTCATTGAAGAAGACCGGGGCTGTAATTCTGGCGGCGATGCCTTTAACGCGAGGGTCTTCCTGCAATACTTTTTGCAGGGCAATACTATTGTAAAGCTGCTGTCGGTTACTGTTGGGCTTGATGCTCCGGATAAAGTGATACCCCCGTTGGAATTCACTTGCACTATTGATCGGCTGATGTGCACTTGCTTTAATTTCATTGTATAACCGAACATGAGGCGTGCGGTTCAGAATCAGGTTATCCAGCAGTTCATTCAGGCCCACCATAAAACTTAGTAAGGCAATGAACATCGTAATACTGAATGTCACTCCGATAGCGGCTACCAGCGTTTGCTTCCAGCGTGCCATCAGCAGCGATTGTGCAATGCGAAAAATCAACCGGAGTCTCATTGTGCCGGTTTTTGTAGTAGGTCAGACTTTGTTAATCCTTTCGTGATCTCCGCACGCTGATAATCTTTCGCGCCCACCACCACGCGCACTTTTTCTCCATTTGCCATCACCACAGCAGTATCACCCAGCAGGTAATTTCTTGGAATGGTCAGCGCCTCCGCTTTGGAATCAATAATGATATTCGCCTGAACCGATAAATTGGGATACAGCGCTGCAGGACGAGTGAGAAAGGAAGCCCGAACAACAAAGGAGCGTGACTCTTCCTCCATCAAGGGTTCGATCTGCTCCACACGCCCCTTGTAGACTTTGCCTTTATAACTGTCCATAGTCATTACTACCGTCTGGCCTATACGAAGACGGGCGATGTCGTATTCATCTACCTGAAGTTCAACCTGGAAATCGCTGGCATCACCAATGATGGCTACCGGATTTACGGTATTCACCAATTCGCCTCTGTCGGGAAAAATTTTATAGACTTTCCCATTCACCAGCGAACGGATCAGGTAATCATCTGCCACTGCCGAGCTGATCTTCAGGTTTGTTTTAGACTGACTGGAATGGAACGAAAGTTCACGCTTTATCTCTTCGTAATTTAATAAGGCCTGTTCATAACTGGTCGTGGTATTTTTAAACGCCAGCTCGCTTTGTTCCAGGGAAACTAATGTACCGATCCGTTGTGCCCACAGATTTTTTTGGCGCACCAGCAATAGTGAATCATTTTTCTTCTTTGCTGAAAGTAGCTCAATAGCGATAGCGGCCTGGCGAAGTTTGCCGGTGTTGTTTGCCATATCTTCGTAATCGGCAGCGAGTTGGGAGTTTTGCCGATTCAGACGCGAAGTAGCATTGACGATGCGCATGACCGGTTGATCTTTACTCACCTGTTCTCCTTCCTCAACGAAGATCGTATCCACGATTCCACTGACCGTACTATGCGCCATGTATTGATGAGTGCTCTTTACACTACCCGATGCGTACACCGATTCGGTAATGGGCTGCAGAGTGGGGCTGATGGTTTCAGACTTCCGGCATGAAAGCAGCAGGAGTGGCGACAAAAGCAACAAACGGTAATTCATATAAATAAACACCTTGAAGCGGGGAATCAATTTAGTTGATGACCACATGTGGAGTAAGGGCCAGCTTGTGTTTACTTTCCGGAAGTGAAGAAATCATTTTTTTTATTACGGTATCAAGCTGAACATCACTCAGGGGTTTCTCCTGGCTTTTGAACCCGGCGATATAACGGCTCCGCCAGATTAAACATCCGCTTTGAATATCCACCATGTCCAGGATGAAGGTACCGGCACTGTAACGCAGTCCGTCCCACTGTGAACGGTACCAGATTTCCTGTTGCTCGTACAGATAGTTGGGTGTGGAAGGCTGAGTGGGATCTTCGATGATGAAATGAAGATGCAACGCCAGCTCCGGATTGGAAGGAGATAACTGATATCCTTTTTTCTGCATTTGCCGATCGATGCTGCTTTAAATTTCCGGCACACGTAAATGAGGATAAGAAACAAAAACGGAATCACGCTGACGCAGATTGACCGACTTCCAGTAGTAATGCGTAAAGGCACTTACATCGTTGTCAATTTCATGATCAATGATGATCTGCTTTTGTGAAACACAGGACATTAATAGTATAGGCAAGAAGAGCAAATAACGCATGTGTATTTTTTTATGAAAGATACGGCAGGCTGAAAAGAGCGATCATGACAGACCTCCGTAGGGAACCTGATTTTAGTCACCGGGTTCATCCGCAAATGGTGATGAGCGTGATAAAGATCAGCACGCCTGAAGACCATCATCATGACCAAAGGTGTACAGGATATTGATCTTCGTGGAGTGATGTCAGGTTAACCCTTAAAAAAAATGAAATGAAAAAGACAATTGATACGATGGAGGAAGCGCTGATCATGGAATTGGAGAACCTCTACTGCAGTGAAAAAAAACTGGCGATCGGTCTTGCCCGTCTTGGAGCGCTGCTCCATTCTGAAAAGGTTCACCCGATCTTGACGAAGTACGTGAACAGTGCGGATCACAAGCAACTGAAAATCGACCGTATATTTTCCTATCTCCATCATGAGCCTAAAGCCTGTCATACCAACGTGATTGATGAGCTGATTAATGAGGCGCGGTCACGCATAAAGTTCACACAAGACTGTCGCTTCCAGGATTTGCTGCTCGTGACGTGTCTTCAGCGATTAAATAACTACATGCTGTGTGCCTATCGTGCTTCGCGTCACTATGCCGAAGTGCTGGAGCTGGATACCCCTGTGGAGTTACTGGAGATGATGATCGACTGGGATGAAAAAGCAGCGACTGAATTGACCCAACTGGCCGATTTCAATTTTAAAACCACAGCGCTCAAAGAAGTACTTCATGGCAACGCCACAGACGAAGTCGGAAATTAAATTTCTTGAGGGGCCTCAATCCGGGCGGGTGGAGTTGTGGTTCATCTTAAAAGTAGTAGTGAGTTTGGTGGTGGGATTTCGTGCCTTGCAGTTTGCGGCGCCTTGCGTTACTTTTTTTTGGATCGGCACGTTTCCCGGAATCATAGGAAGAGTATTTCCAGCTGATGGTTTTTCAGATGGTTGCCACGTATTCTTCCAACCTGATATATGTCATGCTCCGCGATGAGCAATAACATGGCTTGCGTGTTGAATCATGACCAATTTTGATTAACCAACTGATTAATCAAAATAGAAAAGCGATGTTACCAAAAACAATGAAAGCCGCGGTAGTAAGAGCGTTTGGAAAACCCCTTACGATAGAAGAGATGCCGGTAAAGCGTCCGGGTAGAAATGAACTGTTGGTGAAAGTAATTGCCAGCGGTGTATGTCATACCGATTTGCATGCCGCCAGCGGAGATTGGCCGGTCAAACCCAAGCTTCCCTTAATCCCCGGACACGAAGGGTTAGGCTATGTGGCCGCTGTGGGCGAAGGTGTGGACTATGTGAAAGAAGGCGATATCGTAGGAGTTCCCTGGCTATACAGTGCCTGCGGACATTGTGAGCATTGCATGACGGGATGGGAAACATTGTGTGCAAGTCAGCAGAACGGTGGATACAGTGTCGATGGAGGTTATGCGGAATACGTCATTGCCGATGCGCGGTACGTGGGTCATCTTCCCCCGACGATTAATTTTACAGAAATGGCGCCTATACTGTGCGCTGGAGTTACTGTATATAAAGGCTTGAAAGAAACGGAAGTGAAGCCCGGCGAATGGGTCGCAATTTCGGGTATCGGTGGACTGGGGCACGTGGCGGTGCAATATGCGAAGGCAATGGGGATGCATGTGGCGGCCATAGACGTATCTGATGATAAGCTGGCACTGGCAAAGAAACTGGGGGCCGAGTTGGTCGTCAATGCGAAGAAGGAAGACCCGGGCGCATATCTGAAGAAAGAAACGAACGGCGGTGTACATGGTGTGCTGGTCACGGCCGTTTCTCCCATCGCTTTCCGGCAAGGTCTTTCTGCTCTGCGAAGAAAAGGAACGCTGGCACTGAATGGATTGCCTCCGGGAAGTTTTGATCTTCCGATTTTTGAAACAGTGCTTAATCGCTGGACCATCCGTGGATCCATTGTGGGAACGCGAATGGATTTGCAGGAAGCACTTCAGTTTGCTATCGAAGGGAAAGTGAAGGCCACGGTACATAAAGCAAAACTGGAAGAGATCAATACGGTATTTGATGCCATGAAAAAAGGCGAGATCGAAGGACGAATGGTGCTGGAAATTGCTCATCCGTAATTCAACCGCTGGGATCCACAGTTGGTAATCCATTTAAAGAAAAATGTTATGGCTGTTTTAATCTTGCTTCGACACGGTCAGTCCGAATGGAACCGGGAGAATAAATTTACCGGAACGGAAGACGTTGATCTTTCCATGCAAGGTGAATTGGAAGCCAGTCGTGCGGCCTCCCGCATCAACGCCTATAAAATTGACCTTGCCTATACCTCTGTGTTGAAACGAGCAATACATACGCTGAACATTATTATGGACAAGAATAATTGGGTGCTACCGGTTATTCAGGATGCAGCATTCAATGAGCGTGACTATGGCGATCTGCAGGGGGTAGATAAAAAGGAGACGGTGTTGCACTATGGTGAAGATCAGGTGGAACGTTGGCGCAGGGCCTTTGATGTAGCACCTCCACATGGCGAAAGTTTGAAAGATACCTTCAACCGTGTTGTTCCTTTTTATAAAACCGAAATTGAACCCAAGTTGAAGTCAGGGCTGACTATTTTGATCGTTGCGCATGGCAACAGCCTGCGTGCTTTAATGATGTACCTGGAAAATATCAGTGATGATGCCATTGAGAAGGTAGAAATGTTAACCGGTGTACCTCGTATTTATGAGTACGCACTTGGTTATAAAATTGTGAGTAATTAAAGCACTTCATGGGGTGATCGCATCAGGATAAAAAAGGATTGAGCACAGTTAGACGATCTGGTAATGCCCGAACATTCCCGTGGATTAATTCTCACGGAACATTCATCGGGTGCTATTCAGGTAAACATCAGTTACGTCCTTAATGGTATCCGGGGTGGGTCTTTCAATCAGGGTAGCGAATACTATCAAAAAGTAACTTCAGCAGGAATGAACAATGCCATTGATCATTACCATTGCCCCATGCGGTGTGAGGGCAATAAGAAATACATGGACTCCGGCAATTGCCCGTTGTGTGGAATGACTCTTGTGAAAGAATCTGCGGGTGATTCCTGTGAATGCACAGGAAGTGTCTTTCCTCCTCTGCCGGTGATCAATAGAAAAGAAACATCGAAGCAGCAGATATTGAAGCAAAGCAACTCCGGTGCGTATTACTGTCCGATGCTTTGCGAAGGAGAGAAGAAATACCAGCAACCGGGAGATTGTCCTGTATGCGGTATGCACCTGGTAGAAGAACTGAAATCAAGTCTTTCCATAAGGGAATATACCTGCCCCATGCACCTTGAAGTTATTCGGAATGAGCCAGGTGATTGTCCGGTTTGTGGAATGGATCTGGTACCCCGGGTCGCCCAATCGGATAATCAGGAGGAAAAGGTCGCCTACCGGGCGATGCTCCGAAAATTCTGGATCGCGGCCGTGTGTACCATCCCGGTGGTGGTTATTGCCATGGGCGATATGGTCGGTTTGCATTTACCATCCGGAGTTTCATGGGGATGGGTTCAGTTGCTGTTATCGACACCGGTCGTTTTTTATTGTAGTGCCGTATTTTTCAAACGAGGCTATCAATCGGTGATACTCCGTAAATTAACTATGTGGACGCTCATTTCGTTAGGAGCAGGCTCAGCCTATTTGTTCAGTATCGCAGGATTGTTGCTTCCTGATTTGTTCCCGGAACAATTTAAAATGAATGGGGCCGTTCATCTTTATTTTGAAGCGGCTACGGTTATTCTGTCGCTCATTTTGCTGGGGCAGGTGCTGGAGTTAAAGGCACGAGCGCAGACCAATAGTGCCCTTCATGCTTTACTGAATTTGATACCGCAACAAGCTACGGTGATTAGAGAGAGTAGGGAGTATACCATCCCACTGGAGCAGGTAATGGTGAACGATATGCTGAAAATCAAACCGGGAGAGAAAATTCCTGTGGATGGAAAGATAACAACAGGAAATAGTTCGGTGGATGAATCCATGATTACCGGAGAACCCATGCCTGTAGTAAAGATGGAAGGTGATTCGGTGACAGGAGGAACTGTAAACGGAACAGGTCGTTTTTACATGCAGGCACAAAAGGTAGGGGCTGATACATTGCTCGCCCAGATTATTGATATGGTCAACAAAGCAAGCCGCTCGAAGGCGCCTATTCAGAATCTGGCAGATAAGATATCGGGGTACTTTGTACCTCTGGTCGTTTTTTCATCGGTAGTGTCATTCGTTATTTGGGCGTTGTGGGGACCAGCACCCGCTTTCGTTTTTGCGTTTGCCAATGCGGTGACCGTGCTCATCATCGCCTGCCCATGTGCGCTGGGCCTTGCCACTCCCATGTCAGTAATGGTAGGTACAGGCAGGGCAGCAACGCTCGGTGTGCTGATCAAAGAAGCCAAAGTAATTGAGGAAATGAATAAAGTGAGTGTACTCATTCTGGATAAGACAGGAACCATTACCGAAGGAAAACCCTCATTGCAGGCAATAAAAGTAGTGAGCCGCACAATCAGTGAAAATGATCTTTTATGTTATACCGCCTCGCTGGAATCGAGCAGTGAGCATCCGCTGGCGGAAGCCATACAAAGAGAGTCAAGAAGGAGGAAAATAGAAATGGTTCGGGTGGAACAATTTGAATCCATAACCGGAGAAGGGATTAACGGCATACTAAATGGAAAACGAATTTCGGTAGGTAACTCGAAACGGATGAACACGGAAAGAGTCACACTGAGTGATGCGGTGGTGAAAGAAGTAAGTGCACGTCAGTCGATCGGGGAGACGGTGATGTATGTATCCCTGGATCATGAACTTGCAGGATACATCAGTGTGGCCGACCCGATAAAAAAAGGGGCGAAAGAGGCCATACGTGTATTGAAAGAACAAGGCCTTCGTGTGATCATGGTAACGGGTGACAATAAACAAACAGCTGGAAAAGTGGCTGAGGAGTTGGCATTGGATGGCTTTATCGCAGAATGTCTTCCCATGGATAAACTCAATACGATAAAGGCGCTTCAGCAGGAAGGGAAAATTGTAGCCATGGCAGGTGATGGAATAAATGATGCTCCTGCTCTGGCACAGGCAAACGTAGGAATTGCCATGGGAACCGGGACCGATGCAGCGATCAACAGTGCCGCCATTACGCTGGTGAAAGGTGAACTTTCCGGTATTATCAGGGCCCGAAGATTAAGTGCAGAAATCATGCGGAATATAAAGCAGAACTTGTTCTTTGCATTCGTCTATAATGGAATCGGAATACCGGTTGCCGCGGGAATACTGTATCCTTTTTTCGGAATTCTTCTCAGCCCGATGCTGGCGGCACTTGCCATGAGCCTGAGCTCGGTATCGGTTATTCTGAATAGTTTGAGACTAAGAGGGAAATCTCCTGCGTGAGGAATTAAAAGCCCTCTTCTACAGGGCAAGCGTTAAGTTGCCTTTGACCTGCTGATCATATTCCAGATACCAGTTGACAAATTGATTTACTCCTTGCCGGATGGTGGTCCTGGGCTGATAACCGGTGAACGTATTTAACGATTCCGTATCGGCATAAGTAGAGGGTACATCTCCGGGCTGCAGGGGCAAATAGTTCCTGATCGCTTTTTTATCCAGTGCTTCTTCTATAGCATCAATGTATTCGGTGAGCTTTACTTTTTGCGAACTGCCCACGTTGAATATTCTGTACGGTGCCGAAGACCGATCACTTTTGGGCGCTGCTCCAGACCAGTCAGCATCTGCCTGTGCTGGCTTGAAAAGGCACTGCGCAATAGCATCAACAATGTCATCCACATAGGTGAAGTCGCGATACATAAGGCCTCCATTAAAAAGGGAGATGGGTTTGTTGTTTACGATGGCTTCGGTAAATAAAAACAAGGCCATGTCCGGTCTTCCCCACGGACCATATACGGTAAAGAAACGCAGTCCGGTAGTGGGTAGTTGATATAAATGACTGTACGAATGAGCCATCATCTCGTTGGCTTTCTTGGTTGCGGCATAGAGTGAAATCGGGTGTTCGGTGGGCTTGCTTTCGCTGAACGGACTTTCTTCATTCAATCCATAAACGCTGGATGAACTGGCATATACTAAATGCTCCACGTTGTTTTGCCGGCATCCTTCCAGAATAGCGAGGAACCCGGTGATGTTGCTTTCGGTATAAGCAAAGGGATTTTCAATGGAGTAGCGCACGCCAGCCTGTGCTGCCAGGTGTACTACGTAGTCAAATTTCTCCGCGGCGAATAATTTCAGTACCAGCTCCTGGTGTAAGAGATCAAGTTTGATAAAGCGATAATTTTTGTGATAGCTGATAGAGAACACCACGTGCCGGTCAGGTTCATGATGAAGAATTCCACACTGACGCAAACGTGCAATTTTCAGATCCACGGAATAGTAGTCGTTAAGATTATCAATGCCTACTACCTCGTGCCCTAAACGGATCAGATGATTTACAGTATGCATACCGATAAATCCAGCTGCCCCGGTCACCAACACTTTCATTGTCGTTTTGATTTAAGTGGTTAATGAAATTAAAAGTAGGCGCTCAGTAACGTTATTCCTTAAGGATGCCATTTAACGATTCGTTAAGTAATTTCTGCCGGAAAGACGATTTCACACGTCCGGTGTTAAGTCAGTTTTAATTCCGTTATCAAAAGGTGAAGAGGGTAAAGGGTAAGTGTTCAAATAACGTGCAGCGCTTCGGTAAAATGAAGAGGTGTAAAGAACAGGTTGACGAATGGACCGATGAACCACATTACCCCACGCGGAGCGAATCTTGAAAATGGTAAAATCAATTTCATTTCTGATTCACGCTGCCGTAGCAATGCCGGAATAAATTTGATGTAAAGCAATGACTATGCATCAAAGTAAAAAATTCAACCTGCTCACTGTAGCTTTCTATCTTACCGTCTCGTTGATTTTGGTGTTGATTTCTTTTTTTGTTCCGCCCCTGGAAGTGCTGATGCATATCAATGGATGGAATCATCCCGCTCTTGACTTTTTATTTGCGGGTATTACCACGCTGGGAGATGGGATCGTGCTGGCATTTTTCGCTGTGATTCTTTTGTTTTATCGCTTTTATGCTTCCATTGCATTGCTTACCAATGGGGTTATCCAGGCGCTCGTCGTCATGGTTTTTAAGCGCTTGCTGTTTCCGCATGCACTGCGGCCCATCTCGTTTTTAGATCCGGACCTTATTCACCGGGTAGCGGGTGTCAGTATTCACCGGTTCATGACGTTTCCGTCAGGTCACACAGTTACTATTTTTGGATTATGTGTTTTTCTTTCTTTGTGTACCCGCAGCAGGGGAGTAACGGTAATGTTGTTGGTGATTGCTGTGTTAGTAGGCTTGTCGCGCGTGTATCTGTTGCAGCATTTTCTGATGGACGTGGCCGTTGGCTCTCTGATGGGTTCTTCGATAGGAATAGCGTGTTACTATGCATTTGAATATCGAAGCAAGCCACAGTGGATGATGCAGCGGTTAGAATGGAAAGGGAAGCGTTCTTCTCGTCCTGATTCAGTTAGCCAGTAGCAACGTTTCGCTTCCCTCGAACAGATCTCGTCCCTGGTAGATTACTTTTAATGACGGAATGGATTGCAGTTCTTCGGCATACTTGGTTCGGGTAAACAAGAGTACGTTGTTTGTATTAGCCAATACGGTGGCCAGTTCTTCGGGGGAGTCAATTACCTTCATGGTTTTGCGTAGCCGGAATACATAGGCCGGATTGAACTGCTTGTAGACGACCATTGTATAATCCGCATACGTGGAAGTGATCAGCGGCATACTCTCTGCTACCGGATTTTTCCGGTCTACCTGCGGGTAGGCGACATAAAAGAAGAGTACGATTGCCAGTATCCACGAGCCACTCCATGCATATACAAAATCAGTATTTCTTTTTTTGATAAACAGATACCACCCGGTAATACTACCTAAAGGAAGTACCATAAACAGCCAGGCGAAATGACGGAGTGTGCTCAGTTCTTTTTCATGGTGCAGGGCGAAATAAATGGCAACGGGTACAGCCACGCAAAGTAAAAGATTGAAAGCAAATGAAAAGTGAAGACGTTGAGTCGGTTGTTGTTGTGTAAACTGATTTATATAATAACCGAGCAAGACGGCAAGAAAGGGAAGTGCCGGAGCCGGATAGCTTGGTAAAATCGTTTTGGAGAACGTGAAGAATCCGCCAATACTAACCACCGCCAGCAGGCAGAATAGCAGGAATGGATATTCACTTCGTTTCCTGATCGCCAGGGCAACCGCCTGAATACTAAAAACGGAGAAAGGAAGCAGTGCACCGATGAGAATAGCAAAAGGTGCGAGTGGAAACCCGCGATGTCCCTCCATTGTGCTGGTGTAACGATCTAAATTGTGTTCAATAAAAAAGCCGTGGAGCCATGCCCCGTTGGTTGCATGGCCTACGGCGATGTACCATGGTAGTGCAATAACCGAAAACAAGATGATCCCATACCCCAGGCGAAGCCGGAGGATGCTCTTCCAGTTCAGTTGTCGGGTGAAGATCAGAAAAGCGAAAGCAATGATTGCCGGGAATACGACCGCAATTAATCCCTTGGTCATGAATGCCAGGGCTGCGGCCACATACATCCAGTAAATCGATTGGCCCGAATGGCAAAGACCTTTATAAACAAAAACGAGACAAATGGTAAGTAAGAGAATGAGATAAGGATCGGGGACGGCCAGATGAAATTGTACCGCCAGCTGGATCGAACTTAACAGAACAAGACAAGAGAAAAACGCAGTCCCCTCATCGATGATTTTTTTTACGTGTACATAAAGAAAGAGAATCAGTAACACTCCCCCCAATGCGGAAAACAGGCGTGCCGCAAAAGGGGTAACACCAAATACCTGGTAAGCGGCAATCATAAAGAAGTAATGAAGGGCCGGTTTGTCGGTGCGAAGCTGATCGTTGAAAGTGGGTACCACCCAATCATTGCGTTGTGCCATTTCCATAGCGCAGCCCGCGTTCTTTGCTTCGTCCAGTATATAGATCGATGTGCCACCCAGATTGGCGTAATAGATCAATACACTGACTACCAGCAGGAGCAATAAACGATAATTCATAACCGGATTTTAACAATGGATTCAGCACGCAACTTACGCGATGCATATTCAGGCAGCGTTACCGAATCATGAAATGTTTAATGGTATCGCAACCTGTACTTCATCTGTAATCAATAGTGGATTTATTCCTTTGTTACCATGGAATTATCACTTGTTATTACGGTTTTCAATGAAGAAGAAAACATCCGGCCGCTGCTTGCCCAGATCCGATCGGCATTGAATGGATTTCACTATGAAGTGATTTTGGTGGATGACGGATCCACAGACAAAACAGTACGTGAAATAAAAAAGTATGCAGATGAACGGGTAAAGCTGGTCATCTTTAATTCGAACTATGGACAGACCGCTGCCATGGCCGCCGGTATTGTTCAGGCATCAGGTGACTTCATTGCAACATTGGATGGTGACCTGCAAAACGATCCTTCGGATATACCCGCCATGCTGGATAAGCTGAAGAAGGAAGACTGGGACATGGTAGCAGGTAATCGTAAAAACAGGAAGGACGGGGCATTGCTAAGAAAGCTTCCGAGTAAACTGGCGAACCGTCTGATCCGCCAACTCACGGGTGTCACCATACAAGATTATGGATGTACCCTTAAAGTGTTCAAAAAAGAGATCGCCAAAAACCTCGGTCTTTATGGAGAACTCCATCGCTTCATTCCCATTCTTGCCGTACTGGAAGGTGGTCGTATCATCGATATGGAGGTGAGGCACCATCCGCGACAGTTTGGTACCTCCAAGTACGGGTTGAGCCGCACCTTCAAAGTCATCAGTGACCTGATATTAATGTTGTTCCTGAAGAAATACTTCAAGCGTCCCATTCATTTCTTTGGCCCGCTTGGGTTGCTTTGTTTTTTTTTCGGAAGCACCATCAGTTTTTATTTATTTGTTCTGAAGTTGCTGGGCCACGATATCTGGGGAAGGCCCTTGTTAATTTTAGGAATTACACTGGTGCTGGCAGGAATTCAGTTTCTTACCTTCGGAATCATTGCTGAATTAATCATGCGTGTTTATTTTGAATCACAGCACAAAACAACGTATCACATCAAAGAAATTGTGACCATCGCTAAGTCTATGGATCATGCTATGGACGATGCCGGTCATCCGCTTTTGAAGCAGGTTGTTCAGGCTTAGTCGCTTGATAATAATTCAGCACAGAAGGAACGGGTAGCGAAGTAGACCGAAGAGATCAACCCTGTTTGAGTAACTCAATAGCGGCATGAATGCAGTTGATCATGCACCGGCATTTTGCATTAAAACAGCGTGTAGCTGATGACTGCTGAAAATACGTTACTCTTTACCTGGTCATCCGTATAATGGGTCATGCTCCAATTGGGAGGTGTCTGGGGTAGTTTGGATAAGCCGATCTGGTATCTCAGATTGATACTGAATTTATTCCAGTCGTAGCCGATTACCGGTACGAATCCGATCGCTATCTTTTTATGTTCCTTTATAACATCGTAGGAATTGCCATTGGCATAGATGCACTTTGCTGACAACAAATAAGAAATCTGTGGCCCTGCCATCGCATAGAAATGATCGGCAATGGTATACTTAAAAAATAAAGGTAAGCTCAGATAGCCAAGCTTGATGTGCTCGGGCATCTCGGTGCCCGGTTTACTAAAGCTGGCTCCTTCACCTGAATAGAATAACTCGGTCTGTAGTGCCATCTTGTCGTTGAGCTGATGTTGGGCAAATACTCCGATGTTGAAATGGGTTCTGGCTTCTTTCTTATTACCTGCCGGCCATATGTTGGAAGGCAGGTTCATGGAAAAATTCGCTACGTTAAGACCTCCTCTTACACCATAAGAAATATCTTGTGCAAACGTCTTTATGGAGATCAGCAGCACGGCGAGTAGAAATAGCTTTTGTTTTTTCATACTATTCGATTTTTGGAAAATTGGTACTACAAAATTGCCTGGCTACAGCAACGATTTCAATCGTTAAAAAGGATGATCTTTTACCGCCTCGCTCCGAAAAAATCATTAAAAAGGACGATGCGGAATAGGGAGCTTTCGCTTTTATTTACCACCATAAAAGAGGTAATTTCCATTAATGAAAAAACACCTTCTGATCACGTGGCTACTGTTGTTGTTAAGCGGGGCGTATATCCATGCGCAAACCCGGGAGCTGGACAGCATCAGGAGGGAGATTAACAAACATCCCGGACATGATACCACACGTTTGAATTTATTAGTGGATTATGTGTTGGGTGCTATTAATGTCAATACTTCGCAGGCATTGCCATTGATGCAAGAGGTGGTCACCATCAGTAAGGAACTAAATAATGCACGAGGAGTACAGATAGGATACATTTATCTTCAGCTCTACTATTCCGATCGTGGTGATTTTGCCCTCTCTACATTGTATGCGGATACTGCTTTTCACTATCTCGAAACCGATACAAGCCGTTTTGCAAAAGTCAACGCGGCCTACCTGCACAACAACCTGGGAGGCGATAACTATAAAATGGGCGATTATCAGAAAGCGATAGAGCATTATACCACGGCGGCTGATCTGTTGGAAACCTATCGGAAACCATGGCCATTGTCTTCCGTCTATGATGGTCTTGCCGCGGTTTACCAGGAGTTATCACAACCCGAAAAGGCATTCGAGTATGACCGGAAAGCAATCAGCGCAGCCAAGGAGAGTGACGACAAGGAACTCATCGGCAGGAGGTATTTGAATTATGCGGATCGGCTCATCAGCCAAAAGAAAAATGCCGATGCCGAAGCCATTTTGAAAACGGCTGAGCCACTGATCATCGGAACAAAAGATGTGATCGCACAAGCTCTGTTTTACCAGATCAGAGGAGCTATCCGTCAACACAAGAAACAATACCGGCAAGCGATTGCCGATTTCAGGGCCGCGTATCAAATGAGCCTGGATAATGATGATAAATACCAACAGGTAGCCCTGCTGGATCCGCTCATTAAATCATTGATGGAGGCCGGTGAAATGAGTGAGGCTAAAAAAACGAACGATACACTGCTGCATAAATCCATTCGATACCAGATGAACTTTGGTCGTAAAAAAGCCTATGAGAATAGTGCGCAATGGTATCTGCTCAATAACGATTTTTCCAACGCCTATCACTTTCTGGAAATGAAGATGGCGCTTTCGGATAGCATCTCTTCAGATGAAACCAAGAAAAGAATAGCGATGACTGAAGTGCGTTATAAGATGGCCGGTAAAGACCGTGAGATACAATCGCTGCGGGACGAGAAAGAAATTCAGGATATCAAATCCAGACAAAAAAACGTGCTCTTTATGGGTAGCACGGTTTCATTACTGATTATTTCATTGCTTGTTTATCGCAACTACAGGCATCGTCAGAAAATACAACAGCAGCGCATCAACGAGTTGGAAACCGAAAAACAACTCACCGCTACCGAGGCGATTCTCAAAGGCGAAGAACAGGAGCGCAGCCGCCTGGCCAAAGACCTGCATGATGGGCTGGGAGGGATGCTGTCGGGTATAAAATTCTCCCTGAATCGGGTGAAGGGAAATCTGGTGATGAGTGCGGATAATGCCCAGGCTTTTGAACGGAGTATGGATATGCTCGATACCTCTATCCGGGAAATGCGCAGGGTGGCGCACAACATGATGCCTGAAGTATTAATCCAATATGGACTGGATGCAGCACTACAGGAATTTTGCCACGAAATTGACCGCAGTACGGTGATACAGGTAAACTATCAGTCCATAGGAGCAAACCATACCGCGATAGCACAGACCACGGCCGTTACTATTTACCGCATTGTACAGGAACTGGTAGGCAATACCATAAAACACAGCAAAGCAAAACATGTATTGGTTCAGTTACACCAGTCCATGCAGGAAAAGAGTATAGCTGTTACCGTAGAGGACGATGGAAATGGTTTTGATACCGGCCTTCTGCACCGGTCAGAAGGAATGGGGTGGCGAAACATTCGCAACCGTATTGAATTTCTGAAAGGCCGGTTTGATATTCAATCTTCCCCTGGTAAAGGTACTTCAGTCATGATCGAAATGAATAGTTAATGAAGGCAGGCATTTTTATAGTGGATGATCATTATATGGTAATCGAGGGCATTCGTTCTTTATTGCACAACGAAAAGAATATTGACTGGATGGGCCATGCGACCAATGCCGCCTCGTGCCTGGATTTTCTGAAGCATAACCAGCCGGATATCATACTGATGGATGTAAGCCTGCCCGACAAGAACGGTACTGAGTTGTGCAGGGAGGTAAAACAACTGTATCCTTCCATACTGGTGTTGGGACTCAGCACCTTTAACCAGCAGATCATCATTCGTAATATGACCGACAGTGGAGCCTCCGGCTACGTGCTGAAGAACGCCACCAAAGAGGAACTGCTGGAAGCGATCAGCACGGTATTAAAAGGTAAAACGTATTTTAGTACAGAAGCCGCAGCCTCTTTGAAAGAATCCCATGCGCAGCAGCTGTTAATAACCAGGCGTGAAAAAGAAGTACTTCAGTTGATTGCCGAAGGTCTTACCAACGCCGAAATTTCCGGGAAGCTGTTCATCAGTATCCCCACGGTCAATACGCATCGTAAAAGTATTCTCGAAAAGCTGGAAGTAAGAAATACGGCTACACTCATTGGCAAAGCCACAAAAATGGGTTTGATCTGAACGGGAGCTGGAGTGTTTTGCAAGCCGGGTTTGAAGCGACTTTTCTTTTAATTCTTGGGTGCCTTCTTGCCGCCTCGTGGCTTGGCAAAGAATTTATTGCCTACCATTTTACCGGAGCTTTTGGTCTTGTGCTTTTTCTTGATCTGAATGATGCGGGCGATGCCTACGGTAGCAGAAAGATAGACTTCTCTTCGCTGACCATACAAATCAGGGGCATCGGCACTCTGTTTTAGTTGCTCGAGGTAACTGCTTTTACGGGGATCAAAAATTCCAAAATTGGCGCGGCCATCAAAGTTAATACTCCAGTCGTCATTCAAATCAAAATCAGAACGAAGGCCTACCGCAGCGAAGACCTGAAACGGTTTGAATTGCTTGTTATCCACATAAACCTGTTTGCTTACCTCCGGCACAAATACTCCATCATACACCTGCGTATAACCCGGCTCGGCAGGGATATGAACGCTGGGTGGGTATTTTAATTTGGAGGCCGAGTGAGTAAAGGTTTCCTGTCCTTTGATCAGGTACTGAAAGTTCACCGCCGCCACCATACTCAGCCGAAAGAAAGCCATGTCATTGATGTGGATCTTCAGTGCTACCGGCACACTGACGTAATTCATGTTCACACTGCGCGTACCGACTTCACCGCCAGTGGTATTCTTGATGACGAATTTCTGACCGACCTGGATGAATTGCGGTGTGATCACAAAACCATGACCTACACGATCATAACCATAACTGAACCCGACGGGTGTTGCCCGGAGTGTAACCTTGCCGTAAAAGCGCGGGTCTTTCTTCAGCCCCTGGTCGATCGTGAAGGGGATGTTAAGTCCACCGAAAATACCAAACGACTCAATGTCCTGAGAGAAAGCCAGTTGGGTAATAAGTAATAGCAGGACAATCAAGCGGCCCTTCATCTTTGCCAGATCTTCAGTTGGATAAAAGTCTTCAAGTCCAAATTAAAAAGCACTTTACAATTTTGGCTGAATTACAAAACTAACAGAAAAACTGAGAAAATCTGCCTTACCGGTTCCCTGTTCGTACCCTGTGGCAGGAGATATTTTTATTATGTTTGTCAGTTTTTAATAGCGCCATCGCATACTCCTTTGGCAAAGGTTAATCGTATCCAGAAATGAATAATTCAGTGGGCAAGTACCTGAACGGATTAAAGTGGAAAGGCAACTCTTATCTGGCGTTAGCCGGGCAGTTCCTTCTGATGATGGCATTGTTTACGCTTTGCCGTATCGGGTTCTATCTGTATAATACCAGCTTCTTTCCTGATATGACACTGGCCCGCTTTGTGCGTATCGCCTGGGGAGGACTTCGCTTTGACCTGGCCGGCCTGCTCTACATCAATAGCCTGTTTATTCTGCTTTCGATCTTGCCTTTTTCTTTTCGGTTCCATGCAATCTATCAATCCGTTTTAAAATACCTTTTCCTGATCACCAATGGATTTGCGCTGGCAACCAACGTGGCGGATTTTATTTATTACCGGTTCACCTTGCGCAGAACCACCATCAGTGTATTGAAGCAGTTTGAAAATGAAAAGAACGGAGCCGGACTGATTTTTAATTTTCTGATCGATTACTGGTATGCGGTGATCTTTTGGATTTTGCTGATGGTCGTGCTGGTCAGGATGTTCAACTCCATTAAAGTGGAAGGGCCGCAATTGAAAAACAAGATCGTATTTTATGTTTCAGGTGTACTGGTACTGCCTGTTCTGATCTACCTGTTCATTGGAGGAGTACGGGGCGGTTTTGCACACAGTACACGTCCGATCACGATTAGTAACGCAGCGGAATATGCCTACACACCCAAGGACATTAACCTGGTGTTAAACACACCTTTTGCCTTCATGCGTACGGCCAGAGCGAACGTCATCGAAAAAGTGAATTACTTTCCTTCCGATGAGGCGCTGAGCAAGGTGTACACCCCATTGCATGTTCCTCAGGATTCCGTTCCATTCAAGCCGGTGAATGTGGTGGTCATTATCCTGGAGAGTTTTTCGAAGGAGTTTATTGGTTTTTATAATAAAGAACTTGACCACGGTACGTATAAGGGGTATTCGCCTTTCCTGGATTCATTGCTCGGGCAGAGCAGGTCATACCAGTACTCATTTGCCAATGGCCGAAAGTCTATTGATGCCATGCCTTCCGTGATTTGCAGCATTCCCTCCATTGAAGTGCCTTATGTGCTGTCGCATTACTCGGGCAATAAAGTAAACAGTATGGCAAGTCTGCTGAAGAAGAAAGGGTATTACACTTCTTTCTTTCATGGTGCACCGAATGGGTCCATGGGCTTCCAGGCATTTGCCAATCTGTGCGGGTTTGACGACTACTATGGTAAAGACGAGTATGGCAATGATGATGACTACGATGGGATATGGGGAATATGGGATGAAAAGTTCCTGCAGTTTCATGCGCAGAAGCTGAACACATTTAAAGAACCCTTTTATAGTACCTTATTCACCGTGTCGTCGCATCATCCGTACCATCTTCCAAAGGAGTACGAAAATGTATTCAAGGGAGGTGAGATGGAGGTGTACCGCACCATTCAATATACGGATCATGCCCTGAAGAAATTTTTCGACACGGCTAAGAAAATGCCCTGGTTTAAAAATACCCTGTTTGTATTCACCGCTGATCATGCCTCCGCGCAGATTCACTTTCCGGAATACAATACGGCATGGGGGTACTTTTCGATTCCCATCTTTTTTTATCAACCCGGTGAAAACTGGAAAAGTCACTCGCCGGAAATCATTCAGCAAATCGACATCATGCCCACCGTGTTAGGCTATCTTCATTATGATGAGCCGTACATTGCGTATGGCCGAAATGTATTTGATCCTTCCACCCAAGCCTTTGCATTCAATTACCTGGATAACACCTATCAGACGTTTATGGGAGATTATCTCCTGCAGTTTGACGGGAAGAAACCCATCGGGTTATATGATTTTCGTTCTGATCCATTGCTTCAGAAAAACGAGGTGAATGAAAAAGCGGAGGTGGTGCTTCCCATGGAAAATCAGCTGAAAGCATTTATCCAGCAATACAACAACCGGATGGTGGATGATCACCTGACGACCGAAGGGCCATTGTCTCCTGCAGCACACCAGCCATAAATCGATGGCTAAATCGATGACCTGACTTTTATAAAAAACGAAAGCGTGTATTTCCGGTACACGCTTTCGTTTTCAAGTATCGGGTTAAAAGGCTTAAGCCAGGTTGTGATAGACTACCTGCACGTCCTCGTCTTCTTCTAATGCCGTTACGCATTCCATCACTTCATCCTGCTCGGCTTCGCTTAGCTCTTTGGTGGTGGTAGGGATGAATTGCAGCTCCGAACTTTTAGGTTCTAATCCTTTTGACTCCAGGAATTTCTGCATGTGACCAAATTCAGTGAACTTGGTATAGATGATGATTTCTTCTTCTTCTTTATGGATATCTTCGGCACCGCCATCGATGAGGTCCAGCTCCAGTTCATCAAGGTTCAGTTTGGCCGGATCAAATTTAAAAACACCTTTACGCTCAAACATGAAACCGACCGACCCCGAGTTGCCCATGCTGCCACCGTTCTTTGAAAAACGAAGACGGATGTTGGCCACTGTACGTGTTGGATTATCGGTCGCACACTCGACCAGCACAGGGATACCGTGCGGTGCATATCCTTCGTAGATTACTTCCTGGAAATCTTTTTCATCTTTGGAAGAGGCACGCTTGATCGCATTTTCAACACGGTCTTTGGGCATGTTGATACCCTTGGCATTTTGAATGGCCATGCGCAGGCGGGGATTGTTATCCGGGTTAGGACCACCCAGCTTTACGGCAATAGCGATGTCTTTACCAATACGTGTGAATCCTTTCGCCATACGGTCGAAGCGGGCGAACATCTTATGCTTTCTTTTTTCAAATACGCGTCCCATAGAAATTTCAGATTTGGGCCGTAAAAATAGGAAAAGTGTTGAAAGTATGGCAAGCCGGAGAGGGATCGATTACGCACGAAGACGCTCAGGGGCATCACGTAATGAAAATTTTCATTTAGGTAAAGATCAGTTTTTCAATGATTTAGCAAGTAAGTAATAGGGCGTTAGTAAACACGCTGCCGGTGATAGGAAGTGACCCCCGGGTAGTGAACCTCAAAAAATAAAGCCGGTGTTTTCATCCTCCTTTGAAAGGTGCTGTTCGAAACAGCCGGAAGCAAAAGGAATACAACCGTTAAGATGGAGTTGATCTTCCATGGTGAAGCTGCCGCATGCCTAATCGCGCTTCACCTCAGTGAGAAGCTCAGTGATCAACTTTACCAGTGGCATGTGAGGAGCATTGCAGTGTGCAGGGAAGAAATTTCTCCTTCGCCTTAATGACTCCACTTCAGCGTGAGTGAAGGTGCAGGGAATGTATTGGCAATAAACACTTCGTGCGATGTCGTGATCGGGTACCAATCACCAACCTGGCCGGACACGTAGTTACGCAGTGAATGTGGAGATCGTGTCAGGAGGAGGTCACCGGGAAAGCCCTGTAGCTATTTTATCCTTCGTTTTTCTTAACTTGGCAGGATGTTTTTGGGTTGCTAACCTAAGGTGGCTGTCTGTGAAATTCCGTTTTCTTCCCTATCTGATTTTAGTACTAGCTCTGCCGGGCTACACACAGCTGCGTACAACCGATTACTTTGATCAATTAAAATCAGCCAAAAGCGAGGAGGAGTTTCAATCCGTTATCCACCGGCTGGAAGAATTGTCGCGTGCCGACAGTATCTTTTTAACGGACAGCGATTTTAAACAAATCATTGAGCTGGCCGGGAAAAACGCGCACACCAAACGAATTCTTCCTGACGTGTACCGCTGGGCGGGGCTACGCTATGCCAACATTAAAATGGATGAAGCCATCATTTATTTCCTGGAGAGTACCATTCTGTATGAAAAGCAAAAGAAGCGACTGGCGGAAGCATTGAGTTGTTTTGAAATCGGATTAATTCATCACAAAGCAAAAAACCTGGACCAGGCCAAAGAGTTTTATAACAAGGCGCTCACCCTGGCGAGAGACTCGTTGGATCATCGGGCCGTAATCAATTGCTATAATGGGATTGGGTTAATCGATAGGGAGGATAGAAAATACCCGGAGGCGTTAGCCGAATTCAGAAAAGCATTAAAGGTAGCCACCGACAGCAAGGACCTGGCGTGGATAGGGATAATGGAAGGAAATATTGGCAGCGTTCACCTGCTGACCAATGCCTATGACAGCAGCTTGTATTATTACAAAAGAAATCTGATGTACATCAGGCAAACACGCGAGGTGGAGAATGAAATCGAAACCTATGTGAACATTGGTAAAGTGTACATCAAAAAGAAAGAGTATACGAAAGCATTAACGTATCTCGACAGTAGTCTTTACATCATCAATAGCCGGAGAATAAATTTTACTCCCTTCTTTAATCCGCTCGATGAGATCAATCAGTCGTATGCATGGACGTACGCAGGCATGGGTGATTTTGAAAGGGCTTTTTCGTACTACAACAAGTTTCATACGCTGCAGGAGCAGCAGCAACTGCTCTTGAAAGGACAAAGCCTTTCCCAGCTTCAATCCACCTTCAATTTCAAACAGAAACAAAGTGAACTGGATTTGCTTCATCAGATCAATGAAGCGAACAAGACCATCATTTCGCAACAGCGCTATGGACAGGTAGCTCTGCTGTGTGTGATCCTGTTGCTGGGAGGGATTTCATTTTTTGTGTACAGAACCAGTCAGCAGCGTAAAAAACTGAACGAAGAGCTGGCGGTAGCCAATCAGGAGCTGGAACGAATGAACCACACAAAGGATAAACTTTTTTCGGTAGTAAGTCATGACCTGCGCGGGCCGTTGCTCAACCTGCATGCTATTTTACAGATGCGCAGTGCAGGACACATCCGGCAGGAAGAGTTTGATATTTTTTCCGAGAAGATCAATCAGCAATTGGTGGCCTCCAACAACACACTGGACAATCTCCTGCACTGGGCCCGTGCGCAGCTCAGCGATGTGAAAGTAAGAAGGGAAATGATCCTCATCGGTAAGAAAGTGGATAAGGTGATGATGGAGTTAGCCGAAGAGGCGAGACGAAAGAACGTCACCTTAAACAATACTTTATCCATCGGCGTAACGGCCATGGTAGACCGCAATCAATTGCAGATCATTTTGCGAAACCTGATTGGCAATGCATTGAAGTTTAGTTTGGATAACGGAGTGATAACGGTTTCCGGCATACGTTACAGTTCTTTCCTGGAAATTACGGTGGAGGACAATGGAGTAGGGATGAGCGAGGAAGATCAATCCAAATTGTTTCAGCCGGGGCAACAGTTTTCGCGCGAGGGCACCCACCAGGAGAAAGGCACCGGAATCGGGCTGGTGATTACACGTGAAATGGTACTTGCCAACGGGGGAACCATTCGCGTGGAAAGTGAGAAAGGAAAGGGTAGCAAATTCATCTTTACGCTTCCGCTGGAATAGCCACGCTTCGGTTTTTCCGTTACCTGAATTCGAACTGTAGAAGAATGCCTACAGCGCCCATCCATTTCTGTATTGGCTTTTATTTTTCATGATCACCGGTGATACCATAAATCACCAGGTTATGAAAAATCTCGACTCGTTTTTAGGAATACTTTCTATCATTGGCATTGTCATCGCTTGCCAGGGAATCGGAGCGATGCTCGGTGAAGGCATGGTCGCCGGCGTATTCTTTATGGTCATGGCGGTAGTGGCGTTCGCTACGCTGTATAAGCAGGTGACGAAGAGCAAGGACCAATAAAAGTCAGCGATCAGGTTGCGGTCAGGCAATACCATTTTCCATGGCGTACTTCACCAGGCCTGCTGTATTTTTTACATTCAGCTTTTCGAGCAAGTTTCTGCGGTGGGTGTCCACCGTACGAATGCTGATAAAAAGCTTTTCCGCAATTTCTCCATTGGAGAGTTCGCGGGCGATTAACTGCAGCACTTCTATTTCACGATCCGATAGCGGGATTTGATTTTTACCGGACTTAAAAGCAGGGGGAGCTTCTTTTTGTTTGGTAATGGCATGAAGCAGCGTAGCCGATACTTTATGGCTGAAATAGCTGTCGCCATGATAAACCGTATGGATGGCACCCAGCAACTCTTCCCGCCCGGCATCTTTCAGTAAATAGCCACTGGCACCGGCCTCCAGCATAGGGATGATGTAGTGCTGCTCTTCATGCATGGTGAGGCCCAGCACTTGCGCATCGGGGTAGAGTTCTTTCACCTGACGGGTGGTGGCTATCCCGTTCGTATCCCCCATGTCAATGTCCATCAGGATCACATCGGTGGGGGTGGTTTTGAGCAGGGTGAGCAGGTGGAGGCCATCTTCCGCCTCACCGGTTACTTCGATATCCTTTTCTCTTTCCAGCAACCCCCGCAGCCCTACGCGAATAATCTTATGGTCATCGGCTATTATAACGCGGATTTTTTTCATGGGCAGTTTGGAGTGGCAAAATTAAGATGGATAAAATGAAATAAAAATTCGCATTTGCCTGTGACCTGCATCGTGCTGCCCGCTCTTAATGGCTCAGGTAGTTTAAGTATTACCTTGGGGTTAGGTTGAAAAAGGGCAGTCCGGTCGGGATTGCCCTTCCTATTTTAAAGCACTTAACCAACTCAATTTAAGCGTTTTTTATCATTGCCATATAAAACCATATCATTTTCAGGAGTTATTAGAAGGGTTATTTATTAAGGGTGTTGGTTAACTATCGCTTTAATTTCTTCATCACTACCAAAAGAAAGTTTGAAACCTTCTTCTGGTGAGAGGTAAACCACAAATTAGTTGTCCCCCAATCTTGATGTATAGGGCATATTTAAGTAATGTATTTAATTTGATCAGTAAATTCTGAAATGTCAATTGGGGAATCTTGCAACACTTTGTAAAGAGCTTTAGCACCTTCAATCAATCCTTGTATAGTGAATTTCTGAATAAAATCTAAAAAGAATTTCTTTAACCCTTTCTTTAATTCTCCTTTTGTTTCGCTTTTGCTTGCGGTGGCCAGAACATCTAACGATTTTTTGATTTCATCAATCTGCTCTTTTTGAAGATTATATTTTGATTCAATGTACTGCTGTATATTCTTTAACTCAGCTTTAAATGTTTTTGATTCTTCTGGTGTCAATTTAGAATCATCGTCTTTTGAACTTTCTTCTGAAAAGAAAGTTGATTTTGATTCAGTAAATTCTGCGAAGGGGTCTTTTAAATCTTGATCCTCCATAAATGCCTTAACATCTTTATCTAACCATTCTCTAAATGTATTTAAAGTAGAATCAAAGGATGCAAAGAATTTTGATTGAAAAGGTTGCTTAGCTATAGTGTATCTTTTGTAAAGATGTTTGTACTCATTGTTGTCAGCCGGATTAGGGAAAAATGTAAAGAATAATTTTCCAAATTTTGCTTTAATTGTAAAGTCTGTAGTGTTTGTTTGGACTTCAAAATCCGCTAACTCAAAACCTCTACTTTTAATAACCTCAGCTATTTTAGTCTTATGTTTTATTCTCATTCTCTCGTGGTGGTTGATTTTGCTATTAAAGGATTTGGAACAGCAATAACTGTAAATGGTTCCGAAGTATGAAAGGTGATTTGTTCACGATTTTTTGAGACGGTAAGAGCTACTTCTTTTCCATCAGTGATTGGGGATGTAAATAATATGGAGCCTTCGTATTCTCTAATGGTGCATTGATGTGCTTTGGAAACTCCATTAGAAATTACAATTAGTGTGTCTGGTGCGAATCTGTTGTAAAACTTGTAAAAAATGTTTTCAGAACGTTTCCATTGATAGGGAACTGTTAAATTCTTGAACTCCTCAATTGTCATAATAAAGATTAAAAGTTTGCCAACTAAACTAAAAATACTAAAAAAAATAATACTGATTTCAGCTTTTGAATTGCTTTTGCTTATTTCTCAAGTGCGTATATAAAACCAGCACAAAACTTATTGGTCATAAATGAAATACTCTGGATGCACCACTCAGCAAGTTTATAAACTGATTGAGTCGGGATTGATTACGCGGTCGTACATGACAACATGTATGCGGACTACACCCAGGATGAATATGCCGCCCTGCTCGTTGATCAGGAGTGGGAATTACGGCAACACAAGAAAATCAAAAACCTTATCGCACGGGCTGGCTTCAAATTAAACGCCTCTATCCGCGATATCGATTACACCGCTCAGCGAGGTCTGGATAAGAATTATCTTGAACGAATCTTAACACTTGACTTCATCAAACAACGTCAGAATATTATCATTACCGGATCTACAGGAGTCGGAAAAAGTTATCTGGCGCAAGCCATTGGCAATCACGCTTGCACCATGCTACATAAAACTGTTTACTTTAATACATCCAAATTGATGGAGTTATTCCGTACTGCTAGACTCGATGGAACCTATTTGAAATTAATCAAGAAAATAAAGCGCAGTACGCTGCTCATCCTCGATGACTTCGGCTTAGCGCCTTTCGATAGTGCCTCCAGACAAACCATGATGGACCTGGTCGAAGACAGACACGATCAATCCTCAACCATCATTGCTTCTCAAAAACCGGTAAACAAATGGCACGATCTCATCGGAGAAGGAACAATCGCAGATGCCATCCTTGATCGCATTGTGAACTCAGCCCATTGAATAACACTTTCCGGAAACTCACTCAGAAAAAAAATCGATCAATAAGAAAAACTTAATACTTTTGAACACGCAGAGAGTGGCACGGTATCACCGAAATATGAAGGTGGTTCTGGTAAAATCAGTTGGTATATGTAAATTAGAGTTATTAAAGCAATAACTATAATGTCAGAAGGCGGTAATTATGATTTAGATTTTTGGACTAAACATAGGGAAAGCAGTATTAAAAATAAATGGTACGGAATTGAGCGGATAGACTTGTTAATTGTTTCAATTTGCAGTGGTGGGCTTTACGTTTGTTTTGAGATAATTAAATTCTTAATAGAAAAGAAACCTTTAATAGAGTATGATCTGTTAAAGTGGTCTTCGGTTTTCTTTGCTTTAGGAATTATTATCAATCTTTTATCTCAATACTACGGAAGTGCAGCTAATAAGTTCGAAGCAAAGTATGCTGGTTGTATGATAAAACAAGTAAGAAATGTTTCATATAATCAATTTGATATGAAATTCTTTGACAAGAAAGTTAAGTTTTATAATAAAGCAGTATTTTTTACTAACGCTGTTTCTATTGCCGCTATGGCACTCGGAATAATGTCGTTATGTGTATTTTGCTTCTTTAAATTCTGACATAAAATTCTACAACCTGTCGTCTGTTCCGCCTCCTTTCCTTAGTCGTTCTAATTCTTCTCTTAATCTTCTTTCCGCTTCTTCTTTCTGCCTACGAGCTTCAGCTTCCGCTGCTGCTCTTCTTCTTTCTTCTTCTTCCCGTAGTCGTCTTTCATATTCTTCTCTGCGCTTGTCGTCTTCATTTGAGGCCATGTGATTTTAGGGATTAATAGTTTAACCTAAGTTAAAACAAACTTCTAAGGATAGCAACTCTGGTTTATATTAATGGAAAAATTTGAACAATATGAGGTCCCGGTTGGGAGGAAATAACGATAAAGCTGTTGAAGCCTTAAGCAAAGAACATCCTGATTTTTTACCCCTGTGTGTAGTGAGAGGCTACGCGGGTATTGCGTTTGAAGAAGTTTGTAAAATAAACATCAATAGGGTAAAGCAAATCCTATAATGAACTTGTATTTCTCTCAACTCCATTACCAACACAACCAATTAGTGAATTTGATTACAAAGTAGAAAAAGTCTTCTGTTAGGAAACTCTATTGAAACAGGAAGCACAAGATTTTCTTACCCTTAACTCTTTTGAGGGGAGAAGGGATGCTTTACCTTATTTTGTCGCGGTTCTTGCTAGGAAGAAAGCAAGTACTGGAAAATATGAATCTCTATCTGATTTTGATATTGAACAACATGCAAAACATTTCCAAGACCTACGTTAACAGTTGCCAATCGTATTCATGTTTTTTTGTCTGACCAGCGCGGTATTGCCGATAGACTCAACGCGGGTTCTAGAACAATACGATCAGAACATAAACGAGTCGATAAACTCTATGCTAAATATTCCAAAGCCGTTGGGTGGTTCGGGACTTTTTACGCGTGGGCTGATGGGGACATTACGCGCTTACCTCAGATTTCTACAATGAAATTGGAACTCGTTTTATTATGGTTACAACTTCGTAACCGAAAATCCGAATAGGATAGCCAAGTTCAAAATGTTGTTCAGGAAGAGAGTGAAAAGAAAATGAAGCAAAAGAGAAAATAAAAAACCCCTGTTGGCCTAACAGGGGTCCTTAAATTCAAATTACATTCCTAGTGTTATTTATTAATGTAAATCTTACTATTACAATTCTGGAAATGGCATTATTACTTTACTCTTTTTCCATTTTAGCAGCTAAAAAGGAGTAAGCTTAATTCCTTTAGCTGTTTTAACAAACAACAAATACAAACGAAGAATTTCTTGAATGCTACTTAACTTCGATCCAAAGTAATACCAGAGCAGTCATCAACGCGACTATCGCGGTAAAAAATTGGAGAAGAGAAGAACAGAATTTCAAGAATTCGGAGATAAGGTCGGCTACCTTATCAGTTTTGGTTTTGCTCATTAATAAATCATTGTTAAAAAAATTGTTTA
>JAHEZH010000189.1 GCA_023251155.1 Flammeovirgaceae bacterium | reverse complement strand
ATGTTCCTGGATCGCTTTTACGATTTGTGTTTCTGTGAATTTTGACTTTTTCATAATAACCATTTTAAAATTGAAAATTTGTATTCAACTTTCAAATGGCCGAACTTCAGGGGAGCTTACAGTTTAACTTAACCTGAAAATAGAGCCGCTCTATAGTTTTTAGATCTGAAAAATCAGAGTAAACCTGAATTCTATTTTCAGACTAGAATTTCGAGGAACGAGACCACCAAATTTCGTGTTAAGTTGATCATTATTCTATGATGATAATCAGCGATTTATAATTATTGCAAGGTGCGAAAAAAAGTGATCACTCAGTGCGGAATCTCCACACTACTCACAAAGGATTCCGGGCACGGTCTCCTCCTGCCAGTTGGGAGAGAAGGTCAGTGCCACTACCAGGAAATAATCCTACACCTACTTCAGGTTGATTGAATACCGCTAACTCTTTACTTGCATAGCGTAAATCAAAAGCTAACGTTAACTCATCGCCACCTCCTTGCGTGCGGCCTCTGATTGAGGCAATGCTGATAAAGGGTACTTTAGGAAGACCGGATATCAATTCAATCCATAATGGTTTGGAATCAACGCCCACCTGACTTACAAAAGCTGGAAATTGATTAAGATCAAAGTGATTGAAAAAGTATCCAGCTACATCAATGGTGAAAATCACCACTTTACTTTTTCATCTTTGCTTAATTCCTTTACTGCTTCATTTAAACTTGCTATTGTTTGGGAGACAATCAAATTGGACGATTCCAAGGTGCCTGAGAAACCCGAAATATTAGTATCCAAACGTAAAACAAGGTTTATTGAGACCGAGGTTATTTACATAGGGGCTGATGTTTGAAAAGAGTATAATTCGCTTCCCCGAGTAGGAGTTACTCCTATATACTACGAGTGTATTTTAGTCTTTCTGGTAGCTTCGTTTCGTCGATTGTGGTTGGAAGCAACCTATTGACTCCTTGTGTCGATCAAGGGCTCGTTCGAACAAGGATAGTGAAAAGGAGAGCAGAAGGCTCTCCTTTCTTATTAGTAGACGCTGAGACGTTAAAGTTTGTATTGCTAAATGCCACGCGAAATCACAGTGCTTTAGCACCTGCTTGAAGCGCAATTAAAGTTTTCTTTGTCCCCAAGTGCATATGCTAGTATTTTCATATCTATACTATGATATCAGATGAATAGTTATCTTAGACTTAGGAGCCCATACGTAACCTTAACGAGAGGACACGGTGGACCTTTCCTTTTTCTGAAATTTTGTATTGTGCATAGTGGAGTTCTCATTCGCCTTATCGATACTGGAGATAAATATTATCATTCTGATTTCTTGCATCATGAGTGACAAACAATCGATTAAACGTGAGATGATTCAGCTTATTGAAAACCTTGCGGATGATAGCAGTATAGAGGAAATCTATAGTGTAGTTTCGGCAAGGAACATGGCGAAATACCTTACCGCGATGGATCTTCATTCTTTTTGGAATTCTTGCTTTTGGAACGTTTATCTATTTTGTTTGGAGTTCTTTTTATAGATGTAAAGCGACTAGCGACAGAAAGACGGACTTCCTCTACCCTCATCATACTTTCTTGTTGAATACATCTTGAAGTTCCCTTACAAACTTGACAATTGCCAAATGCAAGACGCGAAATATACACAGGAACTGGCATCAAAGGTATGGGCAGCTTTACTTTTGGCATATGGCGTCCTATATTCGCCAAATATCAAATAAGACAATAAGCTTCCAAGTGTGCCTATGTCAGACAGCGCCTATTATTCGATGATTTGATTCGCATTTGACGAAATTAGAAAACTTAAGCTGGTCTTTATTTATTTCATAATACATTGGATTGAATTCTCAATTGATGGTGAGGTGTTTCGCCATAACGCGGAAAAAAGTGGGCGGGTACCGCAGAATTTCCAACCTAAATTGATTTCTCACATTTAAGATGACTTTTTCTTGTTGATGTCAATACAAATAGTTTGTCGATGTAATTATATCTATATTTGGTTCAACCCAAAAATCTTACCTTATGTTTAAAACATTGCTTATCTTCCTCCTTGTATGTATTAGTATAGCTGGTGCTCACGCTCAATGTGCAGCACCTCCATCCCTTTCGTTTACAAGTTATGGCTCTGAATGCGTAGGCACGTCATATACCTATCGGGTTACCGGAGGTACCACAGGGACTACCTACACATGGTCAGTTCTGCCCAATACAGGTTTGACTTTTACGCCAAACGGTCCACAAGCAGAAGCAATCTGGGCGCAGCAAGGGACGTATGCGGTGAGTGTATACGGAACAAATGAATGCGGCACAGGATCAACTATTACGCAGACATTGAACATTGGACCTATCACTCAAGCACCAGGTATCATCCACGGCCCCGATGGCCCATGTACCTATGTTGCCCAGACATTTTATATCGATCCAGTGCCAAGCGTTTCAGCGTACTGGTGGACTTCTACAGGGCCTTACTCAACTATTCAGGATCAGGGCACGGCGAGACCCCGCATTACCTTCACTATACCAGGTACTTATACTATCACCGTCACCGCGAGAACAGGATCATGCACACCACCAGCTCAAACCCTCTTGGTAAATGTTGCGGCTAATTCCACACTTATTCAGCCACCCTCAATTTCAGGATCTTCCTCTTCGTGCAAGGATGCGGCTATCGTACTGGGTGGCACTGGATACAATGCTGCTTCTTTCAATTGGAATAGTTTGACCACCGCTGTGGTTGGCATTGTAGTTAATGATCCACCAACCAACGTACCCGTTCCTGGTACGACAGTTTCACATGCCACCATTCAGACACCTGGACTCGGTAATCAAACAATCACTCTGAATTATACAACTTTAGCAGGTTGTACTTCACCAACAGTTTCAAAGGGTGTTTATGTAAATGGACCCGACTACCCGGTGATTTATGGAAATCAAAGTGTGTGTGGTAACGTAACCTCCGTTCCCTATTCCACAATTAACGGTAATTCTAATTACGTTTGGGAAGTTCCCACTGGGGGAACGATTGTGTCTGGTCAAGGGACAAGCAGCATAAGCGTGCTTTGGAATTCAGGAGGCAATCACTCCATCAAAGTTAAATATACTTCTGGAACTGGATGTGAAAGCATACCTGCAACCTTACCAGTTTCTGTCAACGCTCTTACTCCTACAAGTGAAATACAGGGAGGCGACGGATGTCAAGATACTGGTGGGAGTATATATTACGTCGATGCAGTGAACCCCGGTAGCAATTACTACTGGTATATATATGGAGGCACAATAACGAGTGGCAATACAACAAACTCTATTACGGTGCAGTGGGGTGCAGCGGGAGCAGGCATCGTTCGCGTGATGGAATCGTATGGCGGTTGTGGAACAAACGGCCCCGTTAAGGAAAAGAACGTCACGATCCATCAAACTCCTTCGATGAGTGCTATCTATGGTAGTAGTAATTATTGCGCAGGGGCAACCAATGCACCGTATCATTTATATAATGTTGGCCCAAACGATATTTTGATATGGACGGTGACAGGTGGTGTGATCACAAGTGGCCAAGGCACCAATTCCATTACGGTTGATTGGGGCGTTGCTGGCAACGGCAATGTCAACGTTGTGCAGTCCAATGGGTACTGCCAAAAAAGTGCCGACCGGCCGGTGCCCCTCAAGGCAATTCCAGTGATTGAGACTGTGACAGGGGGTACGATCTTTTGCGCTGGTGAAATTGGAGTATATGAGATCACACCAGAATCAAACGCTTACTATAATTGGTATCAAGATGGTGTATTAATCAGTGAACATCTGTTAATTACTAAGATGAATATTCAATGGACCGCACCCGGCTTACATGAGGTGAAAGTTACTAAAGGAGTACTCAATGGCTGCATGAGTGAACCTTTCATATTGCCGGTAACAGTAAATGAAGTGCCAATACCATCGTCCATTACTGGCTCTTACTATGGGTGCAGTGGTGGAACTAGTAATTTTTCTGTAGATGATCATCCAGGTAACACCTATACATGGGCTGTCCAGAAAGGTTCTGTTGTGAGTGGTCAGGGGACAAGCAGTATCGTTGTGCAGTGGGACGTGGTTGAAAGTGCTGAGCCGACAACCATAACTGTTTCAGAGAACAATGGAAATTGCCAAGGACGTTCAATAGCGTTGAGTGGGCAATATTTTGTTTACCCACCACCAGCTGAGTTTTCAATTGATGGTCTTGAACTTATTTGTGCCGGAGCGACAACAGTATATACGAGGGTAGGTGGCGAAAATGGAGATACGTTAACTTGGACAGTAATTGGGGGAACAATTACAAGTGGTCAAAATACAAACAGTGTTACCGTGGTATGGGGAAGTGCAGGCAATGGAGAAATTAAGTTGACGCAGATAAGCGGTATGGGATGCAGCAGTCAAGAAAAGACAAAGCAAGTTACGGTAGGGCCATATCCAACCACTGTAGCAATTTCTGGATTGACTACAGTTCCTCGTGCAAGCCATGCTAACTACTCTGTGGCTAATACTATTGGAAGTACTTACGAGTGGATTTCCAGCGGTGCGGAGATAGTTAGCGGACAAGGTACAAGTAGTACAATCGTGTATTGGCCCGCTAATGATGGCTTACATTCAATTAGTGTGAAAGAAACTTCGGCAGCAGGGTGCGAGGGAGAATTGCTTACGTTATTAGTTGATGTAGAAGATATTCAATTTACAGTTTATGGAGCAACCGCATTTTGTCAAGGCGGAAGCACTGAGTTTAATGTAACTGTTTCTTCGGGTGTGTCGATATTGTGGTCTACAGGATCTATATCGTCCACGCAAACGTTTACCACTCCCGGCGTTTATTGGGTATCCGGTACTAAGGCCGACGGTACACTGATCGGTTATGAAACTATTGTTATTTCTGAAATCACTTCTTCGAGTGGGACTTTCATTCAGCCAAGTGCACCTTGTTTTCAATACCACCCTGGACCTTTTATAACCTTATCTGCTGGAGTGACCGGTGATAGCTATCTGTGGTCAACAGGAGAGACGTCCAGCTCAATTAATCCTTCTTCCTCAGGGAATTATTTTGTAGACATCACGCTTACGTCAGGGACTGTGACGCGTGGATGTATTGATATTCCAATATGTAGCTCGGCCGGTTCCCAAGGACGACAAGCATCTATAGATGAAAGCCCTACTTTGTTCCAAGAAATAAAGGAAGGCAATGAGTTGATTAATAGTTATCCAAATCCAGCGGATAAACGGTACACGGTTGTCTTGCCAACTCCTACAGAACAGGACCTTCACTTTTCGGTCATTGACATGTTTGGGAGAAAACAAATTCAATCATTTATAAGTAAAGGATATTTAGAAAAGGAAATATCAACAGATGGACTGGCAGATGGTGTTTACTTTCTTCGTTTACAGGGTAGAAGCCCCATAAAGTTTGTCGTTCGTCACTAAGAATTTTTGCTAATGGGTATTTCGTTCTGTAAGTTCAGTTTCATATTTTGACTTCGCTGCCTCAACCATGTGAGGCAGCGAAATTATTTCAAATATTAGGTTCAATTCATATGGCGATAACAGGCATTGAAATACTGGTGAGCTGTATAAAATTTTTGCCTGTATAGACGCCATAACAATATTTATTGAGGTGGAGAGAAGGTTTATTACATTTGATTGTATTCCAAAAGAGGAGTTATCGTGCTATCAAAATCGAATATTTTAAAGTGACCTGTATTCCTTTAAAGACCGGTAGTGGTGCTAATCAGAAGTTTGCTTTGCCTTGGCAGTATAGCTTCAATACGTCTCTGAGTTTATTCATGAGGATCGAGTTATTGGCCATTGCTTAGTAGATTTTCATCAGCGCAAATCGTTTATGAATTGAGTAAGAGATCAATCGATCTCAATACTTTTCTTCGATATAATTAGGTGTCAATTTGCCACGAGAACTGGTGGTCAACTTATCGCGAAATAAGGTGGTCGCTTTAAAACGAAAAGGAGTGATCATCAGTATAAGCGAAATCTCCAAGCATTAAGGGAAGCGTTTTTTGGCCCACGTTTATGCCAGTAATTATAGAGCGGCTCAATAATTTTTGGTTTGAAAATAAGAGTAACCGGTCAAATTAGACCAGAAGGAAAGATGCCTCTTTGTAAAGTAACATTGATGAAAATGCCCTCAAACGCTCAAATTTTAAAGAATTAACAATGCTAGCCTCTTCAAATAATGAAGAAAGGAGTTCGAAAATTGTAGGGTCAAGTCGACAATAAAGAAGCTTGCCGAATTTAGAAATCTGCAAGCTCTTTTTGTTGCTAGCTGAATAGCTTCGAACTAGCCTTGAAATTTGCTCCGTATCCCACTTTTCTATCTCACTAATAGTCGGTAGTTTAAACTTTGTCTAATGCTAATTCTTGCTTGCGTTTTAGCTATTTGCTACCTGGAGCCATTTGCTCGTTCAAACAAATCGGTTAAAACGTATTGCTTCGAATCCGGAGTCACTCCTCTGAAATACTGAAGTAAGTCCAGGGTGGTCGAGTAGCGATGTGGTTTTCGGGAATTATTGAAAGAATGCCAATCGCTCAAAAAATTATGTAGTGCCTTGTTTACATTCTCTTCACCAATACGTTTCTGTAATTCGTACATGGCAAGCGCTCCTTTGTTGTAGTAGATGTGTTCTTCATTTTCAACCAACGCCAATGGCATCTCCTCTTTTCGCGACTTTAAGTTAGCTTCTGTGTATTCATCCAATTGGAACTTCAGGAATTGTTGAACTTTTTCATCCGGGTATTTTTCTTTTAGCACCATCATGGCAGAATACTGCGCCAGCGTTTCCAAAATCATATCTTGTCCCTGTACGTTGGCAGCCTGCAGTTGTAGACCCCACCATTGGTGAGCCACTTCATGTGCCGTAATATAAGATGCCATGTCCACATCTTTTTCATCATCAATGTTCATAACAAAACCTATAGCTTCCGAAAAAGGAATGATACCGGGCAGGGATTGGGCAAATGTTCGATACCTGGGAAACTCCACAATACGGAGGTGGTTGTACTGATATGGACTGAAATGAGTGCTGTAATAATCCAGCGACATTTTCATGGATTCCATCATACGCGTGAGGTTGTATTCATGACCCTTCTGATAATAAATCTCTAAATCAACAAGCTCCTTTGAACCATTGCCTGATGGAATAGAGGTATCTCTCATTACCTCATAGTGCCCTGATACAATGGGATAAAAGTGGATGATCTGTTGATTGGTTTTGTAATGAAAATAATTGCGACCATCTGTATTCCATGTTGACACTAGATCGCCAGAGGTCAACGCTGTTTGTGGAGCTTCTGTACTAATCACTATTTCTAAGGTGATTCCATCCGAATCACTTCCGCTGCGCGCATTCACTAACTCTCTTTCATCATCACGCCTGGCTTTTTGCAATCGTGGAGCCAGCTCAAAATCTCTTCGCTCGTCCTCATCCTGTAGTTCATATTTTTTTTGATAACCAAAACTCGGCAGATCTGCATTGTCAAAGAAGGTCCCGTTATACACCACATCTGTATCGGAATTATCAGTTTCAAAACCCTCCGGTAGTAAGGTTTGTTTGAAATTCATTTGCAACGTATCACCCGGGGCTAACGATTTGGTCAATTCGTAAATGGTATATTGGTATTTTTCATAGGTGTTGTTGACAATCACTTTGCAATCAAAGACTACATCCGTTAATTCTACTTTTGGTGCTATCCGTTTTTGTACATGGATTTCACGAATGGGTACTTGCGTTGTATTGGTGACAACATAGTAGCCGCTTACTTTATAGGATCTTTGTGAAGGATAGAGGTCAAGTTGTAAATTGACATCAATGATTTTCGGTTGAGGAATGTATTCAAATTGCTTCAGGGTCTTTTCGTACTCAACTCTGAAATTAGCTTGCTCACGTGTAGTCCAGAATTCATTTAATACATTGGTATTGTAAAAGACATAAGCTCCTATACCAATGAAGAGACTAAAGCATACTAAAGTGAAAATGCGCAAAGATTCTCCGATTTGGTTTAGTCCCCTCGTCCATCGCTTTCTCAATCCGGTTTCGATACCCTTTGCCATCAAGACACTGGCGAAGATCAACAGCAATATTCCAAATAACACCCAATAAATTTTTACCCAGAGATAAGCCGTCAGGAAATGCCCATAACCATTCATGTCCGAATAGGTGACCAATGCATGTCCGCCAAAGTTGAGTAACGCATGTTCCAGACCAAATGTGCTGATGGCTACATTGATAATAGCGAATGCAATAGTGGCGAGCATACCCATAAACTTGTTTCCGGTAAGTGCCTGAAAGAACATGGCCGCGAATGTATACAAGGCGAGGAATGGTAATAACTCTAAAAAAAATCCATAGAAATAGACATCCAATTCGTAGCGGTAATAACCGTTCAATGTTTGAAACACAACACCGGCAGCAATGAGTGAAACCATGACAATGGTATAGATGAATAGTAATCCCAAAAACCGGCTACTTACATTAACAAAACTACTAAGCGGTGAGGCGTCATGAATGAGATCAAGTTTTACATCCCTTTCCTTCCACATAATTTCACCTGAATAAAAGACTACAATGATCATGAAGAAGTAAATTGACATTTCTTTCAATTCTTCAATAATCAGATACGTGGTCGGATAACTATCTACTCCATGAGAGGTGCCTAAGCTGACCGAATTGACAAGAATAACAATGAAGCAGCACAGAATAATCGCCCAAAAGGAAATTAACTTTAGAATCGACACGCTATGAAACCAGGCATTGAGAAGCAGTTGCTCGAACTGTGCCTTAACATGATAAACTGGTGTAACCGTTGGTAGACTTTTAGTAAAAGTATTCGATAAGATTTTAATTTTTTGTTTCTGCATCTTATTAAAAGCCTTTTCATTGATCACGATCAACTGAAACCTGATGTAGCCAATCACCAGAACAGAAAGTCCTAACCCTATCCAGAAAAGTTTGTTAAGCAGCATGATACCTGACACAGGAATGAGCAAGGAGTTCCTGTCCGCTACCGTCCAACCCTTACTTGCTTTGGTTAATGTGGTAAGGGAAAAGGGGTCCAGTAACGCTTGAAAAGTTTCATTACCAATGCCTTTAGTAATCATGAACAAAACAAAGATGGCCACACCCTGAGTGTACACCACCATCAGATTTTTGCTTAGCGCTCCAGTCACAAAAAATACAGTGGCACCAAAAAACAACGTAGGTAAAACAACCCAGAGAAAGGGTTGTAGGTAATTCATAAATTGAAATGACAAAAATTCACTAAGATCATTCCAAGGCATAAATTCTCCAGCGATCATCCCCCAAAGCACACCACTGAAAATAATGAGTAACACAACAAAGGATCCTAAGAAACGGCCGAATAAGTAATTCCTTTTGGAGATCGGGTTGACATAGATAAGTGAAGTAATGTCGTACTGAAAATCGCGCAGTACAGGAACACCCATTATCATGGACGCAATAATCATGGACAATCCAGTAATGGCGCCCATGGCTTTAGCAATCACAAGGGGTGAATTCTTTTTGACTAACCCGATATCAATTCCATGAAAAATAAACTCAATGCCAACCACCGAGAACAAGAATAGAAGCAGAAAGAATAAATAGGTTTCAGGGCGCTTCAATCTGTAGTTAATTTCGAATATAAAAAACTCGTATAGCATCGGAATAGAATTAGGAATTAAGAATTTGAGACATATAAACATCTTCCAGATTAGCCTCAATGGATTTGAAGTTTGACCCTGGATAGGTGTCACTGACCACATGAACAAGCTGTTTTCCTAAATACAGGCGATCACTGATTACCTGATATTCCTTCTTGTATTGCTCCAATTCACTCTTATGTATCGTCTTCTCATACAATCTACCCTGTAAGCTTTTCATAATTTGGATGGGGTTCCCCTGAATAATCACTCTCCCTTTGTTAATGATGGCCATCCTGGGGCATAATTCTTTCACGTCATCAACGATATGCGTGGAGAGGATCACGATGGTTTGCTCACCCACTTCACTTAATAGATTATAAAAGCGGTTGCGCTCTACAGGATCTAGTCCTGCTGTCGGTTCATCTACAATCAACAGCTTAGGATTATTCAACAATGCTTGAGCAATGCCAAAGCGTTGCTTCATTCCTCCTGAGAACTCACCCAGCTTTTGCTTTCGTACTTCAAAAAGATTTACTTTATGGAGAAGAGCGTGTACAATGTCTTTACGTTCGTTCCGATTCATAATCCCTTTCAAAACGGCTAGGTGGCTCAATAACATCTCAGAAGACAGTGTTGGGTATACACCAAATTGTTGCGGTAGATAACCCAACACTTTTCTCAGCTCATTCGGGTGTTCGAGAATATTGAGGCTTCCTAATTGCATGCTTCCAGAGTCCGCTTCCTGCAGAGTCGCTATCGTGCGCATGAGCGTTGACTTACCGGCTCCATTTGGGCCAAGCAGGCCAAACATACCTTTGTGTATTTGCAATGAAATATTCCGGAGTGCTTTAACTCCATTGTTATAAGTTTTGGAAAGGTCAGTGATGATCAGATTGTCCATGATTAAGTTAATTTTGATCCAATACTAGGGTGGATAAAAGAATTGAAAAAAGAACAGGGATGGACGGATGCTCTCCAGGTGTGGATTGCTTTTATCGGGATAAGAAAACATTCAAACCAGTAAACCATGTGTTTGCCACACCAGCTGATACATCTGTAACAAAGAATAGATGTGCTTTGAATTTTGGATAATTTTGTAGGATGACTTTTTTTCAAAAGCTTTTCAATAAGCCAGCTCTACAAAAGCTGGTGCCTTACTTTTTCATCGTCACGGCCATTTTGATTATGGTTCTCAATGATGTGTTGGG
>JAHEZH010000063.1 GCA_023251155.1 Flammeovirgaceae bacterium | reverse complement strand
ACTGGATGCAACGGGGTATGTGAAAGATGGATATTACGGTGGAATCCTGGAAGCGATTGGTATGGCCTATCAGGAGTTGCGTACAATTGATCAGTCGCTGATCTACAAACAGCAGGCAAAGGAACTGTATCAGCAGCTCTTTGGTGTCAATCATGCGTATGTGGCAGCAGCACTTGGCAACATAGGACTTACCTATGAAGTGGATGGAAACTATGATCAAGCCCTGGATTATCTGAATCAATCCATTGTATTGCTTTCTAAAGATAAGGAACTGAATAAAACAGAACTGGGTATTGCCTTTATCGATTTGGGTAGAGTTTATCTGTTAAAAAATAATCCGAAGGAAGCAGTGGTGTACCTGGAAAAAGCACGAACTACCTTTGATGGTGAGACTAAAAACCGGAATAAGGCAAAAGTGTACAATGAATTGGGTGCCGCTTACTTTCTTCTCCATGAATTGAACCAATCCATGGCCTGTTTTCAAAAGGCAGTGACCGCCAATGTAGTTGATTTTGAAGAGGTGAATCCGGATGTCATTCCTTCTCAACCCGTTTACCTCGATTATTATCAGCTGGTCACATCCTGCATTTCGAAGGCGAATGTTTACCGGGTGAAAGGAGACAAAATCAGTTTGCTAAAGGGACTTGCACAATTGGAGGCGGCTGATCAACTCCTCAAACAAACCGTTGTCGATTTTAATAACCCTGTTGATCGATTAGCGCTATCGCGATTAAATACTTTTTATACTGAAGCAGGGCTTCAATTAGTTGATCAACTCTATCGTCTCACCAAAGAGGAAACGTATATCGAGAAGGCTTTTTATTTTTCTGAGCGAAGCAAGGCAAATCAGTTGTTTTCCGATATTCAGGTAAGCAAAGCAGTAGCGTTGGCTCGGGTGCCCAAAGCATTGCTAGCGCGAAGAAGTGACTTGGTAATCCAGCTCAACACATTGCATCAGCAGATAGCCTCGGCCACGTCTGAACAAAATCAGCCATTGGTTGTAAAGCTCAGAGCACAGGAGCTGGATCTCACTCGGGAATATGAATCGGTTCTGGCAAAGATGAACGAAGCGTCACCACGACTTGGTCTGGTGAACCGCAAGATGGTGCTACCTACCTGGAAAGAGGTGAGCAAGACACTGGATGCAAAGACGGTATTCGTATCGTATAGTATGGTTGATTCTGCGAAGTATATTCTGATCGGCAGTCAGTCCAAACTGGTATTGAAAAAAATCGATGCCAAAGTCAATCTCGACCGACTGATCAGAGGGTACATGAACCAGATCAAAACGCAGCAGGATTTATATCATCAGACAGCAGAAAAGCTGACCGGTATTTTGTGGACACCAGTTGAAGAAGCGCTGCTGACATTAGGCTTACCATCACCGGACAAGATCATCATTGTACCCGAAGGTCCACTTCATTATCTTCCTTTTGAAACGCTGGGAAAAGATCACTTTCTGATCGAGAAATATGCGCTCTATTATTCCTTTTCAGGGGCACTCCTGGTGGATGCCGGTAAACAGGGGCAACCTGCAAAACCTTCTTTCATTGCCATGGCACCGGTGTTTGAAGATAAAGAGACCAACTTTGTCAATACATCGTGCGAACGTTTTGTGGAGTATGCAAAGAAAACGGACAATACCAGCAGGGCATTTAGCTTGAATGGCGAGTACATCACTCCATTGCCCGGTACGCGTACCGAAGTCGAGGCGATCAACCAGGTACATTTGTCAATAGGCAGTGTGACCCGATCGTTTATTGAAGAGACGGCCAATGAAGAGCACATAAAAAAAGGGGAACTGGAGCACTTTGATTACATCCATCTGGCCACACATGGTTTTGTGAACAGCCAATATCCGGAGCTGTCTGGTTTGTTGCTGGCGCAGGATGCCAACTCACCGGAGGATGGTATTCTATATTCAGGTGAGATATTGGGATTGAAACTCAATGCGCAACTGGTAACCCTCTCGGCCTGTGAGACGGCATTGGGTAAAAAGGTAGAAGGTGAAGGTACGCGTGGCCTTGCTACGGCTTTTCTTTTTGCGGGGGCAAGGAATGTAGTGGCTTCGCTATGGAAAGTGTCGGACGCCAGCACAGCGGAGCTGATGATTGATTTCTATACTGAGATGCTCACGGGTAAAGACAAAGCCACGGCATTGAAGCTGGCCAAGTTGAAGTTGATTCACTCCGATCATTTTAGTCATCCGTACTACTGGTCACCGTTTATACAGATAGGAGGGAATTGATAAGTGGATAGTCAACCGGTTAACCGGATCAGTAACGTCAGGATTTTGATGAGTTGTCATTGATGAATTCCTGATGATCAAGAACAAATTTGACAAGGTCACTGGTAGACGTATTTAGTTCATCGGAACAGATTGCCATTTTCTCGGCTATCAGTTTAAATTCATCAACCTGAATTAGGTCTCGTTTAACGAGTTCGGCCAGTCCCTTCACTCTGGCCAGTGGACCTCTTATATTGTGTGAGGTTCTAAATGTAATTGTTTCCAGTACCTTATGCGTTTCTTCCGATATCTTCTCATGACGTTTTCGCTCCGTTATAGGCAAACCAAGTGTCAGGAAGGATTGGATCGTCTGGTTATTATCGCGGATAGGTATAACGACACAATCGAACCACAGTAAATTTCCACTCTTGGTTTTATGTTCTACTTCGCCACGCCATGTTCTTCCTTCCAGAAGCTCTTTTCTTCTTTCCGTAAAGAAACTGTTAGCATGCCTGCCCGACGCGAGTAAATTGTAGTGATTTCCAATTAACTCTTCCTGCGTGTATTCGGACGTTTTAATCACCTGTTCATTTACATGCAGGAAATATCCATTTAAATCGCTGACGGAGGAGAATATGTTAACATTGATTGCCTCAATGTACGTCTGGAGTTCCTTCGTTTTCTGGCTGACCATCATTTCCAGCTTCTCCATAACATCGTGCAATTTGTCATTGGATGTCTTCAATTCTTCTTCGACTACTTTTTGTCTTTCAAGCAATATGGATTGCTCTCTGTATTTGATCAACATTTTTTTGTCATAATGATGAACAAGATCACGAAAGAAAGCCATCTGAAAAGAAATAACGCCAACCGTATTCACTACTATTATCCATGGCACTACATCATAGTTGATGGTCGGATCGGGTTCAAAAGGAAGAACCGCATCATAGTGTTTGTATACCAAAAATAAAGTGGCGCAGAGTAAATTATTCAGATAGACCGTTGAGCGCTGGCTAAATATGAGGGTAGAGGTGGTGGCCAAACCGACTAATGTATATTCATTTCCATTTCCCCTTCCTTCATAGCACCAATAAGTGATGATCAGGAACGATCCCAAAAAATACAGAAATCTGGAATACAGGTATCGCTTAGTGTGATTAAGGAATAGTACCGCTGCGGCAATCGGAACGATGTACAGCGGGCCGTAATAATAGCGGTACCCGATGAAGTAATAAACTATGGAATAGATGAAAACGAAGAATGTAGTGACAAATGCAATGCCATTAAGCATCATCACCCGGCTTTTTTCCAAACCTGATTGGGAGGGATCATACCCGATTTTCAAACCCTTGCTCCACAGTCTTTTTAATGAAAGTAAAGAGTCAGAAAAGCGTGCTGTGACTAACTTAGGTAAAGGTGATTTCATTTTACTTTTGAATCCGTTTTGAATACGTTGTTTTTCGAAATTCGCGATAGTATAAGTTGTCCTTTTACACACCTTTGTGAGATTCCGGATTTTGCTTATCCGTTCTCTACACTGCCACAAATGACTTCATTCGGGAAGATCATTATTCATGACGATTTCAATCACCTTATTTTTTGTTGCCAGCTCCAGGCCGAACGCATCATCTCATCAATTCCCAATTCTGCTTTCCAGCCAAGTTCGCTGTTGGCCAATGTTGTATCCGCGTAGATCTGTTCAATATCTCCTGTTCGCCTGCCGGTCACTTTAAGGTTCAGCGTAATCGCATTTACTTTTTCAAACTCCTTGATCAGTTGAAACACCGATAAACTTTTTCCTGTACCGATATTGAAATATTCGTAGTTACTTTTTTGCTTTCCGTTGAGTAGTCGTGCGAGTGCAGCCACATGTGCCTTAGCTAAGTCTACCACATGAATGTAATCGCGTAATGCGGATCCATCCGGTGTCTTATAATCATCTCCAAATACGTGTAGTTGATCACGGATGCCGGCTGCGGTTTGAGTGATAAAAGGAACAAGATTAGAAGGAGTTCCATTCGGTAGTTCACCGATTAATGCACTTGGATGAGCTCCTACGGGGTTGAAGTAACGCAAGGCTATGGCATGAAGATCGTTGTCCGCCAGGCAGGAATCCCGGAGTATTGCTTCGCCCATTTGTTTGGTTTTTCCGTAGGGAGATTCTGCCGGCTTGAAAACCGTTTCTTCGGTAACCGGAAGATTATCCGGCTGGCCGTATACGGTGCAGGAGGAGGAAAAAATAATTCCCGGAATGCGGTGTTTCTTCACCTGTTCGAGCAGGAGAATCAATGTCAACAGATTGTTTTTATAATATAACAACGGTTTGGCTACGGATTCCCCCACAGCCTTGTATGCTGCAAAATGGATAATTGAATCGATGTGGCGGTGCCGATTAAAGAGATCTGTCACTGCCGCTTCATCGGCGAGGTTGATTTTTTCAAAAGCCGGACGAGTACCCGCTATTTGTTCCATGCGGTCTACTACCTTTTCGTTTGAATTAGAAAGGTCATCGGCAATGATCACATCAAATCCTGCAGCCATCAACTCGATGGTAGTGTGTGATCCGATGTATCCGGCACCACCTGTGACTAGTATTTTTTTTCTCATACGAATTTAGATGAACCTGTTTATATCTTTACTCATTAACGGCCTTCTAATTCCTTCATTTTCTCTTTCCACTCCTGCACAGAGTGATTTATCGTGAGAAAGGTGGTGATGGCAGCGAAAACGCCAACCCCCACGACAATTATCCACACCGCGGGAATGAGGTGAACTAAACTGCCGATGACCACCAGAATGAGGCAAGCCAGCGTGACAATGAGGAAAGTGGCCCGCTTATGAGTTAATCCCAGAAAAAGAAATAGATGGTGGATATGTGTCTTGTCTGCTTTGAAAGGAGATACTCCTTTTTTTATGCGTGCCCGATAAACGCGTAATGAATCAAATACAGGTATTAGAAAAAGCCCGGTTACAAACAATAATACTTTTACACTTTCAGCGGTAGGGTGTGTGTTCGTGGCGTTCAATAATTTGATAGCCACAACCACAAAAGTGAATCCCAGAAACAGAGAGCCGGCATCTCCCATAAATACTTTTTTATGACTGAGGTTGTGTTTTAAAAAACCAAAAACAGCTCCGATAATGATCAGGCAAAAAATGGTTAACTCTGCCTGATTAAACTGGTAGGATAGTATGCCTAACACTGACGCTGCAACCAGTGAGAGCCCTCCCATTAATCCATCAATTCCATCCATTAAATTGAATGCATTTACAACGCCTGTAATGACAATGATGGTTAATCCATATTGCGCAAGTACAGGAATGGTCTCCACTCCCAATAAACCATAGAACGAGTTGATTCTAATTCCGCTCCATGCCACAGCCAATGCGCATATCATTTGAATCGATAACCGATAGGTGGCTTTAATGTCAAACCGATCATCTAACGCTCCGGTAATGAGCATGACCATTGATCCCGATAGCCAAACTATATTTTCGTCCAGGCTAAGCGCAAATGGAGAATTCAGAATCAGGGCAATGCAGACTGTAATCCCAATGGAAATTCCACCGGCAAGCGGAACCGGTACCGAATGTACCTTGCGTGCATTCGGTTTATCAATGAGTTTTACTTTAACAGCGAGCAGTTTAATGACCGGTATCAGCAGTAAGGCGAATACCAATGATCCAAAGACCGGGAAAATGAATTGAGAGATTGGTTTCATGATGTTATCTTTTTTCAAAAAAGTGAATAGCGTGCTTGAGGTGACCGGCTTCGTAGTCCAGCAATACTTGCTTGTCGATCGTGCTGATTCTAGAATGGATTCTTGATTTGTTTTTAATCAAGAGCACCTCCTTAATGAGATGCGCATACGCCTGAGTGATGCGCCTCCAGGTGTATCTTCTTTTTGCAATGGAATGCATCTTCGCGCCTATTTCTTTTAGCCTGGTAACTGGAATGGTCTTAATGCTATTTATTAGATTATCGGCATCGGTAAAATACACGGCTTTATTTTCAGTAGTTGTTTTGTTATAGGAAACCTGAAAGGCAATGATGGGTAATCCCAGATACATCGCTTCTACCAGTGATGGATTAGTGCCACCCGCCGAGTGACCGTGAATGTATACCAATGCATTTCCCCGTAGCAGATCCAGTGTCCGCTGGTCGTAGATGGGATCCAGCAGGGTAATGTTCTGGAAGGACTGGTATTCCTTTCGCAGGGAAATTCCGTATTGACTTTTACTCCAGTTCCCGACAATCACCAGGTGATGCTTTGGTAAGAGCGAAAATGCCTGCAATACTTCATGCACATTGTTTTCAGGTTCAATGCGACAAACTTTAAACGCATAGGGCATTTTCAGAAAAGGGTATTTGATTCGATCTCCCTCTTGCGGCTTGACCAAATGAGTATGATCGGCACCATATTCAATGATGCGACTCAGGCTTCCATACCTCAATGCAGTATAGTCTTGAATGGATTCATTATCGGAAATGTCGATATGCGAATAGTTAACGGCTATTTTTTCAGCCCACCACAGATAGCATTTCGCCAGAACATTCCATTTCTCTCGTTTCCATTCAATGCCATCAATGGACACAATTATTTTTTTATTCGTGAATAGTTTTACAAATGGAAGTAACCATGCTCCGGCCACTCCCAGGATGAGTAACACGTCAGCATAAAACAAGGCGTGCAGAATGGATAAGGAGTCATAAGGAATGCTCTGGACTCCGTTTGCATCAAAGGGTACATATATCAGACGTGCCCGGTGATAGTATTGCTGACGGTCTTTGCGTTGGTATTTTTTTCCTGAACAGTATACGGTGAGATCATATTCATTACCCATGTTTCGTACAAGATGATCGGTAAGCGTTTCAAATCCACCATAGTTAGCAGGAAGCCCCACTGTTCCTATAATCGCTATTTTATTTTTTTGTTCCATGTGCGCATCGTTCTGTTTTAAAGGGTGCCATTCGTGTGCCATGGTGATAAACCTTTATTTTGGAATGATTTTAACGGTTCAGGCAAGCGTTTTTCCAAATTATGGAGAGGTATTCCATGTCATGAAAAGGAGATGTCAACTACTGAAAAACGGGAATACTTACTTTAACCCGGGTCAGACCAACACCCGGTTCATTTCAGGAGTTGAGTATGGCAAAACTCTGATTCATCAATAGCTTCTCCCGATAGGTGTTCATTCTCTCTGCGGCTTTTTTCCGCATTGGAAAATACACTTCGGGTGTGCAGAGTTTTCTTAACCGGTCCGATAAGAACTGTAAATCTCTCGGATCCGCCCAATAGCCGTTCTCCCCATCAGTTACAATTTCAGTTATACCTCCTGCGGGCGGTACAATGGCCGGAAGTCCATAGGCCATTCCTTCAATGATCGTAAGCCCGAATGTTTCAATCCATTTATCCGGGTGGGAGAGGTTGACGACAATATCCGCCCATTTGTAAAACGGATGTAAATTCTGTTGTACCGGAAAGATGGTAAGGTTAGGAGCCAGCTGTTTTTCTTTAATATAACCTTCTATGTCCTTCTGGCTTGCATTGACTACCAACTGAAAGCGAAGAGCAGGATGAAGTAGTGCCAGATGAAAAAACTCGTCTACTCCCTTGTAGGACTTCAGTGAACATACCATTAAAATGTGTTGCGGATTTCGATCAGGGCGCACTGATTTTTTCGATTCCATTAGAAATGTATCTTCAATGGCATTATATAAAATATGAGTGCGTTTGTTTTTAACCTGTTCCTGTTCGGATAAATACTTTGAAACATAAATCACATCCGATGCAGACCACTTCATTACACCGAAAAGAAATCTTTTGAGTAAAGGTGGCTTCATTGATGTTTCATGAATATGATAAATGATCCGGCACCCTTTTAGCATTCCCAGAAAGGCAGCTCCGAAAGGAAGCACTGTATTAATGTAGACAATGTCATTTTTCTTTATTACTGTTACCAGCCTTGCTACAACGATAACCTGACTTAATGTAAGATTAATTAATCGTAAAAACGGATTGGCCGCCCACCGGTACCAGTATTCTACATAATGAACCTGATCCAGGTGACTAAGGAACCCCTCTCGTCCTGAACAGGTCACCACGGTAACATCAATTCCGCTTTTTGTCCAGCCTTTGACAAGTTGCATCAGCACCTTAGGGCTTCCGCTATAATCGTTCAGTAAATGGAACGCATATATTTTCATGAAGACAGCCCCTGATAAATTTTATGCAGCTGATCACCTCGTCTGTCCCAATGAAAAAAATCGTTGAAACGTCTGCGGGCTCCCTCACTCATTTCCGTGAGCAGGGTTGGGTTTTCATAAAGCTGCCGGATTGCTTCTGACAGGGCAACTATAGTTTCATTTCGGTCACGAGCGGGTACTGCGATTCCAGCGTGTTGATCAATGAATTCACCCGGGCCAGCGTTGTCCAGGCAGATTACAGGAAGACCGAACGACATCGCCTCGGCCACCACCATACCTGCTCCTTCATGCGAAGGGAAGATAAAGAGAGCACTTTGTTGGTATAAATGGACTAATTCTTTGCGGTCTATCCAATCAATAAAACGCACATAGGAATGAATACTACTTTTTTGGACGAGTTCTTCCAGAAAGTTTTTTTCGGGGCCGCTTCCAACGATGATCAATTCGCATTTTTCTTTTTCAGCATCGGGAAGCGATTGAATAAAACCGGCGAATGATAAGATGGTAAGATCAAAGCCTTTCAGCGGAACTAACCTGCCCGCAGAGATAAGTGTGAACCGGGAACCGTTCCTTTCTTTTGAATACCCGAAATCTTCGGTAGCCACAGATGGCATGATGGAATGTGCCTTGGCTTGTATGCGTACGTGTTTGCTCACATCGTTGTTCATGCACAAGATATGATTCGCATTATGGATGGTGTTTTTTAAGGAAGGCGAAAAAAGCCAGCAGGTTTTTTTTACTATCCAGGTCAACTTGTCTTTTATAAGATAGTGAAGGGGATATTTTTTCAGAAAACGGAAAGGTACCTGAGGATGATGCCCGACAGGGCCCCATACAAACGGTTTCTTCAATTTCCATAAATAGGAGGGCGTCCAGTCGTTATGAAAATTTACATTATGTGCGATGTCAAAGATCAGTTGCTTTTGTTTAACAAATGCGGGCATCGCGCGTTGCCACAGCCAGAAATAGAACAAGGCACCACGGCTACCCTTCTTCCACCATCGCATCCAATAAGGCAAATCAAAATAGAGGAATGAAATTTTTTCATATACCGGATGGGAGTGCTCCATCATGTATTGCTCGATGTGCTTCCGGTTATTTTCCCTGGTGATGGCGATCACATTGTTATATCTCGCGATCTGGAGTATGAAATTCCACCCCATCCCATCTTCCGATCCCTTGTAGGGATTGACCGCGTAAGCGGTCGCCAGAATAGTTTTCCGTTTACTCATGGATTGTCTTGATCAGCCTGGCCGGTACACCGGCAATAATACTATGGTCCGGAAATGATTTGGTTATCACCGCTCCAGCACCAACCACACATCGGTTTCCGATCTGTACGCCATCCAGCACTGTTACCTTGCTGCCAATCCAGCAGTTGCTTCCTATGCGAATGCCTTTGCGGCTCACCCCTTGTGTTCGTATGGGAGCCGAGGGATCTTCATAAGTATGGTTTTCCGGATGACAACTGAAATACTGACCGATAATGGTATCATTTCCAATCTCTAGCCCACCTGCGCCACCCAAATAGGCAAACTCTCCAATGCCCACATCATTTCCGATGCGAATGAATTCACCAATTTCATTGAAGGATGTGGAAACGATGATCCGGCTATAGGCACCGATGCCCACATGATCACCAATACGAACCTCTTGCCTCGCCAGCGCACTGATGTACACATAGTCACCCATCTTCATAAATTTTCCCCAGTGTATTTTACTAGGATTAAAAAACCGAACACCGCGACCCAGAAGAGCGCCTTTGGGATTTTTGAAGAATAGTAACAACCGAAGGCCACGCATCAAGTGACTAATTTGTATAAAGACGAATTGGACAAGCGCGGCGGTATTCAATGCTTCATCAAACCGGAAATGTGGATTCCGTATTTTTATGATATTTTCAATCACGCTTTTCATGGCATTGAATTTAAAGAGCCGGAGAAGTTATTTTTTTCATGATCAATTGCAGTGTAGCGGTTAAGTCAATATTCTCAAGAGGAATATACCGTTGTGTTCTTCGTTTATTGTTGAGATTCCGGAATAGCGTGAGGTATTTTTGAGTCAATTCTTCAATGGTACTTTTGTCAAGCTCCTTTTTGCGTGATAGAATCATTTCCGGATCAGCATACAGAAAAAAATTGTAGTGAGGTTCACTGATCAGCGCGTAGCCCAAGCGGGTTATTACAGGAGGCAGATGAATGTTGCTTCGTAGACTATCGTTAATGAAATCAAAATAGTATCGATCGTAAAGCACTACGTATCCGCGCGAAACATACTTCAGTGATATATACCATTGACCAAACACATAATCGAAGTAATAGTAGGCAAAGCGTAAAAAGGAAGACACCCTATTCTTGTTTTTACCCTGTCTTGGCAATTTCATAGCCGCCTCTTGCTCTGCCGCCACTTTCCCTTTGGTCCAGGCACTTAATATTGGAAGCAGGGAAGGTCGGTGGCGTATAACAACCACACGCTTACGCAACTGTTTTTCAATTCGTATCTTCAGATTTTCGATCACGGTAGATTTACCTGCGCCATCGACTCCACTAAATGTGATGACCATTCCGCTGTAGCTTATCAACTCGCTGACTACATCGGAGAAGTAGTTGACTTTATTTAGTAGCGATCGGAATCCTTTATTCACCTTCAGGTGTTTCAGGTGGTCAATGATGGGTTGGTTGCCCCCGGACTGGTTATAATAATCGGTCAGCATAACATCCAGCGATTTATCCGAGCAACCGATGTATTGTTGATAACCGCGGTATTTTTCCGGAACAGGAGCTCCATTAAGGGCATAAAAAAGACCTATATACCGGGCATTGTCCATGGGGTCTGCCACCTTAACTCCCGAAGGGTGCAGGCTTGCTTTTTTGAGAACGCCTCCTACATTCATCATGACACTGCTCTTTCGTTTCAGCTGCCATATAAAGTCCAGATTTAGAACTGAACCATCTGCAAGCAATAGCTGCTCCGAGGCCATATAGGTTTTCCTTATTGCCTTTCGCTCAAGTACAAGGATGTGCTTACTCAGAAAATGGGATAGACGGGTATAGTCCGGCTTCTGAATACAGAAATCCATATCCGAAAATTCGCTCATCATTTCGGGTAATTCTTGTTCATATTTTAGCAACGCATATCTTTTGGCAGATAGAAAGTCGACTGCATCCATGATCATCAATTCCCGGTTATTTTTTGAGTGAGCTAAAATGGATGAAAGAGCTTCATTCCAGGTATTGATTAACCAGTACACCTGGGTATGCCATTCTTCTTGTTCCTGATACACGCAGAGATAGTAGACGGTATTTATGACGAGGTATAACTCCAGGTACATCTTTCGTTGCTCCGGTGAAGAATCTTTGAACAGCGAAGAAGTAAATAAGGTATTCTCTACCTGTTGCTGGATTTCGGTCCACGATTGATGTTGTACCAGTATTCCGTTTTGTATGACAAAATGAAAGGCATCAAAGCCAAAAGGTATTGCCCCCCGTGATAATTCCCAATCGTAAATCTGAAGAGATCCGTTCTCTCCTGTGTACATGTTCCACGGGGTAAAGTCTCCGTGACTAAAACATGTCTCGACGATTACTTCAGAATGAATCCTGGCGATTATCAAATCAAGCTTTCGCACTAATCCTTTAGGAATACGCGAATCCGCTTTTGCCTTTATTTTGTTGAGTCGGTCTTTTGTTTCAGACCAAACAGGTAAGGACGATAATGAAATTTTATTTTGTGTTTCATCCCTGAGTTTCAATAATGCTTGTTCATGCCCTATAGTAAATTGACTGGTACGTTTTGCGTTCAGGGAAATATCTGAAAGCGTAAGGTGGTAGTTGCCCTGCCCAAGAAGTTGCGGAAATGAAAATGGGATGGAGGTGATCTGTTTAAGAAAAGTAAGCGTGGTCCATTCATTTTGCAAAAGACTCAGCGCGTTTCCGCCCAAGGCTATTTTCATGAAGAAGGATGCTTTCGGATTATCAAAGTAGGCAATCGCTTTTCGGTTAGGTCCCGGTGTTCCGGTAAAAACGGCCCATTCGGAATTTTCTGTTAATGTAGTTTCGGAAGTGTTTTTCTGAACCAGTAATGTCAGCCTCCCGAAAAACAACTTTTGGATTCTCAATTTAAAAATCAGTAGTGCTGTAAACGCAAATAATTTCGATTTCCATCCCTGTATGTTGTAGAACTTTAAAAAGTGCGGATACTCACTTTTCTCAGGCCAGAACCAACGAACGGTACCATCCGGATTATTAAGATAGTATACGGTTAATGGGACAGAGGCCTTCCAGGCGGTAGCTGTTTTCAATCCCATTTTATGAAGTAGGTCTGCTATTTCCATTGGCACCTTTTTACAAGGAGGCTTTCATTATCCATTCCATATTTTAACTAATTGATAATCAGTATCTTTTCGTCCCGGGTAACCTCTTTCTATTCAGTAAATGGACAGGCTTTCCATTAGCTGGAATAGTTCCACAGGAGTTAAAAAGCAATTTTCCGGAGATGTAACTTCGTTTCGAGGTAGAGCTTTTCCCGCGTGGTCATAAACGGAGCCCTCCTGAACGCAATAGAGAAGATGGACAACTGATAAAACAGAATTCCGTAATTGGATTCACCAAAAATTCCAAACTCAGTAAAGGAATTGATGATAACAGGAATCAATATGCCAAAGAGCATCAGTTTTTTTTCCTGCTCTTCACGTGCAAAGCCGCGCAGGGTGAACATCATTTGAAAAATAACTACGGTTAACCCGACAAATCCAAGACTCATCAATACCTGCATAAATGTATTGTGGGTCATTTTGCCGGGATAGGTGTGCGTACTTTGAAAATATTCTTTATAATCAATCCGCATAAAACCAAAACCGAGCATAGGCTCGCGCGGTAACCCTTCCTGAATCAACGCAGTCCAGAAAGGTAATCGACCAGTCATGCTCATGACTTCCTCCAACCGGCTACTATCTCCGTCTTTAAGAATTACTTTATAGATGGCAACCGGTGTGATCAGCAGTACTCCGGCAATGATGAGTGCTTTTAACTTCTTGTTTTGGGATTGCTTAATATGAAATAAGATGATCAGCAATGCCCCGATCAGCGATGAGCGTGAACCCGTCATGTATAAAGCGTAAAAGATAATGATCAGTTTAATGATGGTCCATACTTTATTATGATTGCGGTAGATGTCAAAGATCAGACATGCAACACCTACACCGGCCAGCATTCCCAGTTCGTTGGGATTCATGATGTATCCACCCAGCCGTGCCTCCTCACCGCCATGTGTCAATCGGAAGAAGGTATCCGGGGCTGCATACATGCCCACCACAAAAATGGAGATGAGAATGAAAACGGAATTTCCCATCAGGTGATAAAGACGAATGGAATGCCCGGGAAAGAACTCATCGAGCAGGATGAGGCTTTTGGTAAAGAAGTAACTAAACACAAGACTCTGAAAGGTCATTAGCCATTGAAGAGCACTGAATCCGGGATTGGTGCTCCAGGTGAAGGAAATGAAACCAAGGATAAGGTATACGATATATAAACCAGGTGAAAAGATATTCTTCCATCGGAATGCATCAACAGCTCCATAGTGGATAATGCGCCTGTACACCAGGTAAGAGGAGAGCATTACACCCATCCGGCCTACCACTTTAATAGCGCGTGTAATGACCACATTCTCACTCCAGGTAAAGAAGCCGGCAATCATCAGGAACAGAATAATAAACAGGTACAACTCCGTTCTGCACAGAAATTTTTCAATCGGCTCCACCGGATGTCTTTGGGTGATCATACCTGATGATACAATTGATCGAATTCCCTGATGATATGATTCCAGTTGAACGCCTCCACCACCATTCTCATTCCATTTTTCCCCATTTCATTGAGCTGGCCATCCTTTTTCAACCGACACAGTTCTTCCAGTGCCAGGCGCAATTGCTCGGGGTTTTCATTGTCGATAGTACGTCCGGCATGATACTGCTGAATGTATTGACCGACATTGGTAGCCTTCGATACCACACATGGGATGCCTATGGCTGCGGCTTCCAGCACTGCGGATGGCAGTCCTTCATTGCGGGAGGGATGGACAAAAACATCCATTTGCTGCATGAGTTCCTCTTTGGCTGTACCGAACTTACTTCCCCATACGATAACCGAATTTTCCAGATGCCGATCAAGAATCATCTGCTCCAGTTTTTTTCTTTCTGAACCATCTCCCACCAACCAGACAGCTGCGCGCGGGCAAGTGATATAAAAATCACCAAATGCTTCCAGCAACAAATCAAGTCCTTTGGTGTGAATATCCAGACGTCCTACAAATCCGATAATGAATTGCCTTTCGTGAGTTCGCTTTTTTATTCCGTTCACAGGTGACTCATATCCATAGGGGAGGAGAACGGTCTTATCCGTCGGGAATATTTTAGACAAACCACTTACTTCGCTTTCACCAATACAATGTATTTTGCCGGCCCGGGTCAGAAGTTTTCTCTCAAAGAGTGGAAAGTATATTTTCTTTAACCAGCCACTCCGTTTCATTGCTACGGCATTGTATGCTCCATGTGGAGTAAATACAAATGGAATTTCCATGTTGCATAATGCTTTAGCTAATCGGCTGAATACCGGGATCCATCCACCGTGCAGATGAATCACTGCTTTCCCTTTTTTCTCTTTCAGATCAGATACTAGTTTTTCGCTTAAACGAAAAGGGTTCCGGTAGGCCTGGTACAACCGGGTCTCAAAATTCCGGGCTCCGTAATTGTGATCCGGTGATGAGGTGATCCCCCACACGCTTACGTTCTTACCAGATGATGATTGACGGGTAGCCAACTGATACACTACTTTGTTTACCCCGTTCATCCGATCCGGATTTGCCTTACCCAAGACGATGTGAATTATCTCCATAGTAAAAAATGCTTCTTTGCTAAATAGTATTGCCAGAATGAAATAAGTACAAGTTGATTAATGATCAGCCCGGCGATGGCTCCCCACAATTGATACTCCTTCAACAGAAAATGAAAGGAGAGTAACCCCGTGCCGAAGGAGAGGACATAGCCCAGAAAAAAAATATGATTGAGTAGCATCATTCGCACGGCCATGCGTGCAGGATAGCCGACAAAAATGATGAAGTACAGGAGGGCCATTCCCCTAATTACATAGTGATAGGAAGCATACTTCGTACCTCCTGCCAGACAAATGACCTGCCTGGAGAAGATAAACAAGAGCAGTAATACCCCACCAAAAAAAAGCGCTCCTTTCATGCTTATGTTTTGCAAATATTTTTTTGAGGCCGTTACCGATGTTTCAAATATTCGAACAGCTTGCGGTAATGCATAGTTTTCGTAGGTCTGCAACAGTACATTCAAAATTCCGAAGAGTGACTGCACCAGGCGAAAGGCACCTAAGGCCATCGGTCCAAGAAAGACCCCGGCTGCCACAATAAAAAGATTACCTGACCACCACTGAACAACAGCGGTTAGAAACAACCATCTTCCTTGTTGCAAGTGATCATTGAAGAAAATCCTGGATTCGTTAATTGAAGTTAATCCTGGTTTTAAGAAATAGATACCTAATGCGACTCCCATCAGATAGGAAAGTCCGGAGAAGTACAACGCCTGCGACAAGGTTAGATGACCGGAGCAGAATGAAAGACCAAGAAGAGCTATTTGACTGAACGCTGTAACGGCATCTATCCGGAGTGCTTTTTCCACCCTGTCCTTCGCCAGAAATATTTTTCGGAGGAAGTCATGAAGGATAAATCCAACGCCTGACATAACGGCTTCAGGTAAATGCGATTTTAAATCGGGGTGAGTCAATGCTGCCATCAGTATAACTATTAAAACGACTGTCAGTAACACCACAAGCTGAAACCAGAATACAAAGCTCAGGTACTTTGTTTTTTGCCGTATACGTGAATACGAAACCTGGAAAGGCTGCACGACCAGTGCATTACTCACACTGATCAATAGGTATAGCACAAGAATGAACCCGGCATATAATCCAAATTCAGTCATGGACAGTAATCGGGCGGTTAAAAAAGTAGCAAGAAAACTACTTCCACTGAAAATGGCCTGATCAGTGATTACTAAGGTATTCCTGTTCAGAAGGAGGCTAAACAAACGGCTCATGGTCTCAAGAACAGTTTTACGCGGTTAGTTACCTTTTTGATCCACGCAGCAATTTCCGTTAGGATATTGGGGTTATAACCTTCACGATTGAGTACGAACCACATATTGGGCAGTGAAAATTCCTTATGAAGGAGAGCGGTTTTGATCACCTGATTTTCCGATGTCTTTCTCGAATCCAGTATAAATAGATTGGTAGTGGCCACACTCATGGTCATTAATCCAACGGTCTCGGTTGTGAGCGGTTCGTTATTGATGACGATCAGATCGAACTTCTTTTTAAACTCGGTCAGGTAGGTGTTCAGTGCAGACCGGGTAAAGCGTGCGAATTTGGAGTCCGATAAGTTCAGATAATATACGTTCGGATGACTTGTGGCTAAGGGGTAGTGGTCGTCTCCATTTTCTTTCGCAATATGTATGAGCCGATGTGTTACATCGATCAGTAAAATTTTTCTGCTCTGGGTGGCCAGGGCTTCTGCCAGGTGCTGTGCATGGAAAGATCTGCCTTCACGTGAATCAGCTGAAGTTAAAACGATGATGTCTTTCTCGTGCAGTATTCCTTTTATTTCGAGCTGAATGGCTTCTTTAAGAAAATGACGGTGGATGTCCGCGTCATTTTTAAAGAAAGGCGTAGTGAGCGCGATAGGGATGGACGAGTTGCGCTCAATGGTTTGCACATCATTTACTTTTGCCTTGGCCATGTGCACGATAAAGATAAGTGCGATGGACCCGAACATAGCCATCATGGCTGCTACAATAATGATGATCGGGCGGTTGGGCGAAACCGGAACCCGGGAAGGTTCTGCGGGGGCGATTACACGATGAAAAGCAATCTTTGCTGCCTGAGCAATTTCCGCTTCAATTTTCTTTTCGTTTAAGAAATTGTAAGAACGCTGGTATATTTCAAATTCACGATTGAGGATAGTCAGCATTCTTTCCTTTTCGGGTACTCCTTTAAATACTTTTTCAGCTTCTGTGATCTCTTCACTTAATCGATCATATTTGACCTGGATATTTTTATGCGTATTACTGATGCTTTCAATGAGGTAGGAAGTCAGGTCATTGATTTTCACGTCAACCACTTTTACGCGCTCATCCTGCGCGGTAAACGTGAGGAGTAAATCTTTTTTATCGGATTGTAGTTGTTTTATTTTTTTGATGATCTCTGTGGAGAGTAGATCGGTGAATGCTTCAAAGTTGGGAGCAAGATCCAGGAAATTATCCTTACCTGCCGTAATGTATTTATGCAGGTCAGCAATGGCATCCAGATTCATTTTAAGGTTGGCCTGTTGAATTTTCAGTTGCGAAATTTTTCGCAAATCCGTTTCTGTTTCCTGGTGGATGTTAATGATGTCACGGTTGTCGCGATAGTTTTGAATCGTGGTTTCAGATGCACTTAACTTTTGGGATATGTTTTGGATCCGGTCTTCAAGGAATTTTACCGTGGTTTGTGCCGCCTTGTATTTGGTTTCGATGTAATCGTTGATGTAGCTCCTGGCGATTTGATTAACGAACCGGGCCGCTTTCTCGGCAACCGGGCTTTTACTATTGATACGTACTACCGCTACATCTTTATCAATGGCCACCACATCAAGGTGAGTGGCTATTTTGTGGATTAGTTTTTCGCGGCTTAACCACTCCAATTCATAGTTGTCGATTAACGAAAAATCTGGTTTACCAGCGATTACATTTTTATCCAGTGAGATCAGCAACTGGCCGTAGTTAAAGTGCATCACTTCATCAAACCTGCCTTTTTGAATCGCCTGATTATCCGGAAGTATAATGGAATAGGTTTGATCCGAATGAACCTGAAGTACAAACCGTTTGTCATAGGCCCTGATGTCCGTAAAGTTTGCTTTTATAAGGAAGGGCGATTCATGATACAGCTCCACTTTTCTCACTTTTCCTATCCGGTAAACTTCCAGATCAAAATCAAGGCTATCCAGCACGGCATTGATCATCATACTGGATTTGATGACTTCAATTTCAGCGGCAATTTTATTGGCAGTGGCAAATACATCCAGATCCTTGAATAAGTTACTGCTCGGTACTCCTTCGTTTACATCCGCCAGTTTTAGTTTTACTGTACTTTCGTACATAGGGGTAACGTAACTCAGGTATTTTTTCGAGGCGATTACCGAGAGGAGCATGGACAGCACAATCAGTGGAAATCCACGCAGATAGGGTCGTAGTAATCTGAAATTGTCTTCCATAGATTAAAAGGCGCTCATGAGAATGGCAGCCGCAGTGATTGTTGAAGTGAAAGGAATTATTGTTGATATCCGCTTGTCAAATGTTTTGTAACGTTTGGATGGAACAATCACAATGTCGCCCGGGTGGAGTTGTATGTTCTTGGCCAGATAATTCCCTGATTGAGTAAGGTCAATATCAGCAACGTGAACATGTTCCCCCTGCTGACGTAATACTTTGACATGACGGAGATTGGCATAAAACTCAAAGCCTCCTGTTTTTGAAATCATTTCCAGTAAGGAGTTTCTGTCTTTATCGACATGGATCACCGTGGGATTTCGTACTTCTCCCAGAATAGTGATTTCCTTGTTAAGGACTTTTACATCAACGACCGGCGTACGTATCCATCTTTGATAGATGTTTCGTAATGAATCCTTTAGTTCAGGCAGGGTGTATCCTTCCACATGAAAGGATCCGAATTTTGGCAATTCAATATTTCCACGTTGATCAACCAATAGCCATTTTCCGTACACTTCATTGGAATTGTATATTCCGTAAACCGATCCAACACTGAGTTCATCCTGTCCCCATACACTAATACTTAATTTGTCGTCCTTGCGGATGGAGTGTTCGTACGCAGGATCATATAAAAAAGTACTGTCCAACACGTTGACACCTTCTTGTTGGGCTCTTTTTTCGACCAATAGGTTTTGCGTTTTACAAGAGATCAATAGCAGGGCGGATAAAAACAGCAGCGTGATTTTCATCTTGTACTAGATTATAGCGGCAATTTTTTTCCATACAGAAGGCTTCGATCGCTCCATCACTTCCTGGATCGAAGTAATTCTTTTCATTACATCCGTTATCCGCTTGGGTGCATTATCTCCTTTGATGATATAATCAAAAGCACCAAACTTCAGTGAATCAATAGTGGTGGCCATGTTCTCCTGGCCGGAGAGCATCACCACAAAAATATTGGCATCAAAGCGCTTGATCTTTTTTAGAACTTCAAACCCGGAGATGTCATCCATGTTGTGATCCAAGAATATCACCTGAGGACGGCTGGTTAACTGATTTAAGCAATCCGTGCCACTGGAAAAGAGTACTGTTTCATCGTAGCCGAGCGACTTTAGATGATATTGAGTGAGCGCCAGATTAAAGGCGTCATCATCCACAAGAAAAATTTTGAAGTTTTTAGCCGGTTCCATAATGTTTCGTTTCCGGCTATAACCTAAGAACTATACCATTTTATATTGTTTTGATTATCAGATAGTTGTTTTTTAATGGCAGCCTTAAATTCCATCTTATGGAATTACTTTCCACTAAAATGAGGTAAGCAATGACGGGATGCTGCATCCAATGAATAGTTCAGGTAGGGGTATTTGATTCATACCGTTTGATCAAATTATAAATCGTACTTTTTCCAATATCAAGTTTATTGGCTACCAGCACCACGTTATGATTGTATTTTTTGAGGTAGAACTTTATAATATCCCAATTGTATTCCTGCATGGTTTTTTCAACGGCAGTAAATTCCTGTGTTTCTTTTAGTGTCATGAAATTGATATCCTTATCGGTCACTTCTTTACCATCGCTCATCACACAGGCCAGATCCATGACGGATTTAAGTTCACGCACATTGCCCGGGTAATTATATTTCATGAGTTTGTTACGTGCACTTTCGGCCAGGTGAAGTGATTTTTGCTTATTGGCAGACGTGAACTCATTCATAAAGTGCTTGGCTAATATCAGGATGTCTTCTCCTCGCTGGCGCAAAGGAGGTAGCTCTATAGGTAAGCCGATGATCCGATAGAAAAGATCTTCTCTGAATAGATTGCTCTTTACCTGTGCGGTCAGATCTTTATGGGTGGCAGTAATCAACCGGACATCCAGCTTCACCTGATCATTTCCCCCCACCCGGATGATTTCCCGTTCTTGCAATACCCGAAGAAGCTTGGCTTGCATGCTCATATCCAGTTCTGCGATCTCGTCAAGGAAGATCGTTCCGCCGGCCGCTTCTTCAAATTTTCCGATTCTGCGGGTCACCGCTCCCGTAAACGCTCCCTTCTCATGGCCGAACAATTCACTTTCCAAAAGCTCCCTTGGTATAGCAGCCATATTTACAGCGATAAAGGGTTTCTTTTTTCTTTCACTATTAAAGTGGATGGCTTTGGCCACGACTTCCTTACCCGTTCCGGTTTCACCATTAATAGAGACATTGATATTTGAGCTAGCTGCTTTTTCAATGGAAGAGAATACTTTTCGAATGGCCTGGCTTTGTCCAATGATACTTTTCTCAAAACTGAATTTTTGTTCCAGTTGTTCTTTCAGGTCTTCCACCTCCTGTTTCAGGTTCGAATTTTCCCGGATACGAAGAATGGCATTCCATAACAGTTCTTTGGCGTTATCGTCCTTGATGATGTACTCATAGGCCCCACTCTTTAACAGGTTGAGGACAACCGAAATCTGGTCCTGGCCACTAATGACAATGACGGGCAATGCTTTGTTGTAGGCTCGGATTTTACTGAGAAGAACATCTCCCCTCATATCGGGTAACCCAAAATCGATGCAGACGACATCCGGTTTTTTATGCAGGTTATTCAGGCATTCTTTCCCGTTTTGAAATAGCACCACTTCATAATCCGGATTCAGCGAGAGATGATATTTTAAGATTTCACCATACCATGGATCATCCTCAATGAGGAAAATTTTGAAATGAATCATATTACCGGATTAGCTTAGTGGTTGCAGCATATAGCTGAATTGTTCTTTTAAGATAGCTAAAAAAGGCAAATTGTTATATCCGGGGAGGCGGCATGGGTAGTACCACCTGTTGGGATTCCATGTCTGTTCTGTAGGTAAAGCGATCTGACTCACAATGGAGTGTGTGCCCTATTTAAGAAGATCAGCCGTTGCTCAGGTAGCCGTTCAGTTGATCCGCCACCTTTTGTAAGGTGTTATTCACATTCAACACCTTTTCTGAAAGCTGAGGTTCATACTCACTAACGGATTCCAGGTATTCGATGTCTTTTTTTATGCTTCCTATGCCCATTTCCAACACAGAAACTTTCATTTTATGACCGATTTTATTGATTAATGCCAGATCACGCTCCTGCAGCGCACGGGTGAGTGTGCTTATAAAAGCGGGTGTCTGATTATAGAATAAGGTGATCATTTGATTTACAAAAGCAGTATTTCCCCGGCTTAGTAATTTAATTCGTGACAGATCATAAAGTTTTTCATCGGTAGGTGCCGCACGAAGAGATGTGGGGTGTACATCATCCTCCGGATTTTTCAGGTTTTTGATAATTGTTTTCAATAGTAAGTCCTCGTCAAACGGCTTGGTAACAAAATCATTCATACCCAAATTCAGGCATTTATCAATTTCACTTTTAAAGGCATTTGCCGTCAGTGCAATGATGGGTATCGTCCATCCTTTTTCGCGAATCAATTTTGTGGTTTCAAATCCATCCAGCACAGGCATTTGTAAATCCATTAAAATGATGTCAAACGTAAATGCACTCAGGAGTGACATGGCCTCCGCACCATTAGCGGCCTCTGTGATGATCGCTCCGTAATGATTCAGGGAGTTTTGTACGACCAACCGATTCAACTCATTGTCCTCAACAATGAGCACTCGCTTTCCAGTCAGGTAGAAAGAATAGTCAATGACATTCAGTTCGGCTCCATTATTTTCAGGATCTACGTCAAAAGACAGCTGAACAGTAAATGTGGTTCCACTCCCTTTTTTGCTGGAAACGCTGATTTCACCGTGCATCATGTGAACCAGCTCCTGTGTGATGGCCATTCCAAGGCCTGTGCCGCTGTGCTTTCTATTCGTCGAATCGTTTTCCTGTGTGAATTTGCTGAATATCGTTTCCAGAAAAGACGTATCCATACCGATACCCGTGTCTTGTACCGTGATGAGGATGTTTTGTGACCGCTCATTGTTCTGTTTGACAGAACAGTGGATATCCACTGAACCTCTCTCCGTAAACTTGATGCAATTGCTGATGATATTGATCAGGATCTGACGGACACGCAAGGAATCACCGATAAATCGTTTTGCGAGATCATTTGAAATATCAAATTTGAGTTCCAGCCCTTTTTCTACGGCCATCGATTTCACAATCTCTTTCACTTCTTTAAATACTTCACGGAGGCTGAAGGGGGCGGTTGAAAGATCAAAAACACCCGCTTCTATCTTGGACAGATCAAGGATATTATTAACAATGGAAAGCAGATGCTGGCTGGCGGTACCAGCGTTACGCACGTATAGCTCTTGTTTCCTGGTGAGTTCCATCTTTCGTAATTCACGAATCATTCCAATGATGCCATTTAACGGAGTTCTGATTTCATGACTCATATTCGCCAGAAAATTCTCCTTCGTTTTGGCCAGCTTGATAGCTTCCTCGCGGGCATTGACTAAACTAATTTCCAGATCCTTCTGCTGAGAAATATCCAGATAGATACCTACCGATCCCACTTGTACCCCTCGCTCACTGTAACGAGGCGCCTTGCTGACCAGCCACCATCTTTCATTCCCCAGCTTGTCTTTAACTTTTATTTCATGGGCATCCCAGTCATTCAATGGATTCTGATCACGAACAAAGGTGATGGGCAGCAGTACATGGTTGATGTTACACCCAATCAATTCGCTGTGCTCCCAATTACTCATCCTGCAAAAGGCATTGTTGGCATAAGTGATCAAATTGTTCTGATCAGCCTCCAGCAGTCCCAACTTCATCGTAGCAATGATTGCCTTGTATTTCTCCTCATTTATTCTCAAAAGGTCAACTGCGTTTTTCTCCTGGGTGATGTCGCTAATGATCCCTGTAAAGACAGCATCTCCACGCTGGGTATAGTAGGTAAATGAGGAAGAAACATATTGCCAAAAAGTACCTTTCCCCGGAATAATCAGTCGTGATTCACAAATGAAGGGCACGTGCAAATCTCTGGCTAACTTATTTTTCGAGAGAAAAATGTGAAGATCTTCCGGATGGATATAGGAAATCCCATTGGCCATAAACTCAGCAGGGCTAATACCAAAAATCTTTTCGATGGCCGGGCTGATGTACTTAAACTTTTCTGTGCCATCTTTATTGAATTGGTATTCGTAGATCGCTGCGGGTATGTTTTCCGATAATCCCTGAAATTGGCGGACACGATTGGCCAACGCGATCTCCGTCTGTTTGATCTCTGTAATGTCGGTAGTTGTGCCCAGAATATAACTGGGCTTTCCCTGTGCATTGAATTTAGTTGGTAGTGCTTTTATCAGTAAAGCGAGTTCCGTACCATCCGTGTGGAGGAAACTTATTTCCTGATTAATTGTATGAAGATGCCCCGAAAGAAGTTGTTCAAAGGCCTTGGTGATTTTTTTGCGGCTGTCCGGAACGATGCATTCCGTAAGCTCCTCAATGGACAGGAAAGGTTGTTCGGGGGGGAGCCCTAACATCACTTTCAGGTTGGTAGAAGTGATGAAGTGATTTTTTTCGGCATCATACTCAAATACACCACCTCCTGAACCTTCCATGGCTATTTTCCATTTCAATTCACTTTTCAGAAGTTCTTCACTCTTTTGGATCTGGTCTGAAACATCTGTGCCCACCGAAATGTACTTGCTGATCTTACCGTCATTATCTTTAATTGGATTAATGGAGAGGTCAATCCAATAGGTGCTACCCGACTTATTATAATTTAAGATCCGCCCATGAAAACTATTCCCCGCTTGCAGTTCTTCTCTTATCTTCGATATGGTTTTTTGATCGGTGCCAGGGCCTTGCAGAAAGTATCCAGGTTTTTTTCCTATTACTTCTTGCAGTGTGTAGCCGGAAATTTCGCAAAATGCTTTATTGACCCACACGGTTTTCTGATGGGCATCTGCGATAAGCACCATATTGGAGGTTTCTTCGGAAACCAGTGACAGGTCGCGCAACTTTTCTTCCACCTTTTTACGCTGGTCGATTTGCTCATTCAGATAATCAACAATAGAAAGAAGATTATCTGAGTGCGGATCGAGACTGATCTTATTTTCCAGATCAATAGTGCTGATGGAATCTTTTAATTTTTTGATGGAGAGTTTTTTGATGTTGACTTCTGCCAATAAATCGGCATTCAATTGCTGATATTCTTTTTCGCTGATATGGAATGAGTGCTCATAGAGTTCTTTGTCGCGTTCAAACGAAAGGTAGGATTCATTGACGGCCGCCAGAAATTTTTCAAGCCAGGGTTCACCCCAGCCGGGTTCCGGAATAAATTTTTTAATCTGTCTTTCCAGAAGCCTGTGAAAGTTCATCGTATCTATATTTCTTCAAACGTAGTAATGGTCATTGTTTGATTGTGCAGTTCACATTGTGTCAGTGCACCCGAAGGAGAAATTTCACCATACGAATAGAATCCGCTAATCAATACATCTGGCGCTAAGGTGTCTCGCACGGCTTCGACTTCTTCTTCCACCCGTTTTCCTAATACCAGCTTACGTCCTACACAGCTGATCAGAATAGCTACCTTTTGAGAACCGTCTTGAGGACTTCCTGCAGAACTATGTGCTGCCGCAACAGCGGCATCAATCAATTTATCAAAGTTGGCCTTCATGAAGCGGATGCGGGCACCCTCCGGTACGTCACCGGCAAATACCATACTTTGATCTTCATTGTTAATACCCAGTATTGTACGAACGATGGGTTCACTGTTTTCCTGTAGTTTGATGGATAACGGGAACAAGAGTGCAGACGCCGGTAACTCATTCGCATACTTCCCCAAGTATTCCTTATAAAGGGTAAGGGCCTCTTTACCGTCAATCTGATAAAGTACATTCCCGATTGATTTCGTCACCCTGCGCTCCAGTCCAAAGACATCCCATCCGCCTTTGCTTCCATGCGATACTTTTAAACGGTTGCCGTAAAAACCAATCGCAATAATAGTACCTGTGGATGGTGGTTCATTCAAGCCCACTAATGTGGAAGCAAAATCGGTCGCATCACCTGCCAATCCGCCGGTAATGGGAATGGTTTTGCCTACGACATGGTTCATGCCGCGTACCAGTTCGCTGCCATTCACCAGGCTGCCATCGGAGAGCACAAAGATATAGTGTAATGAATCGGGGGGTAGCAAATTCACAAGTGCCTCACCTGCGCTATAACTATCGCGAAATTGGTTGATGTTAATGGAGACAGGTTTAATCGTAGTGTGGCTGAATTCAAAGGCAATTAACGAAAGCGTATGATCGGATACTTCGGCATCAAAGATTTCTCCTGCTGTGCTGCAGAGTGCAATATGTGCAGACGGAAATTTGGCCCGGATGTTTCTGTAACTGTCGGGATCCGCAAGGTGCAGCTTATCACCCAATCCCAATACAAGCTGGCATGTATTTTCATCAATTGCTCCATTTCGTCTACCCGAAACGAAGTGATTATCGTGTAATAAAAACGAGGCAGCTTTCATTTACTTTGTTTTGGTTTGTTCCTCAACAGATAATCAATGGTTCGTAAGAGTTCAAAAGTGCCTCACAATTGTTATCGTTGTACAATAAGCTTTCCTCTGTAAATCTTTGAATCGCTGGATCTTACTTGAACAATATACAAACCATTGGATAAATCAGCAAGATCTACCGGCAGAATGGATTGATTCGATTCTATTTTCTTGACCACACTACCGTGCAGGTCAAAAAAGGCAACCTCAGCAATGACGTCTTTATTTTCACCGGATGGATTGATGAGCAGATTGGCTTTTCCGCTGGTGGCCGGGTTAGGAAAAACCAGGAGCTGTCCAAAATCAACGCTTTGTTTGCTCAGGTACGTATGCATCTCCGTGTTAGTCATTATTGGTTCATTATAATCGAATGTGATTTGTGCACGGTTATTCACTGTTCCCCAAACGCCACGATGAGGACTGATCTTAAATTCGACAAATCCTTTGCTCTTGACGGAGTCCAGTGCGGATGGGGTGAGGTGAATGTTTCGGAAATGGAATAGTACCTGATTGCCTTCAATTCGTGTATCAACAGGTCCATGGCTGGATTGGATATCATGCAAGGTGGATAAATCGAAAAGATCAGGTAGTGTATCGGATACTGTAATAAAGGAAGTGGTGTGGTTTCCGAAATTTTCAAATTGGATATGGTAAGTGATTTCCTGTGTATTTGCAATAAAATGTTCATCGCCTTGTCCACGCGGTGAAGCGATGAGCCTATTGGGATCAATAGCTCCTACAATTTCGTAAGTATTCGTACTGCTGTTATTCCGAACGTTCTCTTCTGCTGAAGTATGCCGTACCTCTGATTGAATAATTACTTCATCCCCTACATTCAGCCCCAGGGAGACGCTGTCGCGAATTTGAATCGTTTGTAACTCATTGCCTTTCATCCGACCCACTTTCCAGGTGTATTCAAATGCAGATCCGGCTTTCTGCTGCGAATTCCAGGAAGGCACGGCCGCGTTAAAATGGAGTTTCTCTGGCGCGGTTACTTTCACTTCCACATTTTCCAGCGGCAGTACTCCCTGATTGGATACCTCAACGAAATAGTCGTTGCCAAAGCCTCTGCGAAGTGCAGTCGTGTAGGCATTAATCTTTGCATCGGCACAGTTACACATCGGTTTGGCGGCGATTTCTCCCAACACAATACGTTGACCATTGCTATTGACCTTCACATCAATCACCGCATTTGCACAGGCTAATTGGTAGTGCGTATTTTGCAGCAACTCGATCGAATAATTACCGGGTGCCAGTTGGGCATGAAACTTACCTGTAGCATCAGTCATACTCACCTTATTCAAAGGTGAAATTTTGATGGCCTGGTTGGCCAGATACACTTCATCATTCTCTTTCTGACAATTCGTATTGGTGTCGATAAAGAGAACACCCTCTACCTTACTTCCCGTTTCTTCGGTGATCATCAATACCTGATCTGCCGGTACATTGGTAATCACCTGAATCATACCGGATGGCCAATGGATCTCTAAGGAGTCTACCTGGGTTGCTCTACCTAACCCGAAGTGATTACGATAGCTGCTTTGCCCGCCTATCCCTGACTGGCTATTGATCTCGCGCTGCTGCCAGCGATTATTGCTTTTCAAGCGGATACGGGTACCTATTGCTGATTGGTTTGATGTGGTTCCCATCAGTTTCATCTGTATCCAATGATTACTGTTTCCATTGTTCCAGAAAAGATGATTGCGCTCATTACTGTGCGTTACGCTGAACAGATCCAGGTCACCATCCTTATCTAAATCTGCCCATGCATGCCCAAGGGCCTTTCCATAGTTGGCTGTGATCACTTCGTTTATTTTGCGCGTAAATTCACCAATGCCATTGTTCAGATACAAAAACTTGTCACCCGCATCATTGTTCACATACAAATCAAGATCACCATCGTTATCAACATCGGCAAAACTGCAACCATGCGAATGTCCCCCATTGTGAACGACATCGCCTGTAGTAACCTTTTGAAATATACCCTTGCCCTTGTTTAAATACAGGAAGTTGTCGCGAGCAGAAGCATTGGATACAAAAAGATCGCTGTACCCATTCCCATCAATATCCCCCCAACAGCTGGCTACTGAAAAACCACCTTCCTGCGAGATGATGTTGTCAATCGTGGTGAATTGTCCACCGCCCTCATTATGGAAAAGTTTGTTTTTTCCTCCTTTATTGTCAGGAATAAATACATCCATTAATCCATCATTGTCATAGTCGACCCACGTGACACTCGCTGCATTTCCCGGAGTTTGGGATAGTAGTGACTTGTCCTGAAATGAAAAATTTCCCTTCCCGTCATTGTGCCACAATTCATTTAACTTCGTTGGCCAATAATTACAAAGGAACAAATCCAGTAAGCCATCATTATCATAGTCTACCCATGTTGAATTGTGATAATAGGAAGGTTGTTGTACAAATCCGGCAGACTGGTTTTTAGTAAAAGTGCCATTCCCGTTATTGATGTAAAAGGCATTTGGTTTTTCGGTATTGTTGGTAATAAGAACATCAAGATCTCCATCGTTATCCACATCTGCCCAACTGCTGGAAATCGATATGGCCAAATCCTTCACTAACCCTTCACCGGTGATTGGGGTAAAGGTTTTATTACCATTGTTGCGATACAAATAATTCGGTTTTGCTTTATCGCGCTCGGTAATAAAGATGTCATCCCAGTTGTCATTGTTATAATCAATCAGATTGACTGTCCATGAGTTGGTCAGCAGGTTGTCCCACGTTACATCGGTTGATCGTGAAAATAAAAGCTGGGTTTGATCGGCTGAGTTAACAAAGAGTCCATTCGATGAAACTGCCTGAAGAGATAAGCCATCCGTTGTACCTGTGAGCTGCGAAGTAAGCGTGCCGATCGAATTACCAATAGATAAATCGCCATTGCTATTGGCTACAGTGGCAACCACAGTCGTGTTGAAGGAGTAGGAGTTTGCCGGTACCAATGTTGGTAAATTGGTAAAAGATGCCGATTGAGCATCGCTGCTCACTTGTCCTGCCTGAATCGGACCGGAAGCATCGCTGAATACGGAAGCGATTATTCGTACATTTCCTTCTACCTGCAACGAGGCAGTGACATTTTCAATCGGCAGTGGCGAATTGGAAACGATCTGCGTAACAATGACGGGATGATCTCCTGGAACAATGGCCGATGGAGGAGTTGACGTTTTTAACGAAAAGCGTTGTGATTGCGAAGTCCCCAGATAGGTCATCCAGTTGTCATTAAAGTTGGTATTAAAAACACTTACGGGTTGATCGGATTCAATCACCAGGTAGGGACGCTTTGGCCCGCCACTGGTTGTGCCTGTTCCGTTATAAATATTCTTCCATTCTTGTAACGTAAGCGCGCAATCCACATACCGCTCGGGGGCAATGTCAAAGTTCCTGGTGAAATCGGAGCCATTGGTAAAGGCATCCTTTACCGTAACATGAGCTCCGGTGCGCGTGGAAATATACAGGTGAGTGAGTTGCTGGCCGAATAGATTTCCTGAAAAGGGATCTCTTACATTTTGCTCATTACCAGGAGGAGCCATGTAGGCGATGAACTTCTTGCCCGCTGAGGTTCCATTCTCTGACGAAAGCATGGACCCAATGTCTGACGTGCCGGGGTTTCCGGTTTCGAGCCAGTTCGCTTCGAAAACACTTACCCGTTTTCCTGCCGTTCCGGTAATACGAAAAATCGTTGGATAGGAAACATTCCCATTCGATTTTCCTACCCAATCAGAGAACCCGTATTTATTGAGACTCCAGCTCTTTACAGTGATCCATGCTCCGGCATTGTATCGTTCCAGTTTAACACTGTTCGCATCATCCCATGAAACAACTCGTATTTCCTGCTCACCGCCGCTTTGGTAGGGAACAGCAAAATAGAATAACTCACCCGAGGAGCTGCCGTTGCTGGAAGGAACATTGCCTCCGCCATCACGCTCATTGCCATATAAAGCACCATACTGAAGTGTAATGGGTTTACTCGATTCAACCATGTAGGTATGACCTGTTTCCATCACGTCTCTGCCCAGGGTTTTGAAATAGATGATGTCCTGCCCACGATGGAGCAACTGCGTTCCAACCACGGTGGCATTCTCATAATCAATATTGGTATAACCGGATATAGTAGTAG
>JAHEZH010000062.1:24490-30367 GCA_023251155.1 Flammeovirgaceae bacterium | reverse complement strand
TTCATGGTATCCATCATGATTATCCCAACGACCGGTTGCGGCTGGTCATGCCGCCCTCCGTCAGTCTTCCGCTTGCGTTACTGTTCTATCTGTTGTTTCGCATCGTGCTGCCAGCCGAATACCTCAGCGCCTTCACGGCTGCTTTTCTGGCGGGCTATCTGTTTTATGATATGTCGCATTATGCGATACATCATCTCCATTTTAAAAGCAGGTTTTGGAAACGAATGAAAAATCACCACATGCAGCATCATTACCTGGACCCCACCAAAGGATATGGAGTGACCTCTTCGCTGTGGGATAAAATACTCTTCTCTGACTTTAGAAAATCGCGACAAACGAGAAAATGAATTTTGCCGGCGCATACGTGACCGTTAAGGGAGAATGATCCGATTTCACGCAGCGTGCAATAGAAAAGATATACGAAACTCCTGGAAAGATTTCTAAGGACTACCAGTGACATGTATTTTCGTAGTGAATCCAATTCCTCCGAAACATCCACCGGATATTCAGTCCGTGTAATTCAAATAATCTTGCTATTGACGGCATAGGAAAGTGCCGCTACCGTATTACTCACACCCAGGCGTTCAAAAATTCTTCTCCGGTAGTACTTCACCGTATCGGGAGCTACGAATATCTTTTCTGCGATCTGATTAATGGTCAACCCCTGTGCATACAAATGCAAGATCTCCACTTCTCGCTTTGTCAGTTTTGGTTTCTCTGACTTGCGCCACACCTTGTCTTTGATCTCTAGTTGCCAGAGATCATTCGTGCCCTGCTTATGGATATACACATTACCCGGACTTGGATGATGTGAAATCGAAACAATGCACATCGCCTTCCACATCTTTCCCTCGCTCGTAAGAAATAATGGAGTAAGCTTATGATTGATCAGCATGTGCCTTCCCTCTTTATTAATCAAATGGAAATCATACGTGATGCTGTAACGTTTCTTTTCCTCGTCGGGCACCTCTTTGAAAAAGTCAAATCCCGCCTCATTGATGGTGTTCAGGAGTTCCAGGTCAGCTTCAGGTACATTTTTGAAATAGAAGTCATACCCCATGCGCAGCACTTCGTTGGGAGAATGACCGCACAAGAACAAGGGGTTCTCTGACACGTATTCAAAAGCCATCTTCGCATAATCAATCACATAGATGCTTTCATACGTGAGTCGGGCAAAAGACCTCACCGCTTCCAGGTAATCCTGCTGCTGAAGATGATCCTCTGCTGATACGTTACCTACATTGTTTTTGGTGAGCAGAGTTGACTTACTGTTGCCTTTCATTTTATGCGATGAGCGTACAATTTACACTAAAGTGTAGCCTCCAAAAAAAAAATTGCATTCACCTTTGTCAGAAAGATGGCTCAGGCATGAAAAAACTATCGGAACTCAATCTGAACGAACTCATTAGCAGAAGAATTACGTTAAAAAGTTGCCTCATTGCCTTTGTCATCCTGGGGGTGCTGGCGGTTTCAACGCTGCTATTTCTCCAAGCAAGACCCATCTCATTCGTTGCTGTACTGGTGCTGCCGATCACGTGGCTGCCTCTTTGGATCTCATGGAAATCAATCCATGAGGAAATCAGATCCCGCAATACGGAAAAAGCGGCCAGTGGAACATTCATTCACCCTCAACGATGAACTCCCATTGCCTGAATTGCGATCATCCGTTAGCCGGAAACTACTGCTCCACCTGCGGACAAAAGGCAAGTACGCATCGGTATTCATTGAAGCATTTTATTGAACATGACTTTATTCACGGAGTCTGGCATGTGGACAAGGGAATTTTCTTTACACTCAAAGTACTGTTCACCCGACCCGGTCATGGTATCAGAGAATACATTGAAGGCAAGCGAATTGACTATTTTCCTTTTGTTACACTCATCGTTCTGATTTTGGCGGTCTCTGCTTTGCTTGCTCCTTATTCTCACATTAAAATGGCCGATCTTATGCCCGAAGCCAGCAAAGCAGTAACGAATAGCTTCGAAAACTTCGCGACAAAGTATCCTAAAATCATTTTACTGATTGCCATTCCCGTCAATTCTTTCTTCAGCTTTGCCTGGTTTCGTAAAGCAAAATTCAACTACTCCGAGCATCTGGTTTTAAATTCATATAAGACTGCTGCCGAGTTAATTTTTGGATTGACCTTTTCGATCATAGCGATCTTTTATACAAACATCAACGTATTATCACTGATCTATTTTGTAATCAGCGGTGGCGTTGGAATCTTTTATGGCGTCTGGTTTTATTATCAATTCTTCTCCCAATCAGTATATTCAAAAAAAGGAGTAGTGATCAGAAGTATTTCAATTCCCCTTTCGTATATGTTTTTATCACTTGTATTGGGTTTTCTTTGGGGAATGGTTGAACATTTACACCCTTAAAATGGTCATGTTTATGAAAAATAAGAAATCGCTGAACTTCATTTTTTTAATTGTCGCCATTATTGTGGGAGTGGCCTTGTGGAAACAGTTCGATGTGCAGAACCTGAAATTCAAACAGACCGGACTGGCCATCGTTTACCTGATCACCTTTGTATTTTCAGTCTACCTGCTGGTAAAAGACTACCGGAAGCAACCTGAAAAATAAGTCTGCCTGATGGGAAGAGCTTACCCATTCACAGTATACAGGTGTACGGCTGGTTCCTATCCAGGAACATCAGTCATGTCGCGGGGTCGCTACGCAGACGCCGCTAAGGCCGCCCGTTCCATGAGGGGTCTCCGAAGGGACCCCTCATGAACTGTGAACGGTGGAGTATTACCGGAGTCAAATAATCATAGCCACAGTGGAACGTAATGAGTTCAGCTAACGAAATGAGCTTAGCCATGATCAATCCCGGTCAAACGATTCGTGTACGCAGGGTCGCTACGCAGACCCCGCTGAGACCTTCGGACCTTCGAAAAATGAGTCTGCCTGATGGGAAGCGGTCAAACAATCATCGCTTTATCTCCCGGCTTGGCTTTCTTCACCCGGTCCACATATCCCTGAAAGAAATAAGGGATATTGTCTTCTTTACCGTTTTTGAGTCTTCCTTTCACTTTCTCCAGGGCGAGTAACGAAATTTCAAAATCAGGCTGACCGGTAACCAGTATGGGCTGGGCCAACTGCTCGTACCAATAATATTTTCCGCCATAATTTCGGCGCGCTACTTCAAAAATATATGCGGATGTTTTTTGGATAATGGTTTTCACTTGAAGCTCTTCCATGTCTTCCTGGAACTCGGCTACATCCTCCAATATAGCATCTACTTTCTTTAAACTTTCTACGGTAAAGTCAAGCCCGATGTATCGTTCTTTAAACAGCTTGATGAAATCCAATGATTCTTCGATCACTTGTTTGGTGAAGTCATCGATGGGTTCATCGGCTTTAGCTTTCTTTAGAAAATCGAACAGTCCCATCGGGTAGTAATTATAATGATTGGATTATTTTTTTGAAGCAAATACTGTTTTCAACGCCAATATACTGTCCGTAGTTAGGAGTGATTTCGTATCCCAGTTTTTTATAAAGAGCAATGGCTTCGGGTTGCTTCTTTCCCGTCTCAAGAATGCATTGCCGGTAGTCCATTTCCCGTGCCCACTGTTCTAACGCGGTTACCAATTCAATGGCAATGCCTTTTCCCCTGTATTCGGGCAATACGTACATGCGCTTGACCTCAACGGTTTCCGGATCGATTTCTTTAATAGCACCACAGCCTACCGGATGCGGATCTTCATAAGCAACCAACGCATATTTAATCAGTGCGATTGAATTGAACTGATGGTAGAAGGAGTGTTCTTCTCCATCTCGCCTGGCCAGATCGGCATCGAGCTGTTTCACCAGTTCGATGAAGTCCTGATCGTTAGAGTCGGTTCTTTTTATGCGTATCATGTGCCGGGGTCATGCAACAAAATTAGCAAACAAAATCAGATCTGTTGGACGAAAATAAAGAGAGAGGTACTTAGAAGAGCAGACCGATGCGCACACCGCCCCAGTTGTGACGCTGCCCGGTCTCAAATTCTTTGCTAAGTACCGATTGATAATATTCAATGTAGGTAGCGCCAATATTAAAAACGAAACCTGCATTGCCTTGGAAGGTGAGCCGCTCGATTTCCTTTGAGGATAAGGTGTATGGACTATCTCGGTTAAACAACAGTCCGCCCTGCAGGGTAGCATCATAGCCGATGACATTCATCACCGGCTGCGCATAAAAATGAAAAGTGAATTTTTGTTTTTCAGCTGTCGCCGCTTTGCCTTTGAAAGCCACAGAAGTGGCGTTATTGAATTTGCCAGCCATCAGCACTGCCCCCAGCGAGAATTTATCGCTCAATGTACCGGCACGCAACGCTGTAAATCCGTTCACCAACAAGAAGTCAGTAGCGAAAATGTTTTTTTCTATAGCCGCTTCGTAGTTGATGATCACATCATTTTTGATCTGGTATTGCCATCCTTTGGGATCGGTGTCGCCGATCCAGCGGTGTATCGCTTTTTGTATTTCGTATGCTCCGGCTACTTTACCAATCAGGCCGATAGATAATGCGGAAGTAATCCGGGTTCGTTTTGCCGCATCGCTGACAGACGCGAACGACTTCGCCATCGCGTAAGCAGCGAAAGGCCGGTCGCCATAGAGGATGCTGTTGAACCGGATACTCGTAGGTGTATAAGCGGCATGATCCAGCGCAATACCAAACTGGCGAGTACCTCGTTTGGGCAAGATCAACATTTTGTTGACGGGATTTTTCGTTAGTACCGGGGCAACCAGCTCCACGTTTACTCCTTGTGTATAGTATTGATCACTTCCGCTGAAGTAATCATTCTCATAATGAATGCGCAGGTAATGTGCGGCATTCACCAGGCGGAAGCTGGCATTGTTGTCGATGACCTGGGCGAATGCAAAGCAATGAACCAAACACAGTAGTACCAGGGAGATGAATTTACTCATGGAAGCTTTTGGGATATACGTGTGCGGTGCAGCGGATGGATTTTTAAGAAATTACTTTCCATGCCTCTACTCTGTTTTGAAGAATGGCGGTAAAGTCGGCCCGGGGTGGCAGGTCCAGGTACGGATAAGTTACTTTTGAAAGGTATAGTCCCTGGGGATAGGCAGGCTCAATGGTAGGCGGGGTTATTTTGGTTATCAGGTAGCTTTCAAATTCATCGACACTCAATTCTCCACGGCCAATATCCAGAATCTTGTTCACGATGATACGAATCATTTTTCCTAAAAACCGATTGGCTGAAATGTGGAAACGAAGATGATCTTCATTGGCATCGATATATAAGTCAGCCGCGGTGACATGGCAGATGGTCGTCCGGTAATCATCCGGAGTTTTGCAGAAGGCGCGATAGTCATTGTATAGTGGCAGCAACGCTACAGCCTGTTTCATTTTATCCAATTGAAGCGCTTCTTTCAGGTATAACGAACTCAATGTGCTTAAGAAAGGATCTTTGTAGGTATGGATAAAATAATCGTATGACCGGTGAGTGGCATCGAAGCGGGCGTGCTGATTGTTCTCCATCGGTAAGATGTCAAATACCGCAATATCGCCGGGCAATGTTTTGTTGAGGCGGAACTGCATATCGAAATCCCATGGGTTCATTACATCGATGTGAAAGAAGAACTGGCTGGCGTGAACCATGGCATCGGTGCGACCACAGCCCATAATGGAACACGGCTCTTTCAGGATTTTGGACAGTGCCGTCTCCAGCACCTGCTGCACGTTATTGATATCGGGTTGCCGCTGCCAGCCACGATAGCGATAGCCGTTATAGCCAATGTGAAAGAAATACCTCAAGCGTTTGGTCTCCGTTACCGGACAGGTTTTAAGAACGGCCCCAAGATACCGTTTAAAAGATGAATTCGATAAAATGAAGTTTGAAATGATCGTTTTGTTTTTTGGACTC
>JAHEZH010000062.1:0-24480 GCA_023251155.1 Flammeovirgaceae bacterium | reverse complement strand
TATACCGATTGAAACGGTGTCGGACCTTAATTTTTTCTTATATTTCTGATTCTACATTAATCTGTTTTTTCAATTATGAAAAGGATATTCAATTACCTGGCAGTGCTTACGCTTGCTTTGTTTTCGGTAGCTGCTCAAGCAACTATCCGCTTGCCTAAAATACTGAGCGATAACATGATCCTTCAGCGAAACAAACCCATTACGTTTTGGGGATGGGCCGATGCCAATGAAAAAGTAACGGTGCAGTTCAGGCAGCAAACCAAATCGGTGAAGGCAGATCAATCGGGCAAGTGGACGGTAACCCTTGCCGCTGAAGCAGCCGGTGGCCCTGATCAGGTTGTGTTCAAAGGAAAAAATACCATCACACTTTCTGATGTGCTCATTGGTGAAGTGTGGGTGTGTTCAGGTCAATCGAATATGGAGTGGCCTCTGGCATCGGCAAACCATGCCGATAGCGAAATCCGAAATGCAAACTATCCGCAGATACGTCAGTTCCTGGTGCAAAAATCAGTGTCCTCCAAACCCGAAGAAGATGTGAAAGGCGGTAGCTGGACAGTATGCTCGCCATCCACTGCGGGTGACTTCACCGCGGTTGGTTATTTCTTTGCGCGTGAATTGTATTTGCAATTGAATGTACCGGTAGGATTGATCAATACCTCGTGGGGAGGCACTCATTCCGAAACATGGACAAGCCGTGAAGCATTTGAGCAAAGCCCGGAGTTTAAAAACATGATTACCGCTATGCCCCAGCTGGACCTGGATGCCCTGGCAAAGAAACGGAATGATGCATTGGTCGCTAAACTAAAAGCGATGAACATGACATTGCCTTCAACGGGTTCAGCACAATGGAAGTCGGCAGGGTATAACGATACCCAATGGAATACCATGACCGTACCCGGATTATGGGAACAACAGAAACTGGAAGACCTTGATGGTGTTCTTTGGTTTCGTAAGTCAGTAACCATCGCTGGCGCGGATGCGGGTAAAGAAGCCACGTTGGAGCTGGCGATGATTGATGATAGCGATGAAGCATTTGTTAACGGGCAATCCGTAGGTACAACAAAAAAATATAACGATAAAAGAAAGTACACGATACCTGTCGGCATATTGAAGGAAGGAGTAAACGTAATTGCTGTTCGTGTTACGGACACGGGTGGCGGAGGTGGTTTTCATGGCGATGCCAAAGATGTAAAACTCACTACGGCAAGTGGTGCAGCCATTTCCCTTGCGGGTGACTGGCGATATAACATCGAATCAGTTTCGGAAGGAACTACTTCGGTTGGCCCGAACAGCTATCCGACTTTATTATATAATGCCATGCTTCATCCGATCATTCATTTTGCAATAGAAGGTGTAATCTGGTATCAGGGAGAATCAAATGCGGGAAGAGCCTATCAATACCGTACTGCTTTTCCGTTGATGATTCAGGATTGGCGCAGGCAATGGAAGCAGGGCGACTTTCCGTTTTACTTTGTACAGCTGGCCAGCTTTAATTCGGCCAACGGAACAAGTGAACATGGCAGCACATGGGGAGAATTACGCGAAGCACAAACCATGACCCTTTCGTTGCCCAATACAGGTATGGCGGTAACCACCGATATTGGCGATGCCAATGACATACATCCCCGTAACAAACAAGATGTAGGCAAGCGGCTGGCCGCCATTGCATTGAACAAAGTATATGCAAAAAACAACGTGTATAGTGGTCCGATGTACCAATCCATGAAAGCGGAGGGAAATAAAATCAGGGTTTCGTTCACACAAACCGGCAGTGGACTGATGGTGAAAGATAAATACGGATACCTGAAGGGATTTGAAATAGCAGGACCCGATCAGAAGTTTCATTATGCGAAAGCATGGATTGAAGGCAATGAGGTAGTAGTGACTTCGGATGATGTGGCCACCGCAGTAGCAGTACGCTTTGCCTGGGCGGACAACCCGGAAGATGCTAATCTGTACAATAAAGAAGGATTTCCTGCTTCCCCGTTCCGTTCAGATTCGTGGAAAGGAATCACGAGCGAATCTAAATTCTCGTTCGACTAAAAATCAAGATCACCCGGTTTGTACGGAGGTCTTTGTCGGTCCTCTTCAGCAGGGGAAGAAATGGAATGTAAAAGATACCTGTGGAGATGCAACCTTTTATCCGGGTTCCCCATCTTATAGTCATAATTTAATAGCATGATCGGTAACCTTTAGTAAAAGGGGGGGTACTTATCATCTAAATGCTTGCTGCTATGCTGAAAAACTACATTCTCGTTACGCTTCGTAATCTGTTTAAGAACAAGACCTATTCGTTCATCAATATCGCCGGGTTATCGATCGGGATCACCTGTAGTTTACTCATTTTGCTGTGGGTGTACGATGAGTTGTCGTTTGACAGGCAGCATCCGAAGGCCGACCGCTTATATCAGGTGTGGATCAATGCCACTTTTGACGGAAAGGTGAACTCGTGGACTTCCGTTCCGCTGCCCACCAAAGAGGGATTGAAAACCGAACATAACAATATTGCCAATACGGTAATTACCGATTGGGGTGGCGATCAGCTCTTAACGGTGGGAGACAAGCGGATCAACAAGCGAGCGTTTTTTGCCAGTGAAGAGTTTCTGACCATGTTTGAATTTCCTTTGCTGCAGGGTAACGCCACCCAGGTGTTGGCCGAGCCGGGTTCCATTGTGATTACCGAATCGACAGCCAAAGCGCTTTTTGGCGATGAAGATCCCATCAACAAAAGTATTCTTCTCAATAATCAAGATAACCTGAAAGTAAGTGGTGTATTGAAAGATATACCGAAGAACTCTTCTTTTCAGTTTGATTTTCTATTGCCCTGGAAGCTGAATGAAACACGCAGCTGGATAAAGAGAGATAAAGACAACTGGGGAAATTATTCGTACCAGGTATTTGTCGAGCTTACTGATCCCGCTTCGGAAGTGACCGTGGAAAATAAGATCAAGGACTTGCTCACGCGACACGGAGAAAACGATGTGCCTCATGAATTCTTCCTGCATCCGCTGAAGCGATGGAGATTATATTCCGATTTTGAAAACGGAAAAGAAGCAGGCGGCATGATTGAATACGTTCAGATGTTTACCATCATTGCCATTTTTATATTGGTGATTGCCTGTATCAACTTTATGAACTTGTCCACAGCGCGATCAGAAAGAAGAGCACGGGAAGTGGGCATACGCAAAAGCATCGGATCAAGACGCTCGGAGATTATACTTCAGTTCATGGGCGAATCATTGTTCATTGCTTGTTTCGCTTTTGGTATTGCCGTTCTGCTTACGGAACTAGCATTGCCTTTCTATAATGATCTGGTGGAAAAACAACTGGCCATTGATTATACCTCATCACAGTTTTGGATCTTTACCCTAGGCCTTATCTTTTTCACGGGCATTGTATCGGGCAGCTATCCGGCCCTTTATCTTTCCTCCTTTCAGCCAGCCAAAGTATTAAAAGGTAAAGTGAAGGTAGGCAAGAGTGCAAGCACACCGCGCAAGGTGTTGGTTACCCTTCAGTTTGGATTTTCTATATTACTCATCATCGGTACCATTATTATCTATCAGCAGATTCAACATGTGAAGAGCCGTGATCTGGGTTACAGCCAGGAGAACCTGATCACGGTAGAAGATACCAAGGAGATCAGTACAAACTATAAAACCATCAAGGAAGAACTACTTCAGTCCGGAGCGGTGAGCTCGGTAACCCGTTCGAATAGTGCAATCACGCAGATTAACTCCAATAACTTTTTAGGTTGGCCGGGAAAACCGGAAAGTCAGAAGGTCATCTTTGCAACGATCTCTGCCGACCATGACTATACCAAAACCATGGGCATTAAATTGTTGATGGGTCGGGATTTCTCCGAAGAATTCAAAAGCGATACCGCTGCGATCATTATCAATAAAGCGGGGCTTGATCTGATGAATTTAAAAGATCCCATTGGTCAGCAACTGGATCTGTGGGGAGAAAAGCGTGAGTTGATTGGAGTGGTGGACAATGTATTGATGGGTTCACCGTATTCACCTGTGGGTCCTATGTTTATTATTTACAACCCGGGTTGGATCAATGCCATAACCATTCGCATGGAAAAGACCACCGATATGAAAGGTGCATTGCAAAAAGTGGAAGCGATTTTTAAGAGACATAATCCGGCGTATCCATTTGAGTATGATTTTGCTGATGTGGAGTTTGCCAAGAAATTCACCACCATCAACATGACCAGCCAGCTGGCGAGCTTGTTTGCTACGCTTGCCATTATCATCACCGGATTAGGATTGTTTGGCCTTGCTGCATTCACGGCTGAGCAACGCACCAAGGAAATTGGCATACGCAAGGTAATGGGGGCTTCGGTATTGGGACTGGTAACACTGATGTCGAAGGATTTTTCACGCCTTGTATTGATTGCATTTGCTACCGCTTCGCCAATCACCTGGTGGATACTGAATAAATTCATACTGGAGCGCTACACTTACCGCATCGATATTGCCTGGTGGGTATTTCCACTTACCGGGATCGTTACGTTGGTTTTTGCCCTCCTGATTGTCTCCACGCAAGCGTTGAGGGCGGCACAGGCCAACCCGGTCAACTCGCTGCGCAACGAATAAATCAGGAATTCATCATCGAAACAAAGGAGCCATCGGGATCATAAACCGATGGCTCTTTCGTTTTAATAACGTGCCCAGCGACCTTTCAGCGAGTAAATAGGGCGTTGGCATAAATCCGGTCATTTCTCTATATTGATATTTCAATCCGTTGCAATGAAGGTTTTTAGCTTAATTTTCATCGTTTTGGTCGTATGTGGAGCTTGCCGGTCGGGGGAGATTTCATGCCCTCATCCGGAAACCGTACGGCTGAAGAAAAAAGCCGGAGTGAATTATAAAGTACTGCAGGCCAGACGCAGGAATGCCCCCAGGAAAATAACGAAGGCAGAATTGAAGCAACTTCAGGCCAAAAACTACAAGACCATCGCCGTAGAAGACTGGGATTGCCCACGCCCCGGCATGAATAAAATGCCCAAGCATGTGCAGGATAACATCCGCAAAAACAAAAAACGGATCAACGAATACTACAAGAACAGAGACTCGGCCGATTCCATTGCGGTAACAGCTCCCCGAAAATAAAATGGATAAGTCACCGAAGTATGCAGGTCAATTCATCTTTGATCATTCGTGTAATCTCTGGTTAAAAAATGATGTTCTATGATGAAGTTTCTGATCACCTGCCTTGTGCTGTTGTTTTCGATCTCCTCATTTGCCCAGGAAACATTTGCTGAAAAACTCGGTTATCCCAAAGGAGCAAGGGTATTGATTCTTCATGTAGATGATGCGGGTATGTCGTGGGACTCAAACCAGGGCGCCATCCATGCCATCGAAAAAGGGGTGGCTACCTCCGTCAGTGTGATGATGCCCTGCGCCTGGGTGCCCGACTTTGTTCATTACCTGAACGATCATGTAAACACCGATGCCGGATTACATCTAACCCTGACATCGGAATGGAAAGCGTACCGCTGGGCACCATTAACGGGTAAGCCTGCTTCGCCCGGTTTGGTAGATCGTGAGGGTGCGTTCTGGCCATCCGTACAGGAAGTAGTGGCTCATGCCAACGCAGATGAAGTGGAAGCGGAGCTACGTGCACAGATTGAAAGAGCAAAGACCATGGGTTTTACTCCTACGCACATGGATTCACACATGGGCACTTTGTTTGCTTCACCGGAGTTTTTACAACGCTATATCCAATTAGGTATTGAATACAAGATCCCTGTCATGTTTCCCGGTGGACATAATTCAATGATTGGTAAACAGAATGGCTTGACTCCCGAGCTGGCAAAACAGTTTATGCAAACCGGACAGATGATCTGGAACGGAGGATTGCCCGTACTTGATGATCTGCATAATCTCAGTTATGACTGGATCTATCCGAACGATAAAAACATCACCGATGCTGCTTTGCAGAAGTTGGCTACGGCGAAGTATATCGAAACACTGAAGCAGGTACAGCCCGGCCTCACCATGGTGATTATGCATTGCACGCAGCCCTCAGAAGTGTTTCAATACATTACTGACTCCGGCACAAAACGTAAAGGTGATTTGCTGGCGATGCAGGATCCTGCATTGAAGAAATTTCTTACTGATGAGAAATTTATACTCACCACCTGGCGCGAGGTGATGGAGAGAAGGCAGAAAGTAAAGTGATGGATCAACTACTTACGTTTTCTTTGATTTCGTTTTCTTCCCTGTCTTTAGTTTGATCAAAGTTTCGCGCAGGGCTATGCGTGGCAGGGTTTCGTTTTGCTCTTCAATGAAAACAGCTACTTCTGCTTTGTGGTATTTAATGGCACTGCGGAGTAGCCATGAGATGGCTTTGGTGATCATTACTTCCTTCTCCTGCTTCAATCGGTTAATGTTTTGAAAGGCAATCTTTACTACATTTTCATTTCTTGCTTTCAGCAGGGGTGATACCAACAACACCAATGACGCTCTTCGTTTTTCTATTTGCTTGCTTTTGGTAAAATCAAGGAGCACGTTTTTCCATGCAGTAAACTGATTTGCTATTTCTGTTGATGAATATACTCCCGTACACAGCGTGTCTACTTCCGCCCAGCCTTGCAATGGGCCAAGCCACCTATCGAAAAGTTTCGGATCGAACTGGCGCAATGCGGCGGGCGCATAGTCGAGCAGAATTCCGGCCATTGTTTTTTCAGTGGACGATTCGCCTCTGGTGAGACTGGTCAGTAATGTGGTAAATGCGTTGAGGGAAAGTTCACCTGCATTTTCTTTCATCCATGTTTTACCAATGCTTCGTAATACCGGAATACTGATGGGATAACGAAAATGAGAATTGCCTAAATAGTTATCTAATGCCGTATGCTGCGTAGGCTTTCCCGATTTTTCTTTGATCTGGTGTAAGATCTCCTGGTGATGTGTGTTCATGGGAAGAAAAAATAAGCGATCAAAAATGAGTTATTAAAATGAAAACTTCCATCCCCGGCTTGTGTCCCCACAAGGCGGAATGGTAGTTGATTTTAGCCGAAATAAAAATGGCCTGTGGAGACAGGCCATGGTGATTGAATGGATAATTTTATTTGATCCGGATTCTTAAAAAATCTTTCCGGGATTCAATATTCCATTCGGATCGAATGCTTTCTTGATGCCGCGCATGATGTTAAGGTTTACATCACTCATTGCGATCGGCATATACGGACGCTTGGCAATACCAATACCGTGTTCCCCCGACAATGTTCCGCCAAGGCCAACGGTCAGTTTAAAGATCTCGCCAATGCCTTCCGGTATTTTGGTTGCCCAGTCTTCTTCACTGATGTTTTCACGTAAAATGTTCACGTGCAGGTTACCATCACCCAGGTGACCAAAACAAACGGTATTGAATCCATACCGTTTCCCGATTTCTTTAATGCCGGTGATCAGCTTAGGCAATTGTGAGCGAGGCACCACCACATCGTCCGATTTGGTGAGTGTGTACCAGTTCACCGCAGGAGAGATGTTCTTACGGATTTTCCAAAGCTCTTCTTTCTGTGCAGCAGTATCAGCAAACAATACTTCGCCGGACTGGAATTTCTCCACTACCCCCATCACACGTTCTGCATCGCGCATTAACACTTCTTCGTCGTTGCCATCCAGTTCGCAAAGAAGATAAGCTTCCATGCCTTCTGTCAGTTTCGTAGTAACAGGGCTTCCTAATACTTTATCACAATAATCGAATGTCTTCGCAGCCGCTTCTTTTTCAAAGAACTCCATGCCAGATGGGGTGATGCCCGCAACGAAGATAGCCGCGATGGCTTTGCACGCTTCTTCATTGCTTACAAAAGGAATCATCATCAATACATTCTTTTGCGGAAAGCCACGCAGCTTGAATACAATCTTGGTGATGATACCCAGTGTACCTTCGCTACCACACATCAGCTGTGTGAGGTTATAGCCGGTAGAGTTCTTCAATACATTAGCACCGGTCCACATGATTTCACCGGAAGGCAATACCACCTCCAGGTTCAATACATAGTCGCGGGTTACTCCGTATTTTACTGCCTTGGGCCCACCGGAGTTGTTACTCAGGTTTCCGCCAAGAAAACAGGATCCTTTGCTGGCCGGGTCGGGCGGATAGAACAGTCCTTTTTCTTTTACTGCATTCTGAAATACTTCGGTGATTACTCCCGGCTCCACCGTAGCCTGCAGGTTCAACTCATCGATGTTCAGGATTTTGTTGAAGCGTTCCATAGACAACACGACACCATGATGGGTAGGTATAGCCCCGCCGGCAAGACCGGTACCCGCACCACGCGGACTCACCGGAATCTTAAATTGATTGCAGACTTTCAATACTTCACTTACCTCCTGAACGTTAGCGGGTTTAACGACTACGGCAGGCATGAAGAAGTAGTCTTCGGTCTTATCGTGAGCGTAATCGTTTTTCTGTTCTTCGTCTACAAAAACAAATGCATCGCCTGTAATGGCACGAAACTGGCTAATGATTTCTTCACTGATGAGCACGGACGGCTCCGTTACTTTAGCATATCCCATATAACGTGTAAATTTGCTTCGATGAGGGTTATTTCACCGGGTTTCAAAATTAAGGAATTACGCTTTCAAAGGCTTATTCTTTTTGTTTTCATTTCACTGGTAATCACGAGCTGTGGCAGCACACGCAAGAAAACGAACGTGCGTGATGATCAGGTGAGTACTATCATCAAGACTGCGCGCACCTTTACCGGTACACCTTATAAATACGGTGGCACTACCCGTTCAGGTATGGACTGCTCCGGGCTCACAACCAATGCCTATAAATCGATTGATATCAGTTTACCGCGCACTTCCAGTTCCCAGTTCCTGGTAGGACAGAAGGTAGATCTGGCCGATATTCGTCCGGGTGACCTGGTATTTTTTGCCCTGGGCAAGAAGAAAAAAGAGATCACGCACGTAGGGCTGGTCACCGAAGTGAAAGGTAAAGAGAACATCAAGATCATTCATGCCACTACGGCATTGGGTGTGGTGGAATCCAATCTCTATGAGAAGTATTACCTGTCTCATTTCCGTGGGGCACGCAGAATCATCGACTGAGCCGGGGCGGGCAGTTGCATAACCAGTTCGACTCCTGGTTTGTTGGTGAGCGGGATTTTCATGATCCGATGCTATAAATCTTTTTTTTATGTACTGATCATCAGGATAATCAATAAAATCATTTTTTTTCGCACAGATTACGCTTACTTTTTCAAAAGTTTAACCCTTCTTGTTTACTCGTTTTTATGAAATCGACACGCCGACATTTTCTGAAGCTGGGTGGATTGGGTGGAGCTGCGGCTTCTGCCTTTCCGCTTACTAATTTATTTGCGCAACCTTCGCTCGCCAGCACCAAGCCGGTGGTTATTTCTACCTGGAATTTTGGTAAAGAGGCCAACGTGGAGGCATGGAAAGTATTGTCGGCCAATGGCCGGGCTTTAGATGCGGTGGAGAAAGGCGTACAGGTTCCGGAAGGTGATCCTAAAGAAACTTCTGTCGGCCTGGGTGGTTTGCCCGATCGTGATGGACGAGTAACACTGGATGCGTGTATCATGGATGAGTTTGCCAACTGTGGTGCGGTCGCCTGCCTCGAGCACATTGTTCATCCGATAGCGGTAGCGCGCAAGGTAATGGAGAAGACACCACATGTAATGCTGGTAGGAGATGGCGCCTTGCAGTTTGCGCTGGCCAATGGATTTAAAAAAGAAAAACTACTCACACCTGAATCGGAGAAAGCCTGGAAAGAATGGCTGAAAGAGGCGAAGTATAAACCCGTTGCCAATATTGAAAATCATGATACCATCGGCATGATTGCCCTGGATCAGAAACAAAATCTTTCCGGGGCGTGTACGACCAGTGGAATGGCGTATAAACTTCATGGTCGTGTGGGCGATTCACCCATCATTGGTGCCGGTTTGTTTGTGGATAATGAAATAGGAGCAGCGACCTCAACGGGTGTCGGTGAAGAGGTCATTCGCATCGTAGGATCGCACCTGGTGGTGGAGTTGATGCGCCAGGGCAATACACCGCAACAGGCCTGTGAGATCGCCGTGAAGCGCGTAGTGAAAAATCAGCCTGAGAAATCGAAACAGATTCAGGTGGGATTTCTTGCACTGAATAAAAATGGCGAGTATGGTGCCTACGCTTTACAGAAAGGATTCACGTATGCGATACAATCACCCGAGATACCTAATCAGATCTTCGAATCAAAAAGCTATTATTGATTTACGTTTAGATGGCGCTTTCTTCCGGTAAAACAGTTCTCGTCTTAGGTGCCAATTCGGATGTGGCAAAACAAGCCATACGTTTATATGCCGAAAGCAATTATCATGTGATCGCTGCTTCACGCAGCACACAGCAGTTATACGATTTTGTTAATCAGCATGCGCAGATTAAAGACAAAACAGATATCCGCTATTTTGATGCCGTAGCGTTTGATACCCATCGGGCATTCTATGATGCACTGCCGGTGAAACCCCATGTGGTGATCTATGCAGCAGGATTTCTGAAGAATAACGAAGAAGCACTGCTGGATTGGGAAGGAAGTTATCAGATGATGAAGGTGCATTACTGCGGTGCGGTTTCTATTCTGAATATCATTGCGATGGATGCTCAGAATAAGCACCTGGAGCGCATCATCGGGTTGTCATCGTTATCCGGTGTGCGCGGACGCAAGAGTAACTTTATTTACGGAAGCACCAAGTCCGCCTTTACACAATACCTCGCAGGGATGCGACAGTATCTTTCATCAAGAAACATTAAAGTCAATGTAGTGGTTGCCGGCTACATCCGCAGTAAGATGACGGCCGGATTACCTCTTCCCGAATCATTGATGCTGGAGCCGGAGTTCATTGCCCGCGCAGTGATTGATGCAGGCAATGGTTTTGTTATTGTTCCGGGGTTGAAGTGGAAATTGATTTACTGGATTTTGAAGATGTTGCCCGAGCAGTTGGTGGCCAAGCTGCCGTAGTCTGAATATTCACAGGAAGAGGAGAGGCGAAGCGCTTTCGTAATCTCTTGAAAAGCAGAAAGGTTTTAAAATAAGTTATATCTATAGTCTATAATTATGATCCTTGAAATCGTCGTTTACAACATGGAGTCTGCATTGAAAGCGCAGGAGGGAAGAGCCGATCGGATTGAGCTCTGCGACAACCCGGGCGAAGGAGGTACTACACCTTCCTATGGAACCATTGAAGCCGTAAGACAGAACGTAAATCTGGATGTGTATGTAATGATTCGTCCGCGGGGCGGGGACTTTCATTATTCCAATTATGAATTCCACATTATGAAACGCGACATTTCACAATGCCAGAAACTGAGTGTCGATGGTGTTGTTTTCGGGATTTTAAATGAAGATGGTACCATTGATAAGAAGCGGTGCAAGGAGCTGATCGATAAAGTCCGCCCACTGAAAGTCACTTGTCATCGTGCCTTTGATATGACGCGCGATCCGTTTGAAGCATTGGAAGATTGTATTGAAGTGGGCTTTGATTGCATACTCACGGCAGGTCAGCAGGCACAGGCATTGAAAGGTGCCGATCTCATTGGCGAATTGATAAAAAAAGCCAACGGGCGAATTGCCATCATGCCGGGCTCAGGTGTAAATGAAAACACTGTAGAAGAGATCGTTCGTAAATCAAAAGCGAAACATATTCATTTCTCAGCTACCGCATTCCGCGACAGTGTAATGACGTATCGCAATGCACAAATAGCAGGTATGGGCTCAGATGAAGGAGCCGAGTTTAAGCTGCGAACCGTTGATCCCGAACGGATAAAGAAAATGAGATTGCTTGCGGAAGCGGTGAAATAAAAAAAGGGAGCTGAATCATTCCAGCTCCCTTTTTATTTATAGTTGGTCGTAACGATTACTTCGCTACCACTTCTCTTTTACCATTGATCGGGAAGGAGCCAAACTGACCCACACTCATATTGCCATTCAGTTCATCTCCGGTGATGGTTCCTTTCACGCTGACATTCATGGTATTGCCACCAAATGAAACTTCATAGGCCATGGTGATTTCATTGCCGTTCAACGTAACCGATGAAAGTGGAGTCTCTTTGTTAGAGCGATTGTTAGTAATCGTTCCGGTGAATTTGTCACCTTCTTTCCTGATCACAATCTTACCTGCACCCCCCTGAGGAGAGTCTAACGTATACGTCCATGTTCCTTCTGCATTCACTACCGCAGCAGGATCAACGGCCGCCACTTTCGTGTTTACCGTAGCTGCTCCCGGGCGATTGCCACCCATAGCGGCACCACTACGGCCACCGCCTTGTTGCATGCCACCGCCATTGTCCATACCGCCACCATCACCACCGCCATCGCCTTTCAGGTCGTCATTGTTCACTGATTTCCTTCTCTTCGGCTGATCAAAACCTAACTTACCAATGCGGTAGCTGAAGTTCACTTTGAAGCTGAGGTTGTTCATCACGTTAGTGCTGTTCGACATGATGAGGGGAGTGGTTGTTTCATTCTTCACTTTCCAGCCATTGAAGTTCAGGAAGTTTTCTACCCCCACACCTACACTACCCTTCTTGTTGGCGAAATCACGCTTCAGGCTGATGCTGTACATCGCAAATCCACCTTGCAAACCTTGTAACTGTACCTGGCGTCCACGGTAGAATCCGAAGAATTGAAGTCCATAGAGCGGAGCAAAGTTATAGTTACCAAACATACGGATGTTGTAAACAAAGCCGCTGTTTTTGGCCGCGTAATTCACATTCGGATTGTTATTGTTCAGAACAGCATAGTACACGTCTGTACCCCCATTCAAAGAGAATTTGTTCGATACATTGACGTTGGCGAAAATGCTTCCGCCATAGGCATTTTCTTTACCAATGTTGAAATACTGAGTGCGGGCAACACCGTGAACTCCCCTGAAGGTAGTTGTATCTCTTACGCTTTGTATCGCCTGGGTAGTATTACGAACGAAAGCAGAGAAATTCAATGACGTAGTTTTGATAAACGTACTGTAGGATAATTCATAATTGTTGGTGTACTCCGGCGACAGGGTTGGATTACCTATGGTCACACTTGCACCCCCATTTTGAAGTTGTGTATTAGGGTTCAGGTATTGAATGGATGGTCGTTGAATACGTCTGTTATAGGCCAGCTTCAGCGTATTGCCATTCGAAAGCTTCTTCGATATATTGATGCTGGGTACCATCACACCGTACGAAGGAATCGTTACTTTTTCAGCGTCTGCATACTCGGCATTGATGGTCGTGTACTCATACCGTGATCCTGCTTTCAGGGTATATGCTTTGGGTAGGCTGAAAGTGAATGCCAGGTATCCGGCAGTTACATTCTGGTTATAATCCAGTCCGTTATTCAGTGCGGCACTTGGTAAAGTTTGATACTCGCCTCCGTTCAGTGCATACGTGTAGTTATAGGTACTGGAGGCAGTACGTGAAATGTTTTTAGCTCCCAGTTCAACAATGTGCTTTTTAGCCAGCGGAGTGGCATAGTCGGCCTGTAACGTTACCTCCTGATTGTAGCTTTTATTGGCATTGTTCACTACACTATCAATAGCAGCTTCATTCATCATGGAAATGTTATTGAACGAGTTGTTGGTTCTGTTATTACGATTGAAGGAACCCATGAAACTCAATTCTTTACCGGCCGTTTCGAATGTACGTGTGTAGGTCAAGCTGGCATCCACACTTTCCGAATTATCTTTTACATCTACGTTTCTCAAATTGCTCCGGAGAAGTGTTTCGTTGGCTGTTGTTCTTGAATACAAATCATCCTGGAAATTTCTTCCGTTACGGGCTCCTATTCGTACTGATGCAGTCAGCGAGTTGTACTTGTTAATATCGTAGTCCCAACCCAGATTATAATTACCAAACAATCCCCGGTTCAGCGTGCTTGCATTCTGAGTGGTGATCTGGGCGGTTGCCATATTTTGATATCCCGTTATTTGCGTATTGTCAAACTTACCCGTCACGTTATAGTTGCTGCGGCCAAATCCTCCCAAAGAGAATCCCATCTTACCCGTTTTAATACTACCGTTGATACCGAGGTTAGCTCCACGAAAACCTACCGATCCATCCACACCTAATGAATAGCCCTGAAGGTTGTTTTTCTTAGTGATGATATTGATGATACCACCCGATCCCTCTGCATCGTACTTGGCAGACGGGGAAGTGATTACTTCTACACTTTTGATTTCATCGGCAGGAATCTGTTTCAGCGCGTCCGATACACTTGACGCGGCGATCGCCGATGGCTTTCCATTGATCAATACGCGAATGTTCTGATTACCACGAAGGGATACGTTTCCGTCCATGTCTACCGTAAGCATAGGCACTCTTCTCAATACGTCCGTACCATCACCTCCTTTGGTGGTGTTATCATTTTCCGCATTGTAGATCAGACGATCTACTTTCTCTTCTACTAAATCGCGCTGGCCTTGTACGACCACTTCTTTCAGTTGTGTCACCGTGGCACTCATTTTCTGGCTGCCCAAGTCAACGTTTTTCTTGGCATCGCTGATCACTACATCATTGATCTCGATATTATTATACCCCATGAAGGAGATCACTACTTTATAAGTACCATTCGCCACTTTGCCGATTTCAAATTTTCCTTTGTCGTCTGCCAGCGATCCGTTTACCGGTTTATTTGTTTTGGTATCTTCCAGTGCCACTGTGGCAAACTCAACCGGCTTTTTGGTTTCAGTATCGATTATTGATCCTGAAATTTTTCCCGTGCCCTCTTGTGCCTGCGCCCACGTCATCTGGGCAGCCATAGTGAGCATTAGTAAAGTAAAAATCTTCCTCATCGCGTTTTTCATTTCTTCATTAACAGATTAATTGCCGTCTTCTAGTCGGTATTCGTTCATTTTAACCGCAAATCAACAATTTGGTTTCCACTTTGAGCATAGTATTATACCATCGGCAATTGACTATCGATGATCAGGTTAATTAATCGACCGATAGGCCTGCTGGTCAAAAAGGGGTATTGATCGAGTGGTTCTGTAGATCGGTCTAAAAAGGAGATGAGTGGCGCTGGTGTACGTGATCTATCTGTATTTTTAAGCATTCTAAATTATCGGTTGAGGCAACTACGAGTATGAATTCGCTCATTAATAAACATCGGGTTTTGTCACTGCACTTGCTGTTCTGGTGTGTGTACCTCTCGTTTAATTTATACCAGGTCAGCTTCTTTCAGCGTGATGAACCTTATGACTGGTGGCGGGTACTACTGGGGATGAGTTTTACGATGACCATCGCCTACCTGAATTATTTTGTCATGCTGCCCAGTTTTTTGAGACACAAAAACCTGGGGCGTTTCCTGCTGGAATTTGCTATTCCATTCACCCTGCTGATCGCGGTCCGCATTTTCCTTCAACGGGCTACCTCGGCTCACAATGAGCACAGCAGGTACTTGTATTCCACTTTTTTTGTGGTCAATACCGCTGTGATCACATTACTGATTACCATTTTTATCGGTACCCTTCGTTTTGTGAAAGAGTGGTTTGAACTGGAAGCAAAAAAGCAGGAAATAGAGAATGAACGCCTCGTGTCAGAGTTGAATTTTTTAAAGGCACAGATCAATCCTCACTTTTTGTTCAACACCCTTAACAACCTGTACTACCTGGCCTACTCCAAATCCGACAATACCACGGAGGTGATTGCCAAGCTTTCGCAGATGATGCGTTACATGATTCACGATTCCAACTACCCGCAGGTGCCCTTGAGTAAAGAGATTGAATACATGCAGAGTTATATCAGCCTGGAGCGACTACGACTGAACAACCAGATACCGATTCAGTTTGATATAGAGGGTAATCCCGATGCCGTAAAAATAGCTCCGTTGATATTGATTACATTTTTAGAGAATGCATTCAAGCATGGAGTAAATGGAAACAATCCTGCGGCATGGGTAAAGCTGGCCATCCAACTCAACGGAAAAGAATGTGTCTATACCGTAGAAAACAGTAAGTTGCAATCGGCTCATTCGGAAAATGAAAAATCGGGTATCGGACTGCAAAATGTGAAACGCAGGTTGGAGCTGAGTTATCCGGGAAATTATGAACTGAACGTTTCCGATCTGCCGGATCGCTATTCTATTCAATTGAAACTGATTTTGTCTTGAATACCATCACCTGCCTTATTGTAGAAGATGAACCCCTGGCACGCAATCTACTTACCGATTATGTGAAGAAGGTTCCCTACCTGAATCTGATCAAAGCATGTTCGGGTCCGCTGGAGGCAATGGAAGAGCTGCGGAAGCAGCCGGTTGATCTTCTCTTCCTGGATGTGCAGATGCCGGAGGTTACCGGAATTTCCTTTCTGAAAAGTTTACAAAAGAAGCCGTTGGTGATATTGACCACAGCCTACTCGCAATATGCGCTGGAAGGCTATGAACTGGATGTGACGGATTATTTACTGAAGCCCATCACCTTCGAGCGCTTCCTCAAAGCCGTAGATAAAGTAAGCCAGCGATTATCCTCCAATGGGGTGGTTCCCACGCCAGCTGAAAAACCAAGCACAGAAGCACCTTCTTACATTTTTGTGAAAGACGGCACCAAGCTGGTGAAGGTAAGGTGGGAAGACATCCTGTACGTGGAAGGATTGAAAGACTACGTCACCATTCATGCCCGCCAGCAAAAGATCATCAGCCTGCAGCGGATGAAGCTGCTGGAAGAGCAACTTCCTGCCGATCAGTTTATCCGCATCCACAATTCATTTATCATCTCACTTAATGCTATCGACTCGGTACACAAGGACAAAGTGCAGATTGGTCAGGCCTACCTGCCCATTGGCGATACCTACAAGAAATCGTTTCGTGAGTTTCTGGAGGGGAAGCAGATCGGATAAACTTGTACGACCAACAAATTCAAATATATTTGCAGCCTGAAAGGGGGATTAGCTCAGCTGGCTAGAGCGCTTCCATGGCATGGAAGAGGTCATCGGTTCGACTCCGATATTCTCCACCTTCGGGGGAAATTAATGGTACAGTTAATTTCCCCCTTTTTTATTCCATTGGGGCCAGCAAGAGAAAAAAATAGCGCCTGGTCAGAAACATCCGCAGCAGGATTTTGCTTTAATCGTTTCACTAAACGGCTATCCACATACCAGTCCGATGTATCAATGGTCACGTGCCCATTCTTATAATTTTTTTCTTTCAGGAACAGCCGGAAACCATCTACCTTCTCTTTGGTGTCTCCTTCTTCCTGCTCTCTTGTGGTGTTCCATAATCCCGATCCGCCACCATCGATGCGCGGCTGACACAGTACAGGAAAATAGTGCTGGTGTCCTGAAGGAATGAAGTTTTAGTATCCTTTGTATCTTCGAAGATGAGTCAGTACATTCTGTCATATCGATCACGAAGCATAAAAAAAACAATGATGGCAACACCAGAAAGAACCACTCACTTTGCTCCTGAGCTGCACATTCCCAACAATACGTTTGACATCGGTTTTTATCTTCGCCTGGGAGCGTCAGAAAACTTCTGTTTCCGAAATGAGGATGGCAGTGTTCACGTGGCCGAATTGCAATTGAACGGAGCTGTTTTTCATCTGCATGAAACCATGCGTGGAGCTCTTGAGCCGGTAAAGGCAAACGGGGTAACGGCCATTATCGGTTTGTTTGTACCCAATGTCGATGAGGTGATGGCACAGGCTATCAAAGCAGGAGCCACAGAAGTAAATCCTCCTACGGACTATGACTATGGGTACAGACAGGGAATGTTCAAAGATCCTTTCGGCCACTACTGGCAGGTGCAGAAGAAGATTTAATTCATGCGTGAGCTGGTAAGGTGGGAAGACATCCTGTACGTGGAAGGATTGAAAGACTAAACGAAGCGTGGGGTCGCTGCGCAGACCCCACTTATACGTAGAGTCAAACGTATTTCACAGTGAGGTTTTATTTGTAAACGTGGGGTCTGCGGAGCGACCCCACGTTCATGTCATGGTTAAGATGGTTTTGTATTAGCAATGTATTCATCCACAATCTGCTCCAGTACTTCCAAAGGAACAGAACCGTTCTTCAACACTACATTGTGAAATTCACGTAAGTCAAACTTACTTCCCAGTGCGGTTTTTGCTTTTTCGCGTAGCTCCAGAATTTTAAGCATGCCAATTTTGTAAGCACATGCCTGGCCGGGCATAACAATGTAGCGCTCAATCTCCGTTGTGACTTCCGTTACCGGCATACCCGTATTGGCTACCATATAATCAATGGCCTGCTGGCGTGACCAGCGCTTGTGGTGAATGCCGGTATCCACTACCAGGCGTACAGAGCGAAACATCTCTGCCTGTAGTCTTCCCAGGTTGCCGAACGGATCGTTTTTATAGAATCCCAGTTCCCATGCCAGTTGCTCGGAATACAATGCCCAACCCTCTGCGTAGGCGGTGAAGCCCAGTACATTTCGGAAGACCGGCACACTTTCAATCTCGCTTTGTATAGCGATCTGGAAATGATGACCAGGTATGCCTTCATGGTAGGCGAGTGTCTTCATTCCAAACTTGACAATCTCATGCAGGTCGCGCAGGTTGACATAGAATACACCACCACGCGATTGGTCCATAGGAGGCCCGTTGTAATACGCACCAGGTGATCCTTCTTCTTTAAATGCAGGCACCCGTTGTACTTCCAGTTTTGCCTTCGGGCGAACATCAAAGGCACTGTCGAGGTGGTTGCTGATGTCATCCAAAATGCGGTTGTATTCTGCCAGTGCCAGTTTTCGTCCATGGTCATCATTTGGAAAAAGAAACCGTTCTTCTTTATTGATGCTACTGATCACATCGCTGATGTTTTTAGTGGTGTCAGTATAGCCTTGCGATTTTAAAATATCCCACATCTCTTTTTTGATGCGTGCCACTTCCGATACACCAATGTGGTGAATCGTTTCCGGATCGAGGCTTACCGTAGTGTGGTATTTTAACTGGTAGCGATAGAAGTTATCTCCGTCAGGGAATTTCCAGACGCCATCATCGTCCGTTGCTTTTTCACGAAGTGCGGTGAAGTAGTCGATCAGTTTCTGATAAGCAGGGAAGACCGTAGTACTCATCTCGTTTTCCACTTTACCGGTCAGCTCTTTTTTCTCGGCATCGGTAAACGATTTCAGCGTATCTATCTTGCTTTTGAAATTGGTGAACAGGATGTTGGTGTGAATGGGATTAGGATCTTTGGTTTCGAGGTCGATCGTGTTCTGCTGCTGGCCGGTGAATCCTTTCATCTCGTTCAGCACCCGGTCGATGACAAACCGGGGAGGAATGATGCCTTTGCTTTCGCGTATCTTCAATCCTTCCAGCACCTGCTCAAACTTGGTATCGAACTTTGATAAGCGGGTGATGTAGGCTTCCGCATCGCTCTTATCGTGCAGCTGGTGTGCGCTCTCCATAAAACTGGGAAGATTGTTCTGGGCGCCAAACATCTGGTTCACCGGGTAGTCGTGATAAAAGTACGGTTCTGATTCCGCCATTGTAGTGAGGTACCATTCCAGTATGCGTGTGTTCAGCTGGTTGGCGGGGCTCTGACTTTCGTAAGGATAACTTTTGAGTGTAGCCAGGGCTTCTTTAAAGTGATCAAAGGTAGCGTGCAGGTTGTTGTCGGATACATCGGTGAGTTCATCTTTGGTCATGCCGTAGAGAACCGGTACGCCCAGCTGTGTTACCATCTCGGGGTCGCTCAAGGCATACTCCACGAAGACCTTGTCATAAAACAGGCGTATGCTGAACGGCTTGAACCAGATCAGGTTGACAACAAAAACGATGACTCCTAACAGAAGAACCAGTAATGATCGGAGAATGAATTTCTTCCAGCGAAAAGGTTTGCTCATGAGATGCGGGGTTTGAGGGAACAGGAAGGTTAAAGCTCGCGAATGTTTTTTAATTTTCAATCTATCCCTGATTTTGATTAGAGGCGATTTCGGATGACGGGAACGATCTGGAATAGTGAATACGTTAGTATCTTGAAGCCGAAAACAGAGTACACATGTCCATTACCAAAGAATCAGAACTGGCAGGAATGAAAGAAGTCAGTGAAGTGGTAGCGCTTACGCTGAAAGAGATGAGGGAATATGCGCAGCCAGGCATGAGTACCAAAGAACTGGATCAGTATGGAGCACGGCTCCTCTCGGAAGCCGGAGCGAAGTCAGCGCCTCATATGACGTATGGCTTTCCGGGGTACACCTGCATCAGTATCAATAATGAATTCTGTCACGGAATTCCTTCCGATAAAACCATTCTGAAAGAAGGGGACCTGATCAACATCGATGTGTCGGCAGAACTGGATGGTTATTGGTCGGACAACGGAGGATCTTTTGTGTTGGGTAATGATGTTCATCAGCACCAGCCTCTGATTGAAGCATCGAAACAGATTTTATATAAAGCCATCCATGCGATCAAAGGAGGAGTACGGGTGTCGGATGTCGGTTTTTTAATGGAGACCGAAGCAAAGAAGCGCGGGTATAAAGTAATCCGGAACCTGACCGGCCATGGAGTAGGCAGAAGCCTGCATGAAGCTCCGAGTGAGATTGCGAATTACCGGGACAAGTACAATCTCACGCGCTTTAAAAAGAACTCGGTAGTTGCCATTGAAACCTTTATCTCCACCAGTTCGACCAGTGCGGTGACTTTAAAAGATGGCTGGACCATGGTTGGGAACCAGGGCGGATACATGGCGCAGCATGAGCATACCATTGTCGTTACTGATGGCGAACCCATCATCCTTACTTCGATGAATGCGATCTGGAATTGAACTTGTTAACCATCAAAGTCAGTACCGAAAGCTACTTACTCCTTAAGCAAGTAGTGACCCCACTCCAAACAACACGACAAAAAGCAAAGTAGACAGTGCCATTTGCTTCAGGTAAGGATCCAGCTCGGCAGATGGTTTCTGCGCTACTGCCAATCCAATACGGATCAGTAACGGTGTGGTGAGCAGAAACAGGAACTGCCATGGCGATTGATAGTTGAGCACCACATACACTACCGAAGCCATCAGCCCGGCCATCAATAAGAACCAGTGATAGATGGCGGCTTTCTTTTTGCCGATGCGTACGGGAATGGAAAACTTACCGGCTTGCCGGTCCGAATCAATGTCGCGCACGTTGTTGATATTCAATACTGCAATGGAAAACAGCCCGCAGCTCAACGCAGGCAATGCCGTATCCCATGCCACCTGTTTGGTGAACAGGTAAAGCGAACCCATCACACCAACCAACCCAAAGAAGATCAATACCGATACATCACCAAGGCCAATGTAGCCGTATGGTTTTCTGCCCACCGTATAGGCGATGGCTGCCGCAATGGAGAGTAATCCAAGGGCGAAAAAGAAAAGCAACGCATTGACATCCCATCCGAATGAAACGAACAGCAGCGTACTGCCGCTGGCAAGACAAAGCGTGATCAACACGCCTACTGCCTTTTTCATTTGTAATGCCGTGATGGCACCGGACTGTACTGCGCGCTGAGGCCCTTTACGCCCGGCATGATCGGCACCGTTTACCGAGTCGCCATAGTCGTTGGCCAGGTTAGAAAGTACCTGTAGAAAGATGGTGGTGAGGCAGCACATAAAGAAAATCACTCCATCAAACGCCTGTGCCGCAGCCGCCAGGAAGCCCGCCATACCAATGCAGGAAAGTGATAATGGAAGTGTGCGTAGGCGAAAGGCGGAAAGCCAGGATTGAACGTTACTCATGCGTGTAATGGTTAACCCCGCAAAGGTAATTCTTATTTGTACTCCGTCACTTTTTTGTGCCCGTTATCTGGCCTATCGTCCCCGTGAAACCTCTACTTCAATGCGATCGTTACGGCCGGAAAGCGTACTGTTTTGCGGATAGATCATGGTGCTGCCTCCTTCTGCTTTTGTGCCGATCCGTTTTGCTTCAATGCCTTCACTCACCATATATTTTTTTACCAGCTCGGCTCTCAGTTCCGTAAGTCTTTTCGCAGAAACAGTTTCACGCAGGTTAGCCGGATCGGTAGCAAAGTACTGGGCGCTGTTCCCTTTACTGACAATGTCGCGCGGGTCACTGCCATTGCAATGGGCGTGTATTCGGATCTTGTATTTTTTGTTCTCCTTCATCAGGTTAATGAGTCCGTCCAGTTCATTTTTTGCTTCCGGTTGTAACAACGCAGTGTTGGGAATGAAGCGCACATTGGTAAATTCGATATAGTCGCCCAGCTTTACTTTCGTGAGAGGAAAAGCAACGATGGCTTCCTGCTGCGAGTTTACTTCGGCGGTGCTGTTGGCCGGATTCACATAGTCAATCGTGCGTACTTCTTCGCGATAGCCGGCGGATACGGTAGTAATTTGTAACAAACCCGAAGCGGGTTTTTTGATATACACCGTTTGGTTGGCGGGGAACGATTGATACTGTGGGGCTGCCGCAGCCGTGATGATGTGTATTTCACCTTCTGTTTCTTCACCACTTTCTTTATCCAGCAGTTTGAAATAGAAAGGCTTTCCTTCCGGCTTCTTTTCTGGTTCTTTTCTGATCAGCGATGAATCGGTTTTGGCAATGGGCTGATCTGTAATTGGTTCCTTTAGGGTCTCTGCGACTTTGGGCGTTTCTACCACCGGTTCTTCTTTCTTTGGTTCTTCAATTACAGGTGCTTTGACTACCGCAGGTGTTTCCTGTTGATCGCCCAGAATTCCGTTATATACCCAGGCGGTTTTGTACTCTGTCTCTACCCGGATTTTGATCAGGAAATTATAGGCCTTCTTTTTGTCTTCCGTATCCAGCAGGTAAACGTAATACAGCTGCTTCTCTGCATGAATAGCGTACTGCGCATTGAAGTTTTGCTTGTTGGCTTTATCCGTATAGGCGATGGCATGATCGTGCATGCGGAATACACCGATGGTTACGTAATGGTGCTCCGGCTGTGATTGTGCCTGGGTGAAGAGAGGAAAGAGCAGTATGACTAATGGGGTAAAGAATCGCAACTTCATAAATGACTTTGTTTTCGGGATACAATATACAACATCAGGGCCAGCCTGCATTTCCCCGTTTTTTAATTGATCCTAAAACAAAAGAGCACCCGACTTTGCAATCGGGTGCTCTGCTTCTATTAGTAGTACAGCTTAATCGGCTACAATCTCAATTTCTACACGTACATTGGAATGTGCCAGCGTGTGGTCTTTGTCAAAGATCGGTTTCTTGCCACCCCATCCTTTTACCAGCATGCGGCTGGCATCAATGCCTTCGGCAATCAGAAAGTCATAGATGGTAATAGCGCGCTCTTCGGATAATGTTTTGGCAGTACCATATGATTCTTTAGTGCCTGTCAGGGAGAACAAGTCTTTTGATTCGCCCGGCTCAATGATCGTACCGGGTGCATTGCCGTTGGTATGCCCGTGAATTTTGATTTTATACTTCGGGTTTTCCTTCAGCATATCACGCAGGCTATTGAGCTCGTAGCGCGATTCGGGTTTCATAATGGCGGCATCTTTAAAGAAGTACACATTGTACATGATGGCATAGTCGCCTTTCTTCAGGCGTGTCAGTTCAAAAGGAATGATGGCTTGATCGTTTTCCACGGTAATGCCTTCTACTGCCTGTGGTGCTTTCAAGTTGACTTTTCTTTCTATTTTACGGTAGCCGAATACTTCGCACTCCAGCGACACCTCGCCCGACTTGTTAACAGGGCGAACTACGACATCCCTGTTTCCTTTATAAGAGACCATTTTCTTTTTCTTTTCCGGATCAATGATGTCCACTTCCCCATCGATTGCTTTGTTGTTCGAGCTGCGGTAGATCTTGAATACAAAGTGTTTTCCATCGCCTTCAGCTTCTTCTGTTCTGGCGAAAGTAGTGGGCACGATGCTATCGGTAGCAACCGGTACTTTGGTTTCAGGTATGGTGAGCTGTACAGGAGGAGGAGTGGTCGTGACTACCGGTGTATTTTCTTTAGCCGGAGCCGCTTCTGCTTCCCGGTCGGGTGTAGGGGTGCTTTCTTTTTCAGCCGTAACGAGCTGGTTATCATCGGCTGTAATGCGCGATAGTTTTTCACCCGTCTCCGGATGGTAGTCCGATCCTTTATTATTCGAAGTGTTTTCCTGGCCCAGAAGACCGGAGAACACCCAGGTGTCCCAGAAGGCGGTTTTCTGTCTTAGTTTGATGGCTTCTTCAATGGCCAGCTTCTTGTTGCCGGTGTGCAATACGTACACATAGAACAGGTGGCGGCTGGTGTTCATTTCAAAATGTGCATCGAAACGCTGTTCTTTGGCTATCTGCACAAAATGCTTTGCATTTTCCTGCGATGCAAAGGCACCAATAACTACGTAATTTGAATTTTCAGCTGTGAGTTGACCGTCTGTTGCGAAGGCCTTCAGGCTCAGGAAAAGGAAACCAAGTAATCTCAACTTCTTCATTCTACTTCGGGTTTGTTAATGTAAAAATGGTCTGCCGGTGACAGACTAATCAATCAATTCCGATTCAAAACTTACACATCCAAGATCTGAACTTAGATTTATAAATGAAGACAAACATAATAAAAGATTGTAAATCACACTATTGTGA
>JAHEZH010000312.1 GCA_023251155.1 Flammeovirgaceae bacterium | reverse complement strand
CTCTTTATCTCTGAATACTTCAGGTGAAGGGCTGACAGTTGCATCGCAGGCATTGATTCCTTCTTCCAGTGGCTATACGGTTTTTGTCGCGCATAACAACGTAGTGCAAATCGTGCCGGTACAAATCGGGCAGCGTAGCGAAGGAGCGGTAGAGATCACCAATGGATTGAACAAAGGTGATACCGTGATTACAAGTAACCTGTTGAGACTGATGCCAGGTTCTGCTGTACAGTTTGTTACTGTCAGGTAAGCCATCGCATTCCCATCCTATAAACAGTATTAATTCCATTATTTCATGAGTGCTATTTCACAAGTAAGTATATCACGCCCGGTATTGGCGGGTGTGATGTCGGTATTGCTGATTCTCTTTGGTATTGTCGGCTATACCTTTTTAGGAACACGAGAGTATCCGGTCACGGATTCTCCTATCGTTATGGTGACAACGGTTTATCCCGGAGCAAGTGCGGATATTATTGCCTCACAGGTAACCAAACCATTGGAAGAAGCCATTGCGGAAGCCAATGGTATACGCGCCTTATCGTCCGTATCGCGTGAGCAGGTAAGTATCATCACCGTAGAGTTTAATCTCGATGCTGATCTGGAAGCGGCCGCCAATGATGTGCGGGATAAGGTTTCCAAGTCACGCCAGCAGCTGCCTTCGGATATTGAACCGACGATCGTGGAGAAAGCCGGTCCGGCGGACTTCCTGGTATTTCTTACCGTGCAAAGTGATACCAAAAGCCTGGAAGACATTACGGATTATGTTAACATCAACATCAAGGAAAGACTGCAATCTATTCCCGGAGTTCGGCTGGTTGATACCTACGCTGGAAAGAAACGCGCCATGCGCCTGCGTATGGATCCATTGAAGCTGGCATCGTATGGTCTTACCCCCTCCGATGTGCAAAGTGCATTGCAGCGTGAGAATGTCGACTTGCCAAGTGGTCGTATTGAAGGTGAAAACACAGAAGTCACATTGCGTACACAGGGACGATTGGTCACCGAAGAGGACTTCAATAACATGATTGTTTTTCAGAAAGATCAGGCCATTGTTCGGTTCAAAGACATTGGTACCGCCATCATGTCATCGCAAAATGAACGGACGGCCATGATTGTAGGAGAGGGGAACACGGCACGCTATGGTGTGGGTACTGGTGTGCAGCCTCAGCGTGGTGCTAACTCCCTGGCGATTGTCGATGAATTTAAAGTACGGTTTGATGATATCGTGAAGACCGCACCAAAGGATTATATCATCTCATTGGGAAAAGATTTCACTGTTCCCGTAAGGAATTCATTGAATGAAGTAGAAGAGACATTACTCCTTGCGTTTGCATTGGTGGCCTTGATCATTTTCATCTTCCTGCGCGACTGGAGAAGTACCATCATTCCGTTAGTAGCTATTCCGGTTTCAATCATCTCTGCCTTCTTCATTATGTACATAGCCGATTTCTCCATCAACGTGTTGACATTGCTTGGATTGGTACTGGCCATTGGACTTGTGGTGGATGATGCCATTGTAGTATTGGAAAATATCTACAGCAAGATTGAACAGGGCATGACTCCCATACAGGCTGCCCGTAAGGGGTCGGATGAAATTTACTTTGCAGTCGTTTCCACTACGGTTACGCTGGCGGCTGTGTTCCTTCCTATTCTTTTCCTTGGTGGGATTACAGGACGATTGTTCAAAGAGTTTGCGATCGTAGTTGCCGGATCGGTATTGATCTCTGCTTTTGTGGCATTGACATTATCACCGATGATGAGCGCTTACCTGTTGAAAGCAAATGCTTCGCACGGATGGTTATATCGTAAAACAGAACCCTGGTTTGAAGCCCTGAACAGAGGCTATGAACGAACACTGCAATTGTTTTTTAAAATGAGGTGGCTGGGTTTTGTACTATTGATTGCTTCGTTCGCTGTGGCCTGGTTCTTAGCACCATCACTTCCTTCTGAGTTAGCACCACTGGAAGATCGCTCCATGATTGGTCTTGCCGTAATTGCTCCCGAAGGAACCTCGTATGAAAGCATGGAGGCAACGATGAAAGAGATCAACAAATTTATCTCTGACTCCATTCCTGATCTGAACGAGAACCGCACCTATGCAGGCGTGGCAGCTTCTTCGGGTACTTTGGTACAACCCGTTAACGGAGGGTTTCAATGGATATTCCTGAAAGATCCGCAGGATCGCAAGAGCGGGCTTTCGCAACAACAGATCTATGAAAAATTAGTAGCGGCATCCGGGCGGTTCCGGAATGTGATCTGTATTCCGATACAGATTCCTACTATTGGCGGATTCAGCAGCTCGCAGCCGCTTCAGTATGTGATACAGGCTCCTGATCTGAAATCTCTGATGGAGGTGATGCCCAAGATGATGGGCCATGTCTATCAAAGTAAGAAGCTGAGCTTCCAGGACCCTGACTTTAAAATCAACCGGCCTGAAATAGGAATTACCATTGACCGGGAACGTGCTGCACAAGCGGGTATATCCACACAAGAGATCGGCCGCGCTTTGCAACTGGCATTGACCGGAAGACGCTATGGCTATTTCATTTACAACGATCGTCAATATGAAGTAATTGGCCAACTGGACAGACAGGAACGCTCTGCGCCTTCTGATATACGTTCGTTGTTCTTAAAAGCAGGTAGTGGCGAAATGGTTTCTCTGGACAATCTGGTGAAGATGGAGGAGAGTGTCAGCCCTCCGGCGATCTATCGTTACAATCAATCGTATAGTGCTACCATCTCGGCCACACCTGCGGCAGGAGTTAGTCTTGGAGAAGCGATTAAAGAAATGGACGGCATAGCAAAAGGAGTTTTGCCTGCAGGATTCCGTACGACACTTGCCGGACAAAGCCGTGATTACTCAGAGAGCAGCTCAAGCTTAATCTTTGCGTTCATCTTCGCCATCCTGTTGATTTACCTGGTGCTGGCTGCGCAGTTTGAAAGTCTGATTGATCCGTTCATTATTCTGCTTACCGTACCCATGGCGCTCACCGGAGCACTGTTAAGTTTATGGATTACCCATCAATCGATCAATGTGTTCAGCGAGATTGGTATCATCATGCTCATCGGGTTGATCACCAAGAATGGTATCCTCATTGTGGAATTTGCCAATCAGCGTAAGGAAGAAGGTATGTCGGTGAAGGAGGCGGTATTGGCTGCGGCAGCTTCTCGTTTCCGCCCGATATTGATGACCACACTGGCCATGATCTTCGGTACACTTCCGATTGCCTTGTCCTTGGGGACATCATCAGGTAGTCGTACGTCATTGGGTATTGCAGTAGTGGGTGGTTTGGTGTTTGCCGGTGTACTTACGCTGTATGTGATTCCATCGGTGTACTCGTACTTCTCGCGCCCCTATGTTCACAAAGCCGAAGCGCCTTTATTGAAAACAGCGAATGAACCTGCTGTCGTTGCTTAATCTCATCACACTAAAATTATGACATCGAATAATTATATCAAGTACATTGCCATGGCTGTCTCACTGGTGGTTTCAGTGAGCACCGTCTATGCGCAGCCTAAGCAACTCACCTTACAGGAAGCAGTAAAGCTGGCGACGGAGAATAATCCGGAGTTAAAGATAAGTCAGAAGGAAATTGAAAAGTCAGCACAACAGAAGGTGGTGGCGCGTAGTTTGTTTCTTCCTACGGTGAATGCCGTTGCTGCGGCCAATCATTATTTTCAACTTACCCCTTTCTTTGGTTTTGGTGAAAATAGTGCTGAAGGCAAAATTCCTTATGGTCGCTTTGGTGGTGAAGACCAGTTTGCTACTTCGTTACTGGCCGTACAACCTTTATTTAATCCACAGGCACTTCCCTCATTGAACCGTGCACGTCTGCAAGAGCAGGAAAGTAAAATTGCGTTGACAGGAAAGCAAGTAGGTATTCTTGCTTCTGTAAAGCAGACCTACATTCAGCTTTTAGTGCTGAACGAACGCATCCGTTTACAACAGGAGAGCATTAATCGTAACCAGCGTGTGTTGAAAGACGCAAGAGCATTACTCATTCAGGGTAAAGG
>JAHEZH010000311.1 GCA_023251155.1 Flammeovirgaceae bacterium | reverse complement strand
TATGCGCTGCCTGCTGTAAACGTTACCAACTCCAACACCATCAACGCAAGTCTGGAGACGGCCAAGTCCGTGAACTCACCGATCATTATCCAGTTCTCGAATGGTGGCGCGAGTTTCTTTGCCGGTAAATCGGTATCGAACAGCAATCAGCAGGCTTCGATCGTTGGAGCAATAGCGGCAGCGAAATTTGTGCATCAGGTATCTGACCTGTATGAGGTGCCGGTGTTGTTGAATACCGATCATGCTGCCAAGAAATTGATCCCGTGGGTAGATGGTATGATTGCCGAAGGAGAAAAGTTCTTCAAAGAAACAGGCAAGCCGTTGTTCACCTCACACATGCTTGATCTTTCCGAAGAACCACTTCATGAAAACATCGAAATCAGCAAGCGCTACCTGGAGAAATTGACCAAACTGAACATGTACCTGGAAATAGAACTGGGGGTAACAGGAGGTGAAGAAGATGGTGTGGACAACAGTGATGTAGACAGCTCTAAATTATATACGCAACCGGAAGAAGTAGCTTACGCTTATGAAGAGCTGAGCAAAGTAAGTGAGAACTTTGTGATTGCCGCATCCTTCGGAAACGTGCATGGCGTCTACAAGCCAGGTAACGTAAAGCTGGAGCCCGCTATTCTTAACAACTCTCAGCAATACATTCAGAAGAAATTCAACACCGGCGTGAATCCGGTGAACTTTGTATTCCATGGAGGCTCTGGCAGCGAACCTGAAAAAATCACGGAAGCCATCGGGTACGGTACGGTGAAGATGAACATTGATACGGATATTCAATGGGCATACTGGGAAGGAATTCAAAAGTACTACAAGAAGAATCAGCCTTACCTGGAGTCGCAGCTGGGCAATCCGGAAGGAAAAGATGCTCCTAATAAAAAATATTATGATCCACGCGTTTGGCTGAGAGAAGGTGAAACGTCCATCAGAGAACGACTTGCTCTTTCCTTCAAGGAATTGAACGCCATCGATAAGCTCAAGAAGTAAGCACGGACCCATCGGGTCAACGTGGAATAACCAGAAACGGTAAATGGAAATACAATGCTGACAAGGCAAACTCATTTCTTCTTCCTGTTTCTGGTTATTCTTTTTTCAACCCTCTCCGTTCATGCACAAGTTGCCCGGCGCGAACTGCAGAAGAAAATCGCAGCGGTAGCTAATGCCCATGCGGCCACCGTAGGTGTAACGATACAGAATGCAGAGGGCACGGAAAGTTTTGGTGTCAATGGAGATCATCATTTTGCCATGCAGAGTGTGTATAAATTCCATTTGGCACTTGCCCTGCTTCACCTGGTGGATGACGGTAAGCTGCAGCTGGAGCAAGTGGTGACACTTAGAAAAGAACAGATCGATACGGATACGCATAGCCCGATGCATGATGCCTACCCTGATCAGGATATAACCATCAGCATCAAAGAACTGTTGCGTTATACGGTTTCACTTAGTGATAATAATGCCTGTGATGCCTTGTTTCAACTGGCAGGAGGAACAAAAGCAGTAAACGAGTATATTCATTCGTTGCAGGTGGAAGACGTGTCTGTTGCAGCCACGGAGGGAGAGATGAAAAAAGACGGGACGGTACAGTTTGCCAATTGGTCAACGCCACGTGCCGCCACCAGGCTGCTGTGGTTGTATGATCGCGCTTCTATACTAAGCACGGCCAGCCATGATTATTTATGGGAGCTGATGATGGCTTCCGTGAAAGCCGATCGCCTGAAAGGCAAGTTACCTGCGCACGCTAGTGTTGCCCACAAGCCGGGCACATCAGGAAGAGACCAGGAGGGAATACGAGCGGCATTTAATGATATTGGCATTGTTACTTTGCCTGATGGTAGCCGGTTTTATATTTCTGTTTTTATAAATAACTCTAAGGAACCCGACGAAGTGAACGCCGGCATCATTGCCGATATCACCAGGCTGTATTACGATTTTTATTCGGGCAAATAAGGCTTGTCGCCATCGCTTACTTATCCTGTTCCACCCAGATAAGTTCATCGGTTTTATACCCCAGTGCACGGGCTTTCATCAGATAGTTGTGTTTTATGTTTTCGGGCAGGGTCTTTTCTCTGGAGAGCAGCCACAGGTAATCGAGATTTTTACCGGCTACCAGTGCATATTGATAATCCGCATCAATGGCAATGACATTGTATCCTGCATAGAAGGGGCCAAAGAAAGATACTTTCAGTTTCGCTTCATCCGGATCACCGGCAGGCTTGGCTTTGCCAATGCTTTCTTTCCATTTGTCTTTTTTGAAATCATATCCTCGGTTGTCCACGTGGATGGAGCCATCTTGATTAAGCGAGTAAGTGGCCGTGACGTTGTTAAGGTTCTTTTCAAAGCGATAATCGAAGCGGGCGATCTCGTACCACTTGCCCAGATACTTTGCTGTGTTGAAGGGCTTTACGGCAACAGCTCCTTTGGGAATGGTGGAGCACGAATTCAAGGCAAAAGCAGCCCATGCTGCGATGGCAACAGTGCCCATGAGGTATTTCTTTTTCATGACAGTCATCCTAAAAAAGTGATGCCTGAACAGAACTTTCAATGGCATTGACGGAAGTGAGCAGCATCCACACGGCAGCGATCCGGTCATCGCAAGGGATGAACCCCGATGAGATAGCGTGTCGGAGCTTTTTTCCACCAACTCTGCAATGGGATATCTGTATTAAGGGTGGAAGAAATGGGCAGGCTCATTGCTGCAACTGAAAATTTAAAACACAAAGCTATTATTGTCACCATCTATTCCCGTGGTTTACGACTCAACGAGTTGCTCACCCTTAAAATGTCGGACATTCAAAGCGACCGCAATTTATTATTGATACGTGGTGCTAAGGGTAATAAAGACAGGACAACCATTTTATCCGATACGACCCTTGCTTTGTTGAGAAAATACTACCGAAAATACAGGCCTAAAGAACTCCTGTTTGAAGGACAATTTGGAGGAAGCTACAGCGCCAAAAGCGTAAGTAACATAATTAAACACGGACTAGCACCGGCAAAAATTAATACGCCAGCCAGCGCCCACACACTGCGGCATTCATTTGCTACTCACCTTTTGGAAGACGGCACAGATTTACGGTACATTCAGGTTTTGCTTGGGCATTCTTCACCAAAAACGACTGAAATTTATACGCGGGTATCAACACGAAACCTACGAGAGATGTTAAGAGTCCCGTAGAGAAGCTAAAAATCGTTATATGAAAAATGTTTTAATTTTGGAGGAATATAGCCGAAGCATAATGGAGATATATCAGCATGCTGATATATCTAAAAAGCTGGAATAACAGCACTTGTGCTGTTATTAGGTTGTTGTGGGCAATATTCTAAAAATGGAACAGGTACAGAATATAAAAATTGATGACTCTCTTTTGACACTTGTGATTTCATTAGTCGCACTTGTAATATCTGTTGTTGCTTTATACTACACAGTAGTGGCATACTTGCTGAAATCGGGACATAAAATAAGGTGTGATATTACAACTTGCTCAACTGTTGACTGTGATGATAAGTATATCTCAAATATTACACTTGAAAATCTCAAGGACCGAGCAACTGTAATATTTGCAATATACCTCAGACTTGGACGAGGGAATTTCATTCTAATTGAAAGTTTTGAAAATGAGCCACTGATTCTACGCCCCTTTGAAGTTTACCATAAAGCTTATGACCCAATACTGATGTATGCTTCAAGTCTCAAAAGAATAAAAATTGACAAACTTCTATCTCAAAGAGAATTGAGTCATAAAATATTGCTATCAACTACAGATGGGAAATATGTAGTTAAGACAAGCACAAAAAAATGGGGTCCGACACCACTTTTCTTTAAAAATTACACAACAGCAATTGTTTCGCCTAAGCGCCTCTCATATAAGGGTAAACACTATGGTGAAAACGTGAAGTTTCTAGTTGATCTAAAAAAAGCGGGAAACGAAGATATCGTTGTGCCTTTACGGCCTGATGATTACCAATTAAAGATTTTCAACAATTTTAGCTTGACAAAAGAATGTC
>JAHEZH010000061.1 GCA_023251155.1 Flammeovirgaceae bacterium | reverse complement strand
TAGCTGGTTTATTCTCTTCCTTAGATTGACGAGAAAGAATTATTTGATCGACATAAGAAAAGTGAATAGTGGCAACTGCAGCTAACAATGCATATAAATCATGCCAGCAGATTTTGATAATTAATTATTAATTTGGTTTGACGGCACGCTTTATATGCGAACGTTATCACTCATTGGTTCGGGCTTCCTGCTTAACCGAGGTAGCAAATCCTGCCAACTACCTGTATCATAAATTAGGAATTGAAATTTGTGCGGTGATTAATTTTTGATAACTTTGTATTTCAAAGTACTTTTAAAAAGTAGAAATTAGTAACTGAAAAATACACGATATGAAAACAGAAATCAGCAAAACATTGGAGATGAACAAAATGATCTCCGCTATCATCACCACTCTTGGAATTATTTTAATCATATTTATGGTGACAGTGGAAGGCGAGTTGGGTCTACTACCATTACTTCTTGTAATTGGCGGAAGCACCTGGTTTCTAATCACCAACTACTTTATTAAATCCAAATCTCGAAAACACATTGATAGTTAAGTCTGTCAATCGAGACTTAAACTCAAGGCAACGGAGTGGCAACACACGCTAAGCGATCATTGCTGGCCGGTGTCCAACGGAACATTTTCGTCACGAAAAAAACTCATATCTTACCGGTAAAACGCAGCTCGCTCAATCGCCACATCGGGCCACATCGGCTACAGTTCTGCCCACGCATGGGGGCACCTGCCATAGCCGTACAAACCCACCGCGCGACACAAAAGCTTTGGCAAGAGCCAAATCCCATATGCCCAACTTACAAGCTTTCCCGCGTAGTTGACAATGATAATTTGAGCATGTTGCACTATTTCGTAAGCGGAAAAATGAAGACAGATTCGCATTTAGCATCACTACGTAAAAGCAATGGCATGTCGCAGGAAGCGTTAGCTGAAGTGAGATACTCATGACAAAGACCGGCGATTATAAAGCAATTTTGAATTCTCTTTTGGCTGACACGGACTGTGAAGAGTTGACTAGCCCAGCTTTTAACAAAGAAGAGCTGGAAAATTTTATACGGACACATCAGCCTGACGAAGGTGATTTTCCGATGGAAGAGCTTATTGAGTTTTATAGTAGCAAAAACCCACACTATATAATAGGGTGCTGGTTATCAAGAGCGTCAAATGATACATAAGCAGAATTGTGGAACCCGGCCACGGGCAACCCGTAATTTGGACTTCTCCTGACCGGAATCCGGTTTCTGGTGAATTCCAGACCCCATTTGGCTGGCGGTAACAGTTTGTTTTATGTTTACTAAATTTGAGATATGATTTTCCCTACTGCTATAAATAAGGAAGCGACATGGATCGGCTGACCGGTGAGAAGTGCTTTCGCTTCAGGTCTTTCTGGCGAGCCCTGTTCTTCAGGGGTATTTCTTTTGTACGGTCTGAGGTAAGCGTTAAGGGATAACTAATAAAATCGCAGGCAATGGCAAAGAAGACAGAAACGCAGCATATCGGTAATGCCATCCAGGAATTACTCAAATCCTACCAGATCAAAAACAAGTTTGACGAGGCCAACCTGGTCACTTCCTGGGAGCGGCTGGTAGGCAAACCCGTGGCCAGGCGCACAAAAAAAGTTTTTCTCAGAAATAAAGTGCTGTTTGTGGAATTGGATTCTCCCACCATGAAACACGATTTGAACATCCATAAAGCCCAAATTCTCGAGGTTTTTCAAAAAGAATTCGGGAAAGAGACGCTCGGGGAGATTATTATTATGTAATCCGATCATAAAATCCCCTTTAAATCCGCATTGCATCTTGCGGAAATAGAAAAAGCCATTATTTTTGCACTCCTATTTTTTAGCTAATCCCTAAAGAATAGCGGTAAAGTCTTTAGTAGAAAGGCGTTCTTGGAAATAATTAATAGTTGGGGAGATACTCAAGTGGCTAACGAGGACAGACTGTAAATCTGTTGACTTATGTCTTCATAGGTTCGAATCCTATTCTCCCCACCACCCTATTCAAAATTGGTGATTCCGAATTTTGAATGGTCATGCGGGAGTAGCTCAGTTGGTAGAGCGATAGCCTTCCAAGCTATAGGTCGCGAGTTCGAGCCTCGTCTCCCGCTCAACGGAATTTTAAATTCGGAATTTAAAATTTTTGAATTTACTGCTGTTGTAGCTCAGGGGTAGAGCACTTCCTTGGTAAGGAAGAGGTCGAGAGTTCAATTCTCTTCAACAGCTCTACAGAGCTTCATGTTTTTAAGTACATGAGCAGCATACGTGCAGGGAGAAGCCCGGCACTGCTAATATTGAAAGAATACCCTGCTTGCGGATGCCTAGCAAACATCGAAACGTAACAGCTATTCATACTTGCCACGTGGCAGCGAATAACCCTTATTCGACAGGCTTAATATGTTTGGGGTGTAGTTCTTCTCGCAAGAGAAGAGTTTAGATTAGAGAAACAATTTAATAAAACTATACACTTTAAACTTTAACAAGGGATTTTCAAATATGGCAAAAGAAACATTTGACCGCTCCAAACCGCACGTAAACATCGGTACTATTGGTCACGTTGACCACGGTAAAACCACGCTTACAGCTGCAATCACTCAGGTTCTTGCTAAAAAAGGACTTGCTGCAATCCGCGACTTCTCTTCAATCGACAACGCTCCTGAAGAAAAAGAACGTGGTATCACAATCAACACTTCACACGTTGAATACGCTACTGCTAACCGTCACTATGCTCACGTTGACTGTCCAGGTCACGCTGACTATGTGAAAAACATGGTTACAGGTGCTGCTCAGATGGACGGTGCTATCCTTGTGGTGGCTGCTACTGACGGTCCTATGCCTCAAACACGCGAGCACATTCTTTTGGCTCGTCAGGTAGGTGTACCTGCATTGGTGGTATTCATGAACAAAGTAGACTTGGTTGACGATGCTGAATTGTTGGACCTTGTTGAAATGGAAGTGCGTGAATTGATGTCTGCATATAGCTTCCCTGGCGATACAATGCCTGTTATCCGTGGATCTGCTTTGGGTGGATTGAATGGCGAACCACAATGGGTTGCTAAAATCGAAGAATTGATGGATGCAGTGGATAACTTCATTCCAATCCCTACTCGTCTGGTGGACAAGGATTTCTTGATGCCAGTAGAAGATGTGTTCTCTATCACTGGTCGTGGTACTGTGGCTACAGGCCGTATCGAGCGTGGTGTGATCAAAACCGGTGATCCGGTTCAAATTCTGGGTATGGGCGCTGAAGACCTTACTTCTACCATCACAGGTGTTGAAATGTTCCGTAAAATCCTTGACAGAGGTGAAGCTGGCGATAACGTTGGTTTGCTTTTGAGAGGTATTGAAAAAGAGCAGATCTGCCGTGGTATGGTTATCTGTAAGCCAAACTCAGTAACTCCTCACGCTAAGTTCAAGGCGGAAGTGTACGTACTTTCTAAAGAAGAAGGTGGTCGTCACACTCCATTCTTCAACAAATACCGTCCTCAGTTCTACTTCCGTACTACGGATGTTACTGGCGAAGTAATGTTGCCTGCAGGTGTTGAAATGATCATGCCTGGCGATAACATTTCGATCGAAGTGACTTTGATCAACAAAATCGCTATGGAAAAAGGTCTTCGTTTCGCTATCCGCGAAGGTGGCCGTACCGTAGGATCTGGTCAGGTAACTGAAATTCTTGACTAAAACATCATTTGCCTTGCCCTCCGAAGCTTTGGCATAGAAGGGAAGAGGCAAATCGTTGATAATCAAAATAAAGCGTTTCTAAGATTTTTCTTGGAAACGCTTTTGTTTTATGGCACTATGTCATACATTTGCAGTCCTTTTTAGATAACGGTAACGGGTGGGATCTGAAAAGGGAAAAACCCAGAACTAGAAATTTTAAACAAACGGGTGTGGTGCAATGGTAGCATACCGGTCTCCAAAACCGTTGATGGGAGTTCGAATCTCTCCACCCGTGCAAAAAGAAGAATCGATGGAAAAAGTAAAGAACTATATTCTGGAGTCGATTGAAGAGATCCGAAGCAAGGTGACCTGGCCCAAGTTTTCAGAACTTCAGGGAAGCGCCATCCTTGTATTAGTAGCATCTTTCATTTTTGCAGTCATTATCGGTCTGATCGATTTTGGTTTCCAAAGTGCGCTCGACTGGTTTTATAGAGAATTTTAATAACGCGAAAGCCATGGGTGAATTAAAATGGTATGTTCTTCGCGTGATTAGCGGCCAGGAAAAGAAGATCAAATCTTACCTGGAAACTGAAATTGGAAGAGCTAAACTGACGGATTTTATTCCTCAGGTTCTTATCCCTTCAGAGAAGGTATATGAAATGAGAAATGGCAAAAAACGTGTCAGAGAAAGAAATTTCTTTCCCGGATATGTTTTGGTGTCCGCAGACCTTAGCAACGGAGAGGCATATCACGCAGTGAATAATATTCCCGGTGTGATCGGTTTCCTGGGTAATAATGGATCGACCGCTTCTTCCAAAGAGCCGGTTTCACTTCGCCAGTCTGAAGTAAACCGTATTCTGGGTAATGTAGACGAAATCGATCAGTTTGAAGAGAAACTCGAAAAGCCGTTCATTAAAGGGGAAGGCGTAAAGGTAATGGATGGACCGTTCAGCGGATTCACCGGTACTGTAGAAGAGATTTTTGAAGACAAGAAGAAATTAAATGTGACGGTAAAAATCTTCGGACGTAACACCCCCGTGGAATTAAGTTACATGCAGGTAGAAAAAGTAGAATAGTAGAATCAAAGCGAATATGGCAAAAGTAATTATCGGTTATTTGAAATTGCAGGTAAAAGGTGGCGCTGCCAATCCAGCACCTCCAATTGGTCCGGCACTGGGTTCAAAAGGTTTGAACATCATGGACTTCTGCAAGCAGTTCAATGCGAGAACGCAGGATAAACCAGGACAGGTATTGCCTGTGCTGATCAGCATTTATAATGATAAGTCTTTTGACTTCGTTATTAAAACTCCTCCTGCAGCGGTGTTGATTATGGAAGCAATTAAAATCCAGAAAGGATCCAAGGAGCCGAACCGCGCTAAAGTAGGTTCAATTTCCTGGGATCAGATCAAGAAAATTGCTGAGCTGAAGATGCCTGACCTCAACGCTTTCAAAGTAGAATCTGCTATGAGAATGGTTGCTGGTACTGCACGCAGTATGGGTGTTACCGTTAGCGGAGCCGCTCCCTGGGATAACTAAATCAACTTAGTTAAAAGTTAAAAGTGAATAGCAAAAACTGAGGCTTCCCAAATCATTTTGAACTATTGACGATTAACAACTAACAATTAACTAAAAAGACATGGCACGTATATCAAAAAATAGAAAAGCAGTTTTAGCAAAGTACTCTCCGGAGAAAGAATATTCGATGGATGATGCGACCAAGCTTTTGAAAGAACTTACTTTCACCAAGTTCGATCCTTCCGTAGATGTAGACATCCGTTTGGGTGTTGATCCAAAAAAATCTGACCAGATGGTGAGAGGTGTTGTGGCACTTCCTCATGGTTTGGGTAAGGTAGTGCGCACATTGGTGCTTTGTACTCCTGATAAAGTTCAGGAAGCAAAAGACGCCGGTGCTGAGCACGTAGGCCTGGATGATTATATCACGAAGATTGAAGGTGGCTGGACAGACATCGATGTGATCATCTGTACGCCAACCGTTATGGCCAAAGTAGGTAAATTAGGTAAGGTACTTGGTCCACGTGGATTGATGCCTAACCCGAAGTCAGGTACCGTTACCCTTGAAGTGGGTAAAGCTGTGAAAGAAGTAAAAGCAGGTAAGGTAGACTTCAAAATCGACAAACAAGGAATTATCCACGCCAGCGTAGGTAAGGCTTCCTTCAGCGCAGACAAGATCAAAGACAATGCGACTGAACTTATCAACATGGTGGCAAAACTGAAGCCGGCTTCGGCTAAAGGAACATATATACAAAGTGTTACGCTTTCGTCTACTATGAGTCCTGGCATTCATATCGATAAGAGTTCCATTGGGCAGTAATTTTTAAAACAATGACCCGCGAAGAAAAAGGAGAAATAATTGAGAAGTTGTCTGAGAAGTTTTCTCAGAACGCTCACTTCTATATTACCGATGCTTCGGGTCTTACCGTAGAGCAAATCAATGCTTTCCGCAAGATCTGTTTCAAAGCCGGAGTGGAATATGGTGTTTACAAAAACACATTGATCCGCAAGGCGCTTGAAAAGCAAGAAGGTAATTACGAAGATCTGTTTAAGGTACTACATGGTTTTTCAGGAGTTATCTTTTCGAAAGAAGTAGGTAATGCCCCTGCGAAAGTCATCAATGAGTACCGCGCTAAATTAGAAGGAAAGCCCGCATTCAAAGGTGCTTCCATCGAATCCGCTCTGTTTATCGGAGAGGAAAACCTCAAAACGCTTACTGAGCTCAAGAGCAAAAATGAACTCATTGGCGAAGTTGTTTCATTGCTTCAATCTCCTGCGAAGAATGTATTGTCTGCCCTGTTAAGCGGCAAGAATACAGTAGCAGGCCTGGTAAAAGCTCTGGAAGACAGAAAACAATAATTAAAAGAACAACAGAAAATTTTAAACATTTACAATCATGGCAGACATCAAATCACTTGGCGATCAACTGGTAGAACTTACTGTAAAAGAAGTAAACGAATTAGCTTCTTACCTGAAAGAAACACACGGCATTGAGCCTGCAGCTGCTGCTGTTGTAGCAGGTCCTGCAGCGGGTGGTGCTGCTGGTGGCGCTGCTGCAGCAGAAAAAACTAACTTCGATGTGGTATTGAAAGCTGCTGGTGCAAACAAACTTCAGATCGTTAAATTGGTGAAAGAATTGACTGGTCTTGGCTTGAAAGAAGCGAAAGATGTAGTTGACGGAGCTCCTAAAACAATCAAAGAAGGTTTACCAAAAGACGAAGCAGAAAGCTTGAAGAAGCAACTTGTTGAGGCTGGTGCCGAAGTAGAGTTGAAGTAATTCTTCTCTTGAAGACGAAGGTGCCGTCTGACCGGAATTCAGACCCCATCTCCTAATTAGGGCATGGGGTCTTTCCCTATTTTATACTGATAAGCATCACCTATCAAATTGAATGGTTTATAGTCACAGAATTTAAACCTAAAGTACCTTGGCAAAGAAGAACAGTAACGGACGGATTGAGTTTTCAAAAATCGATAAAGTGCTGGAATACCCGGACTTTCTCGATGTTCAGCTTCAATCCTTTAAAGACTTTTTGCAGATTGAAACACCTGCAGAAAAGCGTCAGAATGAAGGTCTCTTCAAAGTGTTTGCAGAGAATTTCCCTATTTCTGATTCGCGCGAAAATTTCGTGCTTGAATTTGTAGATTATACTATCGATCCTCCTAAGTACAACGTAGATGAGTGTATTGATCGTGGATTAACTTTTTCAGTTCCATTGAAAGCGAAACTTCGCCTCACCTGTAATGATGAGGATAACGAAGATTTCGAAACCATTGAACAGGAAGTGTTCCTCGGTAACATTCCTTACATGACCGAGAAAGGATCGTTTACCATTAATGGTGCTGAGCGCGTTATCGTATCTCAGCTGCACCGTTCTCCAGGGGTGTTCTTCGCCATGAGCAAGCACACCAATGGAACCAAGCTTTATTCAGCCCGTATCATTCCTTTCAAAGGATCATGGATTGAATTTGCTACCGATGTGAATGCCGTAATGTATGCGTACATCGACCGTAAAAAGAAATTCCCTGTAACTACATTGCTTCGCGCAATCGGTTATGGATCAGATAAGGATATTCTTGATCTCTTCGGCTTGTCTGAAGAAATTGAAGCCAACAAGAATACGCTCAAGAAAACAGTGGGTCGCAGGCTGGCTGCCCGGGTGTTGAAAACCTGGACAGAAGACTTCGTGGATGAAGATACCGGTGAAGTTGTATCGATCGACCGTAACGAAGTATTGTTAGAGCGCGATCACGTCATCGAAGCAGAGGATGTGGATGTGATTGTGGAATCAGGTGCCAAGTCCATCATTCTTCATAGAGAAGATGTGAACGTGGCTGACTACCAGATCATCTTCAACACACTTGCTAAAGATAACTCGAACTCAGAAAAAGAAGCGGTAGAAACCATCTATCGTCAGCTTCGTAACACGGAAGCTCCTGATGAACAAACAGCGCGTGATATTATTCAAAGCTTGTTCTTCAGTGAGAAACGTTATGACCTGGGTGAAGTAGGCCGTTACCGTATCAACAAGAAATTAGGTCTTGATCTAGGCTATGATCAACGTGTATTGACTACTCAGGACATTATCCTGATCGTGAAATACCTCATCGGTCTGATCAACTCTAAGGCGGTTGTCGATGATATCGATCACTTGAGCAACAGACGGGTAAGAACAGTAGGGGAACAGTTGTATTCTCAGTTTGGTGTTGGTCTTGCACGTATGGCAAGAACCATCAAAGAAAGAATGAACGTTCGCGATAATGAAGACTTCAAGCCGGTTGATCTGATCAACGCGCGTACGTTGTCTTCGGTAATCAATTCGTTCTTCGGTACGAATCAGCTTTCACAATTCATGGATCAGACTAACCCATTGGCAGAGATCACGCACAAGCGTAGGATGTCTGCCCTTGGCCCGGGAGGTCTTTCACGTGAACGTGCCGGTTTCGAGGTTCGTGACGTTCACTACACACACTATGGTCGTCTGTGTACGATTGAAACTCCGGAAGGTCCAAACATTGGTTTGATCTCTTCGCTTTGTGTTCACGCCAAGGTGAACAAGATGGGCTTCATTGAGACGCCTTATCGTAAAGTGGAAAACGGAAAAGTAAAAGGTAAAGAAATCATCTTCCTGACAGCGGAAGAAGAAGATACATTCAACATCGCCCAGGCTAACGTACGCCTGAAGCCAGGTGGTGAAATGGAAAGTGAAAAAGTGAAGGCCCGTTTTGAAGGTGACTTCCCTGTAGTTGAGCCGAAAGACATCAAGTACATGGACGTGGCTCCCAACCAGATCGTGTCGATTGCTGCATCCATGATTCCGTTCCTGGAGCATGATGATGCCAACCGTGCATTGATGGGTTCTAACATGCAACGCCAGGCAGTACCGCTTTTAAGACCGGAAGCTCCAATCGTAGGAACTGGTCTGGAAGGAAGAATTGCGATCGACTCAAGAACATTGATTCTTGCCGAAGCATCAGGTACTGTTGATTTTGTTGATGCGAAAAAGATCACCGTGAAATACGATGTTTCGGAAGAGCAGCAACTGGTGCGTTTTGACGATGAGTACAAAACCTATAGCCTGATCAAGTTCAGAAGAACGAACCAGGATACCTGTATCAACCTGACTCCTCTGGTGAAGAAGGGTGAGAAGGTAGTGAAAGGTCAGCCGCTGGTTCAGGGTTATGCTACCGCAAATGGTGAGTTGGCACTGGGAAGAAACCTTCTTGTAGCCTACATGCCTTGGCAGGGATATAACTTCGAAGATGCGATTGTAATTTCTGAACGCGTTGTTCGTGAAGACATCTACACTTCCATCCACGTAGAAGAGTTTGAACTTGAAGTTCGGGATACCAAACGAGGTGAAGAAGAACTGACTTCTGAAATTCCTAACGTAAGCGAAGAAGCGGTGAAACATCTCGATGAGAATGGTATCATCCGCATTGGAGCTGAAGTAAAAGAAGGAGATATTCTGATAGGTAAGATCACTCCTAAAGGAGAAACAGATCCTACACCGGAAGAAAAATTATTGAGAGCCATCTTTGGTGATAAAGCCGGAGATGTGAAAGATGCTTCAATGAAGGCGCCTCCATCATTGAAAGGGGTAGTCATTGAAACCAAACTCTTCTCAAGACCTAAGCGTGACAAAGACTTACGCAGCAAGTCGAAGAAAGAACTGGACGCATTGAAGAATCGCTACAGCAAAGATTTATCCGAGCTGCGCAACGAGATGATCAAGAAACTGACTTCGTTGCTTACGGGCAAAACCAGCCAGGGCGTGAAGCACAAGTTCGGTGATGAACTGGTGAGCAAAGGCGTGAAATTCTCTTCGAAGGTGATCGAGAGCAATCTGTTCCCTGACAAGAATATCTATCGCGATGAAAGCAATTACAATGTTCCTGAAGAAGTGAACCTGATTGCTGACATCAGCCTTGAAAACTGGACTACCGATGATCACTCCAATGAGTTGGTAGCCGAGTTGGTAAGAAATTACCTGAACAAACGCAACGTAATCGCTGGTGAATTCAAGCGTGAGCGTTTCACTCTGGAAGTGGGAGATGAATTACCGGCAGGTATTGTGCAACTGGCTAAAGTTTACGTGGCGAAGAAGCGTAAATTGAAAGTGGGTGATAAGATGGCGGGTCGTCACGGAAACAAGGGTGTTGTGGCACGTATTGTCCGTGAAGAAGATATGCCATTCCTCGAAGATGGAACTCCTGTGGATATCTGTCTGAACCCGCTGGGTGTACCATCACGTATGAACCTGGGCCAGATCTACGAGACCGTGTTGGCATGGGCGGGTAAGAAACTGGGCAGAAGATATGCTACTCCGATTTTCGATGGAGCTACTTTGGAAGAAGTATCTGCAGAATTGAAAGAGGCAGGCCTGGCCGAATACGGACGCACGTACCTGTACGATGGTTTGACCGGAGAGAAATTCGATCAGCCGGTAACCGTAGGTATGGCTTACATGCTGAAACTGGGTCACCTTGTTGATGATAAGATGCACGCACGTTCTATCGGGCCATATTCACTCATTACGCAACAACCTCTTGGTGGTAAAGCACAATTTGGTGGTCAGCGTTTTGGAGAAATGGAAGTGTGGGCACTGGAAGCATTCGGTGCGGCTAATATTCTTCAGGAAATCCTTACGATTAAGTCGGATGATGTGATTGGTCGTGCGAAAGCATACGAATCCATCGTGAAAGGCGAAGCCATGAGGAAGCCAAATATCCCTGAGTCGTTCAATGTATTGGTACATGAACTCAGAGGCTTGGCACTGGAGATCACAATGGATTAATAGTAAATGACCGTTGGTCTTTAGTAGATGAATACTAAAGACTAACGGTTTCATACTATGGACTTATAATAGAATTTGTAAACTGAAAACGATCAACTATGTCTTTCAGAAAAAATAAAAAGATCAATAGCGACTTCTCAAAGATCACCATCAGTTTGGCTTCACCAGAATCAATTCTGGAAAGTTCACACGGTGAAGTAACACAGCCGGAAACGATCAACTACAGAACCTACAAGCCTGAAATGGGCGGTTTGTTCTGTGAGCGTATTTTCGGTCCTGTTAAAGACTGGGAATGTCATTGCGGAAAATACAAGCGTATCCGTTACAAAGGCATCATCTGCGATCGCTGCGGTGTTGAGGTAACAGAGAAAAAGGTAAGACGTGAGCGCATGGGGCACATCGAATTGGTGACTCCGGTAGCACACATCTGGTATTTCCGTTCTTTGCCAAACAAGATCGGATACCTGTTGGGTCTTCCTACCAAGAAACTGGACCAGATCATTTACTACGAGCGATACGTAGTCATACAAGCAGGTATTAAAGAAGAAGATGGGGTGAACCGTCTTGACTTCCTTACTGAAGAAGAATACCTGGATATCGTGGACAAGCTACCACGTGAAAATCAATTGCTGGATGACAATGATCCTAAGAAGTTTATTGCCAGAATGGGCGCGGATGCATTGGAAATGTTATTGTCTCGCCTGAAGCTGGACGAACTTTCCTATGAACTTCGCCACCAAGCTGCTACAGATACTTCCCAACAACGTAAGGCAGAAGCCCTGAAGCGTTTGAAGGTGGTAGAAGCTTTCCGCGATGCAAATACCCGTGTTGAGAATCGTCCTGAATGGATGACCATCAAGATGGTTCCGGTTATTCCTCCTGAATTGCGTCCGCTGGTTCCTTTGGACGGTGGCCGTTTTGCAACTTCCGATTTGAATGATCTTTACAGACGTGTGATTATCCGTAACAACCGTCTGAAGAGATTGATTGATATTAAAGCTCCTGAAGTAATTCTTCGTAACGAGAAGCGTATGCTTCAGGAAGCGGTAGACTCCTTGTTCGACAACTCACGTAAAGTGAATGCCGTTCGTTCAGATGGTAACCGTGCATTGAAGTCATTGAGTGACATGCTGAAAGGTAAGCAAGGACGTTTCCGTCAGAACTTGCTGGGTAAGCGTGTTGACTACTCCGGTCGTTCAGTAATTGTGGTGGGTCCTGAATTGAAACTGCATGAGTGCGGTCTTCCTAAGGATATGGCTGCCGAGCTATTCAAGCCATTCATTATCCGCAAGCTGATCGAAAGAGGTATTGTAAAGACAGTGAAGTCAGCAAAGAAAATTGTTGACCGTAAGGATCCGGTGGTTTGGGATATTTTGGAAAACGTATTGAAAGGACACCCTGTTCTTTTGAACCGTGCTCCAACTCTTCACCGACTGGGTATCCAGGCTTTCCAGCCTAAGCTGATTGAAGGAAAAGCAATTCAGTTGCACCCGCTGGTGTGTACTGCATTTAACGCTGACTTTGACGGTGACCAGATGGCCGTTCACGTGCCTCTTGGTCAGGAAGCTGTTTTGGAAGCTTCGGTATTGATGTTGTCTGCACACAACATCCTTAACCCTGCCAATGGTGCTCCGATCACTGTACCTTCTCAGGACATGGTGTTGGGATTGTATTACCTCACCAAAGGAAGAAAAGGACAAAAAGGCGAAGGCAAAACCTATTACTCGGCAGAAGAAGTCATCATTGCATATAATGAAGGCAAACTGTCGAAGCATGCCATCATTAAAGTGAAGGTGAATGCAAAAGATAAAAAGACGGGCCTGATTTCGAGACAACTGATTGAAACAGTAGCCGGTCGTGTGATCTTTAATGAAGTAGTGCCGGAAGAAGTTGGGTTCGTAGATGAACTGTTGACTAAAAAGAAACTTCAGACCATTATCTCTGATGTATTCAAAGCGGCAGGCTTGGCGAAGACAGCGAAATTCCTTGATGATATTAAAGAAATTGGGTTCCAGATGGCCTACAAAGGTGGGTTGTCTATGGGACTTGGTGATGTGAAGGTGCCTGCGGAGAAAGAGAAACTGGTAAACGGTGCTCAATCAGAAGTAGATGCAGTTTGGAATAACTACATGATGGGTCTGATCACAGATAACGAACGCTACAATCAGGTGATCGATATCTGGACTCGTACCAACACCTTATTGACCAACACGCTGATGAAGCAGTTGGAAGAAGATCAGCAAGGCTTCAACTCGATCTACATGATGATGCACTCCGGTGCGCGTGGTTCGAGAGAGCAGATCCGCCAGTTGGGTGGTATGCGTGGTCTGATGGCGAAACCTCAGAAGAACCTTGCCGGTTCAGTAGGTTCCATCATCGAGAACCCGATCCTGTCTAACTTCAAAGAAGGACTGGATGTATTGGAGTACTTCATCTCTACACACGGTGCGCGTAAAGGTCTTGCCGATACCGCATTGAAAACAGCAGATGCGGGTTACTTGACCCGTAGGCTGGTGGATGTGGCGCATGACCTGGTAATTACTGAAGAAGATTGCGGAACACTTCGTGGTCTTAAAGTAACGGCACTGAAGGATAATGAGGATATTGTTGAGCCATTGTCAGAACGTATTGTGGGCCGTGTGAACGTTCACGACATCTATGATCCATTGACAGAAGAGTTAATCACTCCTGCCAATTCTGAGATTACGGATGAGATCGCCAAAAAGATCGAAGAAACAAGTATCGAAGAAGTGGAGATCCGTTCACTCCTTACTTGCGAATCGAAAGTGGGAGGCTGTGCAAAATGCTACGGACGTAACTTGTCTACTGGTAAGATGGTACAGTCAGGTGAAGCTGTGGGAGTTATTGCCGCTCAATCTATTGGTGAGCCGGGTACACAGTTGACACTTCGTACATTCCACGTGGGTGGTACTGCTTCGAACATTGCAACAGAAGCAAACATCAGTGCGAAATTCGCCGGGGATATTGAATTTGAAGGTATCCGTACAGTAGATACTACTGATAAGGATGGTAATAAGGTGAAGGTAGTAATGGGCCGTACCGGTGAGATTCGTATTCTCGACAAAGAGAAGCGAATTCTGATCACCAACAACGTTCCTTACGGAGCATTCATCGCAGTGAAGGATGGACAGAAAGTGGAGAAAGGTGATCAGTTGTGTAACTGGGATCCGTACAACGCGGTTATCCTTTCAGAGTACGATGGTGAAATTGAGTACGAAGCCATCATTGAAGGTATTACCTATAAAGAAGAATCCGATGAGCAGACTGGTCACCGTGAAAAAGTGATCACCGATACTCGTGATAAAACAAAGAACCCTGCTATTATCGTAAAAGGTAAGACAGATACGAAAGGATATAACATTCCGGTGGGAGCTCACTTGGCAGTAGATGCGGGTGAACAAATCAAAGCGGGTCAGGTACTGGCTAAGATCCCTCGTACCATGGGTAAATCCCGCGATATTACAGGGGGTCTTCCTCGTGTAACTGAATTGTTTGAAGCTCGTAACCCTTCTAATCCGGCTGTAGTAAGCGAGATTGATGGTGTGGTAACGTATGGTGGTATCAAGCGTGGTAACCGTGAAATTTTCATCGAATCACGTGATGGTGTTCAAAAACGTTATTTGGTGCCTCTTTCTAAGCACATCCTTGTACAGGACAATGACTTTGTAAAAGCAGGTCAGCCTTTGTCAGACGGAGCCATTACGCCTTCTGACATCCTGTCGATTAAAGGACCAACTGCAGTACAGGAATACCTGGTGAATGAAATTCAGGAAGTGTATCGTCTGCAGGGTGTAAAGATCAATGATAAGCACATCGAAGCCATTGTAAGCCAGATGATGCAGAAAGTAGAAATCATCGATTCTGGTGATACCAGCTTCCTGCAAGGAGAATACGTTGACAAACTGGAATTCCGTGAATTGAACGACTTGATTCTGGACAAAAAGGTAGTATTGGAATCAGGAGATTCTAAATTCAAACCAGGTCAGATCATTACCGCACGTGAGCTGCGCGATGAGAACTCTGCATTAAAACGCAAAGATCAGAAGCCGGTAGAAGTACGTGATGCATTGGCAGCCGTATCAAGACCAACGCTTCAGGGTATCACTCAGGCGTCCTTGAAGACCGAAAGCTGGTTGTCTGCTGCTTCGTTCCAGGAAACGACGAAGGTGCTTAGCGAAGCTGCGATCCGTGGTAAGGCGGATGTACTGGCCGGTATGAAGGAAAACGTAATTGTAGGTCATTTGATCCCTGCAGGTACAGGTCAGCGTGTGTTCAGTGATTTGATTGTTGGATCTGAAGAAGAATACGATCGTCTGGTCGAGTCTACTTCTGCTCCAAGACCAAAACACAGAGAGCTTCAGGATTAATCGAATTTGAAGATGAGATAATTTGGAAAATGTGCGGATGAGACTCATTCGCACATTTTTCTTTTTAGTGCGATCCCACCGTCAAATTCTCCAATTGTATAATCATCAAATTATTTTCTATGGCAAACGAGAAAGAGCAGCTTCCTCAAAACCAGATTAACATTGAGCTAACCGAAGAGATCGCAGAAGGAATTTATTCCAATCTGGCGATGATCGCTCATTCGAATAGTGAGTTTGTGATTGATTTTATCCGGCTGATGCCAGGGGTACCCAAGGCGAAGGTGAAGTCACGGATTGTCATTACCCCGGAGCATGCAAAAAGGCTTCTGGCCGCGCTGAAAGACAATATTGAGAAATACGAGGCGTCTTTCGGAGCAATTAAAAGAACCGATGAAATGCCCAAATTTCCCATGAATTTCGGGGGAACGATGGGTGAAGCATAAAAATAATGGCAATAATGAGGCTGGGAACACAAAATTTATTAAAACAAGGTTTTGCATCCTGTGCCGATTTAAATACCTTTGCAGTCCAAATTTTCGAAAAGCTAAAAAAGCATATATAAATGCCTACCATTCAGCAACTTGTAAGAAAGGGCAGAAAAAAACTGACCTTCAAATCAAAGTCTCCAGCTTTGGATTCTTGTCCTCAGCGCAGAGGAGTATGTACACGTGTGTACACAACCACTCCTAAAAAACCGAATTCAGCTCTTCGTAAGGTAGCCCGTGTGCGTCTTACCAACAAAAAAGAGGTGAATGCATACATCCCTGGTGAAGGACACAATTTACAAGAACACTCGATCGTATTGATCCGCGGTGGTAGGGTAAAGGATCTTCCGGGTGTTCGTTACCACATCGTACGTGGTGCATTGGATACATCAGGCGTAAGCGGTCGTAAACAAAGCCGTTCTAAGTACGGTGCGAAGAGACCTAAGCCAGGTGCAGCCGCTCCGGCAGGTAAAGGTGCTCCAGCAGGTAAAAAGAAGTAATCCGATAAGATTATAATATCATGAGAAAAGCAAAACCTAAGAAAAGATATCTACTTCCTGATCCGAAGTTTAATGACACTTTGGTAACAAAGTTTGTAAACTATATGATGGAGCAGGGCAAGAAAAGTACCGCTTACAATATTTTCTATGATGCCATTGCTATCGTAGAAAAGAAGGCAGGCGGAGAGGCTGGTCTTGAAGTATGGAAACGTGCCATGAACAATGTAATGCCTGCTGTAGAGGTGAAAAGCCGCCGAGTAGGTGGAGCTACATTTCAGGTGCCGGTTGAAATTCGCCCTGAGCGCAAAGTGAACCTGAGCATCAAATGGCTGATTGACTACTCACGTGCACGTGGTGAAAAAACCATGATGGATAAACTGGCTGCTGAAATTTTGGCTGCTTCTAAAGGTGAAGGCGCTGCTATTAAGAAAAAAGATGATACTCATCGCATGGCAGATGCTAACAAAGCTTTCTCACATTTCAGATTTTAATTTCGGGACTTAGCAATAATGGCAAGGGATCTCAAATACACAAGAAATATAGGTATTGCGGCACACATCGATGCTGGTAAGACTACGACAACTGAGCGTATTCTTTATTATGCCGGTGTAAACCACAAAATTGGTGAAGTGCACGAAGGTGCAGCTACCATGGACTGGATGGCGCAGGAGCAGGAGCGTGGTATCACGATCACTTCTGCAGCGACTACGGTTTTCTGGCAATACAGAAATAACAAGTATAACGTAAACATCATCGATACTCCCGGACACGTGGACTTTACTGTAGAGGTAAACCGTTCATTGCGTATCCTGGATGGTCTTGTGTTTTTGTTCAGCGCTGTAGATGGTGTAGAACCACAGTCGGAAACAAACTGGCGCCTTGCTGACAATTACAAAGTGGCTCGTATCGGTTTCGTTAATAAGATGGACCGTTCCGGAGCTGACTTCCTTGCCGTATGTAAGCAGGTAAAAGAAAGATTAGGAAGCACGGCTGTAGCTCTTCAGTTACCAATTGGTGCCGAAGATAATTTCAAAGGTGTTGTTGATCTGGTTAACAACCGTGGTATCATCTGGAATGAAAGCGACAAAGGAATGACTTATGAAGTTATACCTGTGCCAGCTGACATGGTAGAAGAGGCCAACGAGTACCGTGAAAAATTACTGGAAGCGGTGGCTGAGTATGACGAAACATTGATGGAGAAATTCTTCAATGACCCAAGCTCAATCAGTGAAGCTGAAATTTTGAAAGCACTACGTGCCGCCGTTATTGACATGAAGATCGTACCTATGGTATGTGGTTCTTCATTCAAGAACAAAGGTGTACAGACGATGCTTGACTATGTGATGGAATTACTTCCTTCACCTCTTGATAAGGATATCATCATAGGTACCAACCCTGATACAGGTGCTGAAGTGGCCATTAAGCCAGATGAAAACGAACCTTTTGTTGCTCTTGCCTTCAAGATTGCTACTGATCCGTTCGTAGGTCGCCTTTGCTTCATCCGTGCCTACTCGGGAGTGCTGGAATCGGGTTCTTATGTTTATAACACCCGTTCAGAACAGAAAGAACGTATCTCCCGTGTATTCCAGATGCACGCCAACAAGCAAAATCAAATTGACAGATTACCTGCCGGTGATATCGGTGCGGTAGTCGGATTCAAGGATATTAAAACAGGTGACACCCTTTGCGATGAGAAACGTAAAGTAGTTCTGGAATCAATGGTATTCCCTGAGCCTGTAATTGGATATGCCATCGAACCTAAGAAACAAGCGGATGCTGATAAATTAGGTATGGCCATTGCCAAGCTGGTAGAAGAAGATCCTACTCTTCGTGTGAATACCGACACTGAAACAGGTCAGACTATTCTACGTGGTATGGGTGAGCTTCACCTTGAAATTATCATCGATCGTCTGAAGCGTGAATTCAAAGTAGAGATTAACCAGGGTGCTCCTCAGGTTGCCTACAAGGAATCCATCACTTCATCGGTTGAGCACAAAGAAGTGTACAAGAAGCAGACGGGTGGTAAAGGTAAGTTTGCCGATATCGTATTCGAGATCGGACCTCGTGCTGAACTTGGCCCTGAAGATAAACCAGGTCTGGAGTTTGTGAATGACATTGTGGGTGGTGTTATCCCTCGCGAATTCATTCCTGCTATCCAGAAAGGTTTTGCCGGAGCGATGGTAAACGGCCCGCTGGCTGGCTACCCTATCGACAACATGAAGGTTCGTCTGTTCCATGGTTCATTCCATGATGTGGATTCGGATGCCCTTTCATTTGAATTGGCAGCTCGTATCGGATTCAAGGAAGCAGCTCGTAAGTGTAACCCTCAGTTACTGGAGCCGATCATGAGTGTGGAGGTATTAACTCCAGACGAGTATACCGGATCGGTAACAGGTGACTTGAACAGAAGACGCGGTGTGATGAAAGGAATGGATTCACGTAATAGCGCTCAGGTGATCAAGGCGGACGTTCCATTGAAAGAATTGTTCGGTTACATCACTGACTTGCGTACAATCACCTCAGGGCGTGCATCTGCTACCCTGACGTTTGCTCACTACGCTCCAGTACCAAGAAACCTGGCTGAAAAAGTAATTGAAGAAGTAAAAGGCGCTGTTGCCAAATAAATATCTAAAAGACGTTTAGATTATGAACCAGAAAATCAGAATTAAACTTAAGTCTTACGATCATAACCTGGTCGATAAGTCTTCTGAAAAAATTGTAAGAGCAGTAAAAGCAACAGGCGCTATAGTAAGCGGTCCTATTCCTCTTCCAACTGAAAAAGAGAAAATCACCGTACTTCGTTCACCACACGTGAATAAGAAGTCACGTGAGCAGTTTCAACTTTGCACCTACAAGCGGCTGGTTGATATCTACTCGAACAGCGCAAAAACGGTTGACGCTTTGATGAAACTGGAGCTTCCAAGTGGAGTGGATGTAGAGATCAAGGTGTAGTTATCCGCAATAAAATTAATCTAAGGATGTGCCCTGCTTCGAGTAATCGAGGCGGGGTTTTCTTTTTTAGGAATAGTCGAACTGCTCTATTTCAGGCTTGAAAAACCACCGATACCTTTTTCACGTTATCATCAGCTGATCGTTTGCTGATCATGAGAAGAACGAGATTAGATACTTTCAGAAAGCCTTTTTTATTCCAGCTTCTTATGAAAAAACAGCTGATATTCAGGAAGCAGTTCAGGATGAGTAATCTTCACTAAGTCTTTTAGAATATAATCAGGGCGAAGATAGCCCAGCTCAAGAAACTCACTTCCTCCTTTCGCTCCAAGGCGAGCGTTGTAGGTGTATACCGATCCTTTTATAAAGGAATTGAATTGGGCATAGCGTTCATCGGCTGCTTTTATTTCCGCCAGTGTTTTGAATGAACCGACTCCTACCCACACCTCAGCATTCTTGGCAGTGTTGAATACCGATTCGAAACTCAGTTCGAGGTATCCAGTGGTAGTATCATTGGCCCACAAGTATTCGCTACCGGCATCTTTCAAAAGGCGAGCTGCATAATTTTGTCCACCTGGGGTGTACCACACATCTCCATACACCACACCACTCATTACGGTAGGGCGATGGGCAGATTGGTTAGCGAGTGCTTCGGTCTTCAGGTATTCCTCTTCAATGACATTGAATACAGAGTCGGCTTGTTTTTCTTTGTTGAAGAAGAGCGCCATGAATTTAATCCATTCGGCACGTCCTAATGGATGTTTTTCCAGGTACTCCGAATTGATGATAACCGGAATGCCCAATTCTGTTATTTTTTTCAATTGTCCTAAATCTTTTGTCATGGTATAGCTCATTACTACCGATGGCTTTAATGTAAAGAGCAACTCCAGGTTCATTCCCTTATCGATACCCAATTCCGTTATCTTTCCTTCATCAATACGTTTGCGCATTTTCTCTGAACTGATATAGTCAGTGGTTGGGAACCCGATAAGCTTGTCCGATTCACCGAGATAGTCCAATAATGGGATATGAGTGGTTGAGGTACAGACGATGTTATCAATAGGTACAGAGATGACTTGTGTTTTGCTTTCATGTTGTGGTGCTTGCTCACCTTTGGGAACTAATAAATAAGTATAGCCCTCAGTTGCTCCCTGGTAGGGATACGTGATGGTAACCAGCTTGCTGTTGCCTTCCTGCTTCACCGAAAAACCCTGAGCATATTTAATGACAATGTCGTTTTGCTTTTGCGAAGCATCTCCCTTTTTTGAAGTGCAGGAGATAACCAACAAGAGAACAATAAGCAGGTGGGGTAGTTGTTTCATAGCTGCAAGTTTAAAAAAATAATTAAGTTTGTACCGGAATGTTGGTTTCACTGCTGCAAAACAAGCAACAGTGAATTAAAAGGGAATACCGGTGCATGATAAAATCCGGAGCTGTCCCCGCAACTGTGATCCACAAAAAGAATTGCTGAATATCTCAGCCACTGTTCGCCAACTGGCGGATGGGAAGGCTTCAGCAAAGTGGAAAGCCAGGAGACCTGCCACGCAATCCAAATAGATCAGAGCTTTCGGGTGAAAGGCTGATGATGTAGCAGGGTAATTTTATCATACTACTAGTCACTTTTTGTTGTAAGGCTTTGAATTGAATTAACCCATTAATTTGATTCAGGCATGTTTCGATTTTTAACAACGTTATTATTGACGGTTGTTCCTGCTTTGCTGTGGGGGCAGGCGGACACTGTTTACTTCAATGAAGTAAAAATTTGGGGTGTGCCTTTAGGTAAGTACACCACAGGCAGCAAAACGCAATTGATAAGGCATGATGAAGGAACAACACTCGCTGAGGTGTTGGTTAATGAGTCGCCTTTATATTTCAAGACCTATGGCAATGGTCAGCTGTCCACGGTTTCATTTCGTGGTACTTCGGCTTCACATACTGCGGTCATGTGGAATGGTATTAATGTTAACTCTCCTACACTAGGGCAGAGTGATTTTTCATTATGGCCGTCTTTTTTACTTGAGGATATCTCTTTGCAATACGGAGCAGGTAGTGCTTTGTACGGAACAGATGCCGTAGGGGGAAGTGTATTGCTCTCACAGGCTTCACCTCAGTTCAGTAACTATAAAAAAATAGAGGTAAGACAGGAAGCAGGAAGTTTTGGTCATTGGCTTAGTGGAATAAAAGTTGCCTTTGGCTCAAAACGATTGGAGTATAAAGCCAAAGTCTTTTACCGTTCACTTGAAAATAACTTTAAGTACACCTCTCCTAAAATCGGATTTGAAAAGAAGCAGACTAATGCGGCTGTTACCAACTACGGTTTTGATCAGCAGATGAACTGGAAGATTTCTGAATCCAAAACGCTTTCCGTACAGGGACAATACGTTTATAATTTTCGCGAAGTGCAACCCACTGTTACCAGCACTGATGGGGATGAAGTACTGAAAGACGGGAACACAAGAGTGGCTGTCAATTATCAGCAAGATACGAAAAGAGGATTTTTATTTGCTACGCTGGGGTATATCATCAATGATCAATTATATGATCGCAGATCCACCACGCGGTCAGATCAGCTCAATACCTTGTTCCAATATGATTTTTCGATAGGTTCAAAAACCAATATTAAAACAGGTGCCAACTGGACAAAATATTTTATTAAATCCAATGGCTTTGATGGTCGTCTTACGGAAGACCGATACGATGGATTCCTCTCTTTGCGGCAGCGAGTTAGTTCGGCGTGGTTGTTCAGCTTTAATCTTCGTCAATCGATCTATGCCGATCGCTATGCACCTCTAGCTCCTTCATTAGGAAGTGAATTTACCCTATTCAATAGTAAGAAATCAAAAATCACCTTACGGGCACAGCTTGCCAGAGCATACCGTATCCCCACCTTCAATGACCGATACTGGAACCCCGGAGGTAATCCGGATCTAAAATCAGAGAGTGGGTATCATGCTGAAGCTGGAGGAGAATTTATTCATAAAAATGAGCACAATGAATTCAGGGTTGAACTGACGCATTATCGATCATGGATTGATCAATGGATTGTCTGGCTGCCGAACTCGACGACCATCTGGTCTCCTTTTAATTTGAGTAAGGTAAATACAAATGGCATAGAGGCTGGCCTAAATCATACGCTGAGTAGAACTAACTATAAGATTCGCTCAGGAATTAATTATGCACTGACCAATTCAATCAATAGAAAAGGTCTTACTGCTTCAGATGTAAAGACCATAGGTAAACAGCTCCCTTATGTGCCTGTTCATTCGGGGCATACCTTTATCCGCTATGAGAGAAAATCATGGAGCAGTGACGTGCAGTTGAATTATACTGGTAAACGATACACTACTCTTGATAATGAAGACTACCAGGCGTTGAAAGCCTATGCGTTATTGTCGGCTTCCATAAGTAAAAGATTTGTATGGTCATCGTACGAGGCATCAGTCCGGTTGTCGGGAAACAATCTGTTGAACATTTACTATGAGAATATAGAGAACATGGCTATGCCCGGCCGCAATTATTTAATAACCCTTAATGTGAAAATTTAAATTTAATAACCATGAATCGTTTAAAGAATTACTTTTTTCTGTTGTTGTTTTCTTCGTTGCTCTTATTGTCCTGTAGTGATGATAAAGAAGAGCCTAAGGGAGAGTTCTCCTCTGGAGTATGGGTGGTGAATGAAGGAGCATATAAAAAATCAGATGGATCAGTTAGTTATTACAATCCTTCTTCGGGTGAAGTGAAGCAAGATGTATTCGGGCAGAAAAATAATGGTAGAGCACTGGGTGATGTTGTACAATCCGTAGCCGTTGACGGAGATCTGGCTTATATTGTTGTTAACAACGATAATAAGATGGAAGTAGTCAACGCTAACACTTTCGTTTCAGAATACACCTTAGCCAACCTGAAGCTGCCGCGTTACTTCACTACTTTTGGTGGGAAAGGATACCTGACCGAGTGGGTCAGTTTCAGCGATCCCGGAAGAGTAAGTGTTATTAATTTAACGACACACACGGTAGAGACAACAATTACTACGGATAGTGGAGCGGAGAACATTATTGCCGCCAATAACCTATTATTTGTTTCGAACAATTTTACCAATACCGTGTCGGTCATCGACCCCACTCAAAACAAGGTCATTAAGACCATTACTGTTTCCGATTCTCCAAACGAATTTGTTTTGGACAGCGAGGGAAAACTTTGGCTTATATGCAGTGGCGCTTATCAGGCGGACAATGCGGTTCTGTATAAAATCAACATCTCTACCTATGAAATTGAAAAGAAGTTAGAGCTGGGTATGGGTGCCACTCAACTGGCAATAAACAAAGCGAAAAATCTGCTTTATTTTATTAGTGGAACCAATGTATACAAAGTGAGCACGCAAAGCCCGGCAGTCCCCACATCGGCCTTCTTTGCCGTATCCACCGGTATTGATCTCTATTCAATGGATGTAGATCCGGATTCGGATATGATCTACATTGGTGATGCAAACGGATTTCAGATTAATGGCAATGTTTACCGTTACGATAGTGATGGAAAAGCAAAAGACAGCTTTGGTGTAGGTAAAGGTCCAAATGGATTTGTATTTCGTTAACCGGAATTGAAAAACAACAGCAACGAAAAGAACCAGCTCACTCCTGAGGAAGATTACTATTTCGAAAACGGATTAATGGTTTTCACGAAAGCGTATCACCTCAGGCGTGGGTATTGTTGCCAGAGTGGCTGCAGGCATTGTCCTTATGGCTTTAAGAAAAGAAAGAATGATGAACGGATACCAAGAAATAGAAATCAGAATGTCAGTTTCATTGTTTTTAATAACAGTGCGGCAGCCTTGCCGGGTGAGAGTTTGGCGGAAAGGATCTTTTCTTCTAACCCGGAAAGTGTGGCTTTCGATTTTTTCTGCTGACTGATTTTGTTCTTTATCAGTACATCAATCTGTTCATGAAACCAGTTCAGGTTTTGTTCATTGCGCTGATGTGTAAAGAAGCCGGATTGCGTGGTCTTGGTTTTGTAGTCTTCAATCAATTGCCATGTTTCTTTTATTCCTTTTTTTTCCAGGGCGGAGCTGAGAACTACTTTAGGAAGAACACCCGATTCGGGTGCAGTAAACAAATGCAAAGCATGTTGAAAGTCGAGTTGTGCTTGTTTGGCTCTTTTCAGATTGTCACCATCACTTTTTGTAATGGTGATGCCATCCGCCATCTCCATTATTCCTTTCTTGATTCCCTGTAGCTCATCGCCAGAGCCGGGTAACATAAGTAAAAGAAAAAAATCAGTCATACCACGCACGGCTGTTTCTGATTGGCCAACGCCCACTGTTTCAATTAAAATAACATCATATCCCGCAGCCTCGCAAAGTAATACCGTTTCCCGCGTGGCATGAGCTACCCCGCCGAGCGAGTTATGGGTGGCAGAAGGTCGCACATAAGCCAGTGGGTCTCTGGAGAGTTCTTCCATGCGTGTCTTATCGCCCAGGATACTTCCCTTTGTTTTCTGACTACTTGGGTCAACGGCAAGTACGGCCACTTTTCTTTTTTGAGAGGTAAGGTATTTCCCCAGCGCCTCAATGAAAGTCGATTTTCCAACTCCAGGCGTGCCGGTTATCCCTACCCGTACGGATTGACCTGTCCGAGGAAGATTTTTTTCAATAATGCTTTCGGCCAGTTTTCGGTCAGAGGGGAGGCTGCTTTCCAGCAGGGTGATGGCGCGGCTCAGCAAAATTCGATTTCCGCTCTGTATTCCCTTCACATAGTCGGCAACCTGCAATCTCGTTTTGGCTCTGGCTTTCATGGACATCCGTAAATCTTTAAATTTACTGAATTCACTTTTTGCCTTATGAAAAAATTTTGGATTCAGAGTCTAGTCATTACCTCGTTTGTGTTTTTCATGATGTGGGGTGTATCAGAGTTGACAGACTTTAAATTGTTTAATGCTTTTGATCCTATTTCTCAGGCACTGGCAGATTTTGAGTTGACTGATTACGCCTTTTCTAATTTAAGACCAGATCCGCTTGTTGATCAACGCATTATTATTGTGAATTTTGGTAATCTCACCAGGGGAGAAGTAGCAGAACAGGTGCGCATCATCAGTTCGTACAAGCCCAAAGTAATAGGTATAGATGGCTTCTACAATTGTGAAGGGGGCTTAAGAGATACTGTGAATTGCCCGCAGCTGTTAGATGAAATGGGAAACTTACTTTTAGCGAATGCGATACAGGAGGCGGGTAATGTAGTGCTGGTCTCCAAATTACTTCAAACCGATTCTCTTTCTGGCCTGAATGCTGTTGATGGTTATGATTCGGTAGAATATGCAGATCCTATTTTCAGAGAGAATGCAAGGAACGGGTTTGCTAATCTGGTCACGGATGCAAACTTTCAGGAAGATGTAAAGATTTGCAGAAAATTTGTACCTCAATGGAATGTAAGAGGAGTGACTCATTATGCATTTGCCGTAGAGATGTGTATGCGTTTTGATTCCGTGAAGACCAAAAAGTTTCTGGCCAGAAATAATGAGGAAGAACTGATTAATTATAGAGGTAACGTGGAAATCCAAGATCTTCGTCTGAAGAACTTAAAAAGACAGAATACGCAGAGCACTAATTTCAACGGGATGTTTTATGCAGTAGATGTAGATCAATTACAGAAAGGAGAAATACTGGGAGATATTTTTAAAGACAACATCATCATCATGGGATTTCTGGGCTCACGATTTGGCGACATTACATGGGAAGATAAATACTTCACCCCATTGAATAAGAAAGTGGCAGGAAGAGCAAACCCCGATATGTTTGGAGTGGTGGTTCATGCCAATATTGCAGCCATGATTTTAAATGAAGATTATGTAAATGAACTGGCCGACTGGCAGAAGTACCTGATCGCTTTCGTTATTTGTTTTTTCACAGTAGCGTTGTTTAAAATCATCGATGAAAAGCTTCCTATTTGGTTTGATGCTTTTTCAGTATTAATCCAGATCATACAGTTGTTACTTATATCCGGTTTAATGGTATATGCTTTTGTTGCTTGCAGTTTTAAGTTAGATCTGACTATTACTTTAGCGGCTGCGGCACTGGTGGGTCCAGGTTATGATATCTTTAAATCTGCCGAAAAGCAGCTCCAAAGCTGGCTTACCAAACGGAGAGAACGTGTATTAAACTCCTGATTGTCGAAATTGGCACGATTTTCACTAATTTAGTATTTCAAACACCCATTTTAGAACCATGAAAAAAGGAAGGATTTTGATTTTAGTTGTCATTTTTATGGCAACTGTCGCGGTTTTCGGACAAACCGGACCTGATTATGCATTTAAAGTATTAGCTAATAAAGGAGCAAATGAAGTAAAAGTAGGAAGTGCCTGGTCAGCAGTAAAGACCGGAGCAAGCCTGAAAAAAGAAGATGAGATAAAAGTAACAGAAAATTCATATTTGGGCCTGGTTCACTCCAGCGGAAAACCAATGGAATTGAAACAGGCTGGTACTTACAAAGTAGCGGATTTAGCAGCAAAAATGGGCGCAGGATCGAGTGTGCTCGTGAAATACACCGATTTTATTCTAAGCAGTAATTCTGCAGATGCGAAAAAAAATCGTCTTAGTGCAACGGGAGCGGTTCATCGTGGCTTTACAAGCATTAATGTGTTTATGCCTGACAATCAGTACGCTAATGTTTACAATAATCTGGTTATCATTAATTGGGATGTTACAAAAGTAAAAGGCCCTTATGTTGTTATTATAAAGAATATGTTTGACGAGGAATTATTGGTAAAGGATACAAATGAAGGTACGGTTCAGATTGATCTCAATGACCCTAAATTTGCCGGTGAATCAGCTTTATTAGTGGATGTGAAAACGAAGGCTAATCAGAAAAGCAAAACAGAAGATCCTAGTCATTTGATCAAACGAATGTCTCCGGCTGAGCAAGCCAAGGTTAAAAAAGCGCTTCAGGAAATTTCAATAGAAGTAAAAGACGAAACGGCATTAAATAAACTTATTTTAGCTGGCTTTTATGAGGAGAATAAGCTTCTTATTGATGCAACAACCGCTTATGAGCAAGCCATCAAATTAGCTCCTGATGTTCCCTCTTACAAAGAGGCGTACGAGGAATTCCTTCTAAGAAACAAGATGAAAGAAGCCAAGTAGGATCAGATCATTAGAATCATAGAAAAGGCCCTGATTTCGGGGCCTTTTTCGTTTTATCGCTATCCCATTTTCATTTGGAGAGCATCATTAATATCCTAATTTTGTGGCCTAACATTTAATTTCTAGTCATGAGTGTACTTGTAAATAAAGACTCCCGCGTAATTGTTCAGGGATTTACCGGATCGGAAGGTTCGTTCCATGCCGGACAAATGATTGAATACGGAACAAATTTAGTAGGCGGTGTTACCCCCGGGAAAGGGGGACAGGTACATTTGGGCAAGCCCGTTTTTAACTCGGTAAAAGAGGCAGTAGAAAAGACAGGTGCCGATGTTTCCATCATTTTCGTACCTCCTGCATTTGCTGCTGACTCCATCATGGAGGCTGCGGAAGCCGGAATAAAAGTAGTCATCGCAATCACCGAAGGTATTCCTGTAAAGGACATGATGATTGCCAAGCAATACATCAAAGAAAAGGGCGTAACGCTGATCGGGCCTAACTGTCCTGGAGTAATCACTCCCGGAGAAGCGAAAGTGGGTATTATGCCTGGCTTCGTTTTCAAGAAAGGAAGAATTGGTATTGTGTCTAAATCAGGTACGCTTACGTATGAAGCCGCTGATCAGATTGTAAAGGCGGGCCTGGGTATATCTACTGCAATAGGAATTGGTGGAGATCCGATTATCGGAACACCAACCAAAGATGCCGTTGAATTACTGATGAACGATCCGGAAACAGATGCCATTGTAATGATCGGTGAGATCGGTGGAAACTACGAGCCGGTAGCTGCGCGCTGGATCAAAGAAACAGGTAACAAGAAACCGGTGGTTGGTTTTATTGCTGGCCAGACCGCACCTGCGGGAAGAAGAATGGGCCACGCGGGCGCCATTATTGGTGGTGCTGATGATACTGCTGCTGCCAAAATGAAGATCATGAGCGAATGCGGTATTCACGTGGTGGATTCCCCGGCTTTGATTGGCGAAACCATGTTGAAAGCATTGAAGAAATAATCAGGATCAACTTTCAGTATAAAAGAAAAAGAGGCTTATGGCCTCTTTTTCTTTTTATTGAATCGTGGTGGATTAAAATGCCGTTTTAAACTCTTTCTCCAGGTAAGCATTCAGGTTATCCAGGCTGGTGAATGTTTCGAGCTTTATCGGCTCCAGATCAATGTCATCTTTCTCATAAATCACCTCTACGAAGAAGTCTTTGAGCATGTATAAGTACACTTTGTGTCCATGACGTTGACGTGCACCAAGCATAATTCCCTCCTCCCTCAAAAACGCTATTTTCCTGCTCTCGGAATAGTACTTAAAAGCCAACTTATGAAACATTTCCCCGATGGTTTACCTGAATTAATACGGCAAAGTAAAAGAAGTGACCGATCAGTATAAAATGAGTCTCATTTCGGGTAGCTAAGAAATACTTCGGTAAGTAATTCTCCTCTGAAATAAAAGAGGATATGGATAAAAACTTACAAGGCATAACAAACGATGTCGCTTTGCTAATGATCCGTTATCCTGAAATCAGGGTGCATTTTTGTTAATATCCATTCAAAACTTGCACTTCAAAGTAAGAATGCAATTGCTGAATCTTTAGAGCAGTTCATTAGCCAGATTGGCCAGCTCTGAACGCTCCCCTTTCTCCAGCGTAACGTGCGCATATAGCTCATGATCTTTTAGCCGGTCAATCAGGTAGGATAGTCCGTTACTTTGCGAATCAAGATAAGGCGTATCAATCTGATGGATGTCACCGGTGAAAATAATCTTGGTATTTTCCCCTGCACGGGTGATGATGGTTTTCACTTCATGCGGAGTGAGGTTTTGCGCTTCATCCACAATAAAACAGATGTTTGATAAGCTTCGTCCTCTGATGTAAGCCAGTGGTGTAATCATGAGCTTTTCATTTGCAACCATTTCCGTAATACGTGAATACTCTTTGTCCGATTCGCTGTATTGATTCTGAATGAACTTGAGATTATCCCACAGAGGTTCCATGTAGGGATTCAGTTTCGATTTGATGTCGCCCGGCAGATAACCAATGTCTTTATTACTTAGCGGAACGATGGGTCTGGCGAGATAAATCTGTTTGTATTCTTTCTTTTGCTCCAGCGCCGCAGCAAGGGCAATCAATGTTTTACCGGTACCGGCCACACCTTGCATCGATACCAATTTGATCTCTGGCTTTAATACAGCATGGATAGCAAACGCCTGCTCGGCATTGCGTGGTTTGATTCCATAGGCCACTTTCTTTTCCACCTGCTCCACCATTCCATTGGCTGAATTGTAAAATGCAAGCACCGATTTCTTTCCACTTCGTAAAATGTAATAGTGATTCTTCATCGGTACTTCTTTACCTAATACATCAGAAGGTGGACAATACCCTTTATCGTACAAGAGATTGATCGCCGCAGGATCGATATCATCGATAATGGTTTTGCCACTATGAAGTGAATTGATGTTTTGAATTTTTCCTGTCGTATAATCTTCCGCCTGCAGTCCCAATGCTTTTGCTTTCAGACGGAGATTGATGTCTTTCGAGACAAGAATTACTTTTCTGTTTTCCTCTTTCTCCAGCAGCAGCGCTGAGTTAAGAATGCGGTGATCGGCTTTGTATTCATTAAATACTTTATTGGCATCCAGAATACCTTTGCCGGCCGTTTCCATCAGTACTTTGAAATTGCCTTTGCCTTTTCCATTGATGGGATTCCAGTTGTGAAGCATTTGTCCTTTCGATAGTTTATCGATCAAGCGAATGAATTCACGAGCTTCAAAGTTTTTGGTGTCGTTACCTTTTTTGAAGTTGTCCAGTTCTTCGAGTACGGTGATCGGTATGCCGATGTCGTGTTCATCGAAGTTGAGCATACTGTTGTGTTCGAAGAGAATGACAGACGTGTCAAGAATGAAAACTTTTTTGTCTTTAGTGGTTCCTTTTTTTGCCATAGTTGTAAAAAGTAAAGTCAAAAAAATAGCGGAGACACGTTTCTCACAATGGTTTTAAAAATGACCTTGCAAGTATAAAACGTATCTCCGCATCAATTGACTAAAGCTAACAAAACCCTTTTCAAAAAAGCAATGAAGCGCCTAATCTTTTTTGTTATCTAATCATGAACAAGTTGAAGAGGGGAGTGCTAAACCCTTGAATACAAATCACCTTTTTCGGTAGGTGCTATTTTTAGCACGTTAGCCAGGACCAGCGTAACCAGCTTGCGTGACGCCTTAAAATGATTGAGATGAACCAGTTTCTGGAACTGACCAACAGTAATAGTGGGGTTTGATGCCAGGTAGTGCATCAGTTTTTGTTCTTCATCACCGTAGGTAAATTGGATGTCCTTTTTCTGTTTCGCTCTGCGGATGATTTCCTGCATCTCTGCGCTTGCTTTCATGCTTTTGTCTTCGAAGCGGATATAGCATTCGGCTGGCTGCTCTTTAACAACAAAGCGATGCGGGCGTTTTTCACTTTTCGGTATGGTAAGCCACACCACATATTTCTTTTCGCTAAGCGGAATGAATACCGATTCAACAAATAAGCCGGGTCGGCAATAGTGCTTTAATGCTTTGCGGATCACGTGCCATTCCTCATCGGGATA
>JAHEZH010000060.1 GCA_023251155.1 Flammeovirgaceae bacterium | reverse complement strand
AAGCAATGGTGAACAGGATAATCGATGCGAGGTAATAGTTCTTTCTTCCGAACAATCGCGCAAAGAAACCAGTAAGCGGAATGATAATCACGTTGGCAATGGCGTAAGCCGTAATCACCCACGAAGTATCTTCGATGGTTGCTCCCAGGTTTCCGCTGATCTGAGCCAGTGCCACATTCACAATGGAGGTGTCGATGAGCTCCATGATCGCAGCGGAGATCGTGGTGAGAACAATAATGGTGCGGGCAAAACCCTTTAATGCCATGGTTACTTGATATTAACTTCAACTTCGGCACTGAGACCTGCGCGCAATACATTTTTGTATTTAGCGGCATCAACGATATCAATTTTTACCGGAACGCGCTGTGTAACTTTTACGAAGTTACCTGTGGCGTTATCTGCAGGAAGCAAAGCGAACTTTGCACCTGTTGCCTGACTAAAGGAAGAAACCTTACCTTTGATTTCCAGTTCAGGGTACCCATCAAGAATGATGTTGACTTCCTGCCCTTCTTTCATTTTCTCCAGTTGCGTCTCCTTAAAGTTGGCCACAATCCAGAATACTTCATCGTTTACAATAGAGAACAACGGAGCCCCTGCCTGAATAAACTGTCCTTTCTCAATAGAGCGTTTGCCTATCTTACCGGCAACGGGTGCCACAATTTTACAATAGCTCAGTTTCAATTTAGCCTGATCCAGAGCAGCCTTGCGTGTTTCAATCAACGCATTGATTTTCTGAATCTGTGCCTGGGCAATTGCCACCTGTGTCGATGCCAGGTTGATCTGATCCTGGTTGGCGGTGTATTGTTTTTTAGCCCCGTCATAAGTAGAGCGGCTGTCTTCCAGTTGTTTTGGCGTAATCGCGCCTTCTTTTAATAACGCTTCATCCCGGGTAAGGTCTGCTTTGGCTTTGTTCAAACGGGTTAACTGCACATCGGCATTGGCAGCAGCCAGCTTTTTATTTGCCAGGGCATTGCTATACGAGGCCTGTGCATTGGTGGCATCCGCTTTCGCATTCAGCAGTTCGGCCTGCGCCTGAACTTCGGCCAATGCATATTCGGCATCATCAATTTTAAGGATCAGTTCATTCTGTCCTACTTTACCATAGTCATCTACACCAATGGAATCGACATAGCCTGCCACGCGCGAGATGACGGGTACAGAGCGGGATTCAATTTGTGCATTGTCGGTAATTTCACACTTCATATTGTGAAGTAATGACTTGATACCAAAGAATGCCGCCACCGCCACCACAGCGATAACGATAAACAATACCGGGCTTTTCTTTTTAGGAGGAGTAGTATTTTCCATATCTGATTTGTTTTCCATTCTGATGTTAAAAGTACAAAAGTAAACTTGGTTGACTATATATGTCAACTTGGTTGACTATTTATTTTTTAGTAATTTTGAAGCCGTTGAAATCGATGGAAAAATGAGTTTGGACAAGCAACTGGAGGAAACGGAGTACATTAAAAGGCACAATTGGGGCAAAGCACTGGCGTTTTCGAAACGCCAGTTTGACGAGTGGGCGACCCGGAAATTATCCGGCCACGGCTACGCTGATTTTAAAATGGCCTACATGCCGGTACTAATGAACATCCACCCGCAGGGAACCAATAACAATGATCTGGCATGTCATGCACGCGTGTCAAAGCAGGCCATGAGTAAAGTAGCCAATGAACTGGTGCGTTTAGGTTACATCAAATCAAAATCATCGAAAGAAGATAAGCGCAGTATCATTTTCACACTTACCGATCGCGGCAAAAGATTGGTCATTCAGGCACGCCTGGCCATGAAGGAACTGACCGATATGTACCGGAAAGAATTTGGCAAGGAAGAATTTGACGCCACCGTTGATTTACTTTTCCGGATTGTCGAATTTACAGAGCAAAAGATACTTGCCCATAATGACTAACTCCTTTCCTATCGCATTCGAGAAACGGATGCAACAGCGGCTGGGAAAGGAATTTGATGTGTTTAAGGAGAAACACCAGACTCCTTCGCCTACCAGCATACGCATGCATACTTTAAAGGAAGGAAATACGAATCTGCCCATTGACGAAAAGATCAGCTGGACAGAATCGGGTTACTACCTGAAAGAAAGACCCAGCTTTACCCTCGATCCGGTGTTTCATGCAGGCGCCTATTATGTACAGGAAGCAAGCTCCATGTTTCTGGAGCAGGCATTAAAGCAATCTGTTGATCTGACCGCATCCTTGCGTGTACTTGACTTATGTGCGGCTCCTGGTGGAAAATCCACTCACTTACTTAACCTGATCAGCGAAGACGCTTTACTGATTTCCAACGAAGTAATTCGTTCGCGGGCATCTATCCTGTCAGAAAATATTCAGAAGTGGGGAAGTGCCAACGTAGTGGTTACCAATAATGATCCGGAACACTTTCAGAAACTGAGCGGCTTCTTTGATGTGATGGTGGTGGATGCTCCTTGTTCGGGTGAAGGATTGTTTCGAAAAGATGCAGCGGCGATGAACGAATGGTCGGAAGACAATGTAGCTCTCTGCTCCCAGCGCCAGCGAAGAATACTAAGTGACGTGTGGCCGGCACTGAAGGAAAACGGTATTCTTATCTATTGTACATGTACCTTCAGCGAAGAAGAAAATGAGAACAATCTTGCGTGGATGAGCAGCGGCCACGATGTCGAATTTATTGAATTAGCTGTGGCTTCCTTTCCGGGAATAGAAACCATCAGGAAAGAAGGAACTGTTGGTTACCGGTTCTATCCACACAACGTAAACGGGGAAGGTTTTTTCATTTCCGTCATGCGCAAAAAAAATACGCAGCAACCGGTGCGCGCCAGAGGAAAAAAAGTTTTCAACACTCCATCAAAGAAAGTACTGGAACAACTCGACCACTGGGTCAAATCATCGAAACAATTTCGTTTCCTGCAACAGGACGATCTGATACTGATGCTGCCCGCTTTGCATTATGAAGAGATTGAATTCCTTTCTCAGCAATTACATATCGTAAGTAAAGGAACAGCGGTGGCCGAAGTAAAGCATGAAAAGCTGATACCGGAACATGCCTTTGCCTTATCCGTACATCTTGACCGATCCCATTTTAAAGTAATCGACCTGACACTGGAACAGGCGCTGGCTTATTTACGCAAAGAAAACCTGATGCTCGCCGAAGGGGAAAGAGGATTTGCGTTAGTAGCGTATCAGAACTATCCTATCGGCTGGGTGAATTTGCTGGGTAACCGAATCAATAATCTTTATCCTTCTTCGTGGAGAATACGAATGAGTTCGTAAGGAATTCATTGTTTTATCTGCATTCAGCAATTGAATTAGTCGCTTGATTATTGCGCTGTTTAAATACACAAAGAGGCTGTCTCCAACGCTGAGACAGCCTCTTTGTATCAATGTGAATGACGTCTTTTTATAGCTTAATGATGAGCTAAAATTGTTTCAATAATACTTTCGGGGAATTCAACTCCGCTGAAGAAGATTCCAACACAGAATACTTTTTCGTAGTAGTTCGCATTTTTGATGGCCAGCGGCAATGAGCTTACGGATAGTGTAGTAAAAGTAATTGCAAAGAGTACCGCCATGATGAGAACAATCCAGGCATCACTCAGAAAAATCACACCGCTCATGCTGATACCGATCAATGCTACGCTTCCCCAGAAAACTTCTTCCATACCGTATTTATTAACAAACTGGCTGGCTGGCCATGATATCAAAGCTGAAATCAAAAGGATACCCACAATCATCCATTTTCCTTCTACCGGAAAGTAAGTGCTGAGGTTGGCTTGCAATACTTCCGGAAAGAAGTCAAATAATATAGTGGTAGCAAACCCTAAGGCAATACCCATGAAAAAGATGAATCCATAACTTGATTTCTGTGTATCCAGCACAACGGATGCGCTCGGAGCAGCTGAGGTTGTATTGAAAAGGCCGGTGGAATTTTTCTTCAGCGCATAGCCGGATATAAACACCACTGTACCACCGGCAATGAACGTCAGTGGCGCACCAATATAATCGATGATGTCAACAATAATGGGCTCCAATGCGTAAATCAGGTTTCCTACAATAGTGAGGATTGCCATCGCACTGGGCAGTTTATCAATCGGTGTAAATAATTCCAGCGTGGACAAGGCCGGGCTGGTGAAGATACTCATCGCAACCAGCCACAAAACAATTAATACCGGAAGCATCCATTTGAAAATCTCACCCGGATTACCAAGCAGGGTGAACGCCACTGCCATAAAAATCATCGCCGCGAAGCTGATCCCGGTAGAAATAATCGGAAGACGATGACCTTGCTGGAAGCGGTAGCGATCTCCTAGTTTACCCGCAATCAGCGGAGTAATGACCAGGATGATACCTTGCACAAGTGTAAGTAAAAAGGTGAAATCAGTGAAGTTGAATTTGACCAGCAGTTTGGGCTGATAGTTATGATAGGCAATCCACCCGATAACGATTGACGAATAGAGTGCAGCCAGGCTCCAGAGCTGCTTCCATTGGATGGTTTCTGCATGAGTATTTTCCAGTGATGCTGTTTTTTCCATGTGGGTACGTGTAGAACATCTAAAATACGAAGGTGATCGTATAGTCAGATTTCTGGAGGGGTTATTTAGTTTTTAAATCATTGGCCATCAAAAGGAAAGAAACCTCAAATTGTTGGCAGATGGCGCATTTGACCTTATTTTTGTCCTCTTTTTACAGCCTCAAATTATGTCTCTGTCCACCAAGTACAATCCTGCCGAAGTAGAAGATAAATGGTATCGCTACTGGATGCAGAATGGTTTCTTTCACTCTGAGCCCAATCCGGCCAGGGAGTCCTTTTCCATTGTGATACCTCCGCCTAACGTAACGGGTGTATTGCACATGGGCCACATGCTCAATAACACCATACAGGATGTATTGATCCGCAAGGCACGGATGGAAGGTAAGGAAGCCTGCTGGGTACCAGGCACTGATCACGCCTCTATAGCTACCGAGGCAAAGGTAGTACAGATGCTGCGTGAGAAAGGCATTAAAAAATCGGACCTGACACGTGACGAGTTCATGACGTATGCATGGGAATGGAAAGAAAAATATGGCGGCATCATTCTCGAACAATTAAAAAAACTAGGGGCTTCCTGTGATTGGGAACGTACTTCGTTCACCATGGATCCGGATTATTACAAGGCGGTGATCCGGGTGTTTGTGGACCTCAATAAAAAAGGATACATCTACCGTGGCCTGCGCATGATCAACTGGGATTGTGAAGCGAAGACAACCGTATCGAATGAAGAAGTATTGTATAAAGAAGAAGGAGAAAAATCAATCCTGTATTCGGTACGCTATAAAGTAAAAGACACGGCCGATGAATGGATTACCATCGCCACACAACGCCCCGAAACGATTATGGGTGATGTGGCCATTGCGGTTAATCCATCGGACGAACGTTATCAAAACCTGATTGGCAAAAAGATACTGGTGCCTTTCATCAACCGGGAGATACCGGTGATTGCCGATGATTACGTAGATAAAGCGTTCGGAACCGGATGCCTGAAGGTAACTCCCGCGCACGATGTGAATGACTATGAAATTGGTCTGCGCCACCAATTGCCTGTCATCGACACCATCAACGATGACGGTACGATTAACGAGAAGAGCGAGCTGCCGAAGTTCTATGGCAAAGATCGTTTCTGGGTGCGCAAGGAAATTGTAAAAGACCTGCGCGAAGCAGGCCAGCTGGTGAAGGAAGAAGAATTCATCACCCGCATCGGAAGATCGGAACGTACCAATAGCGTGATTGAGCCTAAGCTGTCTTTGCAGTGGTTCATCAAAATGAAAGAAATCTCGGTTACCGCTGCCAAGGCCGTAGAGGAAGACGAAGTAAAACTACATCCCGCAAAGTTCAAGAACACGTATCGCTACTGGATGGAAAATGTACGCGACTGGTGTATCTCACGACAGTTGTGGTGGGGACATCGCATACCGGCATACTATTATGGCACCGGTGAAGATGATTTCATTGTAGCGGAAACGCTGGAAGAAGCAATTACCCTGGGCTCTGAAAAATGCGGCAGAACATTAACCGCCGCTGACCTGCGTCAGGATGAAGATGTACTGGATACCTGGGCATCCTCATGGCTATGGCCGATGCAGGTATTCAATGGATTCGATGATCAGTACTTCAATAAAGCAACCGGCAAAATTGATGTAGCGAAGAACAAAGAACTGGCTTACTACTACCCTACCAATGTGTTGGTAACGGCCCCCGAGATCCTGTTCTTCTGGGTAGCACGTATGATCATCGCGGGCTATGAATACATGGACAAGAAACCTTTTGGTGATGTTTACCTGACGGGAATTGTTCGCGACAAACTGGGAAGAAAGATGTCGAAGTCGTTGGGCAACTCGCCTGATCCTTTGGATCTGATTGCCAACTTTGGCGCCGATGCGGTACGTACCGGAATGTTGTTCAGCTCGCCTGCCGGTAATGATTTACCTTATGATGAGAAGCTGGTAGAGCAAGGAAGAAACTTCGCCAACAAAATATGGAATGCTTTCCGATTGGTGAAAGGATGGGAAGTGGCAGACCTTGCACAACCGGAAGAAAACAAGACCGCGATTGCGTGGTTTGAATCTCGCCTGAATCAATCGCTGGAGGAGATGGAAGATCATTACAGTAAATTCCGTATGTCGGATGCGCTCATGAACGTATACAAACTGACGTGGGATGACTTCTGTGCATGGTACCTCGAGATGATCAAGCCTGAATTCGGCAAACCGATTGACAAGAAGACGTACAAGAGTACCGTTGTTCTTTTTGAAAAGGTATTGAAAGTATTACATCCATTCATGCCTTTCATTACCGAAGAGCTGTGGTGTGAACTAAGCCCACGTCAAGAGAAAGAGAATATCATTGTCGCAGCATGGCCGGTATCGGCTCCTTACTCAACGGAGATCCTGACCGAAGCAGGCTATGCTTTTGAATTGATCACACAGATACGTAACGGACGAAATGCTAAAGGTATTTCACCCAAGGAGGCGTTGACATTAAGTGTAAAGGAAGGAGATCAAAAACTGATCAGCACCTTCTGGCCAATTGTACGCAAACTATCCAACCTGAGTGAGGTTGCTTTCATCAACGAGAAACTGGCCGGTGCTACAAGTTTTGTTATTAAAGCGACGGAGTTCTTTATTCCGCTTGGCGGAAAGGTAGATGCGGCAAAAGAAAAAGAGGCGCTACAAAAAGACCTGACATACCAGAAAGGATTCCTTGCTTCAGTAAACAAGAAGCTGGATAACGAAAAGTTTGTGAACGGTGCCAAGCCGGAGGTGATTGAAATCGAGCGCAAGAAGAAAGCAGATGCGGAAGCAAAGATTGCTTCGCTGGAAGAAAGTCTGAAGGCTTTAGGATAGGTACGTTCCTGAAATCACTACGGTGTATCCTGAAGAAGAATCTCGGGATACACTCCACTTTCTTTCACAAGTGCCTGCGATTTGATTTGTGAATGAGGATGAGTGATCGGTGAATTTTGATTTTCAATTACACTTCCCAATAAAAGCCAACAGATCAAGAACCTAAGCCCATGACCAACTGCAAAAACTGTAACCATCCCGTAACTGAAAATTTCTGTTCCCACTGTGGCCATCCTGTCAGGCTGAAGCGAATTGATTCGCATTACATTGTGCATGAGATCACGCATGTGCTGCACCTGGAAAAAGGCATTTTCTATACAGTGAAAGAACTGCTAATCAAGCCAGGACACAATGTAAAAACGTTTATTGCTGAAAACAGAAGCCGGCTGGTAAAGCCCGTTATCTTTATCATCATCACCTCGCTGATTTACTCCATCATCACTCATCTTTTTCATGTTGAGCATGAATACGTGTCGGTTAACGGCAGCGAAGAAACCAAGAAAACCTCCTTCTTTGCGATCATGAGCTGGATTCAAAGTCATTATGGCTATGCCAATATCATGATGGGGGTGTTCATCGCCTTCTGGCTTAAGCTGTTCTTCAAAAACTACAATTACAATATTTTTGAGATCGTCATCCTCCTCTGCTTTGTAATAGGGATAGGGATGCTGGTCATGGCAGTCTTTGCTATCATTGAGGCGCTCACTCATATTCAACTGGCCCAACTTTCAGGAATACTTTTCTTCGTTTATGCCACATGGGCTATCGGACAGTTTTTCGATCAAAAGAAAATCAGCAGCTATCTCAAAGCACTCGCTGCCTATATCATAGGATTAACGACTTTCTTCATCGGAGCTTTTTTTCTGGGATTAATTATTGATTTGCTTTTCAAACAGTAGTCGCATCTCCCTAAAATAGGGACGGTCCGGTTCACCGCCAAAAGAGATGTGAATGACGGTACGGATGTACCGATGCTGTCATTTGAAGTAATAAGGTGGTACTGCAACGGAATTTAACATTCATGCTTCAAAAAAAAGAACTTCCCAAAGCGAAACCCGGCCTGCATCCCCGCAACAAGCATCGTGGGCGGTATGATTTCAAAGCGCTCATCACGCACTTCCCCGGGCTGTCGGCTTTTGTACGGCCGAATGAATACACCGATGAGTCGATTGACTTTGCCAATGCCGAAGCGGTGATGGCGCTGAACAAAGCGTTGCTGAAGCACGATTACGCTATCAATCAGTGGAGCATTCCTGCCGGTTATCTGTGTCCGCCTATTCCGGGAAGAGCAGACTACATTCATTACGCGGCCGATTTATTGGGAAGTGCTGATAACGGAAAAATTCCCTCAGGTAATACGATTCACTGCCTTGATGTAGGGATTGGCGCCAATTGCATTTATCCCATCATTGGCAACACAGAATACGGATGGTCATTTGTTGGTTCGGATATTGATCCCGGAGCCATTCAATCAGCAGCAAAAATAGTTGCATCGAATGCATCGCTGAAAGGACACATTGAACTACGCCTGCAACCCAATGCAAGGGATATTTTTCAGGGCATCATTCGTTCGGATGATCGTTTTGATCTAACGATTTGCAACCCTCCGTTTCATTCTTCCCTGCAGGAAGCACAGGCAGGAACATTGCGTAAGCTAAGCAACCTGAACAGAAAGCGAGTAACCAGGCCCACGCTGAACTTTGGTGGAAAAAACAACGAGCTCTGGTGTGAAGGTGGGGAGGAACAGTTCGTAAAAAAGCTAATTCACCAAAGTAAACCATACGCCACTTCCTGCTTTTGGTTTACCACGCTGGTCGCCAAATCTGCTCATCTCAAAAGCATTTACAGTGCGCTGAAAAATACAGCAGCCGTTGAAGTACGAACCATCGCCATGCATCAGGGCAATAAAATCAGCCGCATCGTAGCCTGGACCTATCTCACTCCCGGGCAGCAGAAAAACTGGATGGCTACGCGATGGAAATAACGACAACCCACCATATTGCTCCCGGATCACATTAAAATCAGGTAAAATAAATCACTACACTCTTGCCGCAAACAATAACTCGATATTCTTGTACTTCAAGCCAAACTTACGCGCCATGGATTCATTGGTCACTCCTCCTTTGTAGGTGTAGACCCCTTTCATGAACCATTTGTGCGAGAAGATCATCTCCTCCACTCCTCCCTCTTCGGCAGCACGCAGTATGGTAGGAGTAAAAATATTACTCAACGCTGTTGTTGCAGTGTGCGCCACGCGGGAAGCAACATTGGGTACACAGTAGTGAATCACATCGTGCTTACGGAACGTAGGTTTATCCAACGTGGTGATCTCAGAGGTGGCAATGCAGCCGCCCTGGTCTATACTTAAATCAATGATCAATGAATCCGGCCGCATGTTCATCACCATCTCTTCAGATACCACATGACGTGCCCTTCCCTTCTCAGCACGCAACGCTCCGATCACCACATCAGCCGTCTTCAGGCTTTCACTTAAAGTGACCGTATCAATGGTAGAGGTATAGAGCTGATGACCGAGTGTATGTTTGATGCGTCTGAGTTTATACAGATGGTTGTCAAACACCTGCACTTCGGCACCCAATGCAAGGGCAGCACGTGCGGAATATTCTGCTGCCGTACCCGCACCAATGATCACGACTTTTGAAGAGGGCACCCCTGTAATACCACCAAGCAAAACGCCTTTGCCTTTTTTGGTAGTGCTCAGGTATTCGGCAGCAATCAGCAATATTGTTCCACCGGCAATCTCACTCATGGCGCGAATGATCGGCATACCTCCTACTTTGTCTTCAATGTATTCCCACGCCAGGCCTGTAATTTTCTTTCGTGTAAGTGCGTTGATGTTTTCCTGTTGTATCTGTCCTGATTGCAAGGCCGAGATCAATGTTTGCCCCGGACGGAAGAACTCAATCTCTTCCAGCGTAGGTGGTTCTATTTTCAGAATCACATCTGCTTTATACACTTCCTGTGCGGAGTAAACAATCTTCGCACCTGCCTCGCTGTATTTCTTATCGCTGAACTTGGAACCTTCACCAGCTTTGGTTTCGATCCAGACTTCATGACCATGGTTCACCAGCAAGGCAACGGCATCAGGAGTCAGACTGATCCGGTTTTCCTGCAATGAAATTTCTTTGGGAAGACCAATGAAAAAAGAATGTTTCCCTTTCTTCACGGGCATTAATTTTTCCTGGGTATATATGCCGGTCTTTGCCAGGGTTTCAAAACCGGTCTTCTTCTTTTCATTCATGATCTGAATATTCGATAAGTCGCGTTGCAGGTGTATGTTCCCTGATCCTCACATTAAAAATGACTTCGGGAAGTAAGCTTGAAATTTTTTCGGACCACTCCAGGAAACAATAATTTCCTGAGTCCAGGTATTCCTCCACTCCAATGTCCATCGCCTCCGTTTCCTTTTTCAATCTGTAGAAATCAAAATGATAAATCGTCTGGCTATTCGCGGTGGTGTATTCGTTCACGATGGAAAACGTAGGGCTGCTCATAATCTCACGTACGCCCAGCGCTTCGCAAAGCAATTTAATCAATGTTGTTTTTCCTGCACCCATCTCACCATCTACCCGCCATACTTTTTTATGGGTTGCCTGCAGCAGTTCATTCGCTACTACCGGCAACCTGCTCAACTCCACCGGCTCACCCTTGTTCACCGACTTCCACAGCTCAGGCATGCTTCGAATTTAAGAAAATTAAAGGAATGATCATTTCCTCCAGACTAACCCCTCCATGCTGAAACGTATCATTATAGAAGTTGACGTAATAATTATAATTATTCGGGTAAGCAAAGAACTGATCCTCAATGGCAAACACGTACGCCGTTGATACATTATGTTTCGGAAGGAAAAAGCGTTCCGGTTTCAATGCCTCAAACACTTTGTCGCCCTGGTAACCAAGGTTCTTTCCCTGCTTGTAGCGAAGATTGGTATTCACCGTTTTGTCACCCACTATTTTGAATGGACGCTTCACGCGGATAGTGCCATGGTCAGTAGTGATGACCACCCGTGCTTTCTTTTCGGATATTTTCTTCAGAATATCAAAAAGAGGAGAATGCTCAAACCAGGATTTGGTAATGGAACGATAGGCTGCTTCATCAGGTGCCAGCTCGCGAATCATCGCCATATCGGTACGTGCGTGTGAAAGCATATCCACAAAGTTGTACACGATCACGTTCAGGTCATTGTTGAACAGGTTATTGACGCTATCCGCAAGATCTCTTCCTTCTTCCAGTTTTTTGATTTTATGGTAAGACGATTTGATGTTCAGGTTATTTCTGCGAATCTGTTTGCTCAGAAACTCGTCTTCAAAATTATTCTTACCTTCATCTTCATCTTCGCCTACCCAAAGGTCGGGATTTGTTTTGGCCATCTCGCTGGGAAGCATACCCGAGAAGATCGCATTACGTGCGTAAGCCGTAGTGGTCGGTAATATGGAATAGTACGTTTCTTCCGAATCAATATTGAAGTAATCGTGAAGAATGGGTTCAATGGTTTTCCATTGATCAAAGCGAAGATTGTCAATCAATATCACGAAGACCGGCTTTCCTTTTCCTACTTCCGGAAACACTTTCTTCTTCATGATCTGATGGGAGAGCAATGGCTTTTCTACATTCGGATTATTCAGCCAGTTTTCGTAGTTGCGTTTGATGTACTTGCAGAAATTAAGATTGGCTTCTACCTTTTGCGATTCAAGAATGCCAGCCATGTCTTTATTATCGCCTTGCTCCAGTTGCAGTTCCCAGAAAACCAGTTTCTTATAGATATCCGCCCACTCCTCAAAGTTCATGTTATCCTGAAACGCCATACTGATCTTACCAAACTCCTGCTGGTAATTGGTATTGGTTTTTTCCAGCACCAGCCGTTTGTTGTCCAGAATTTTCTTTACGGAAAGTAAAATCTGACTGGGGTTGATGGGCTTAATCAGGTAGTCGTCAATCTTGGCACCAATGGCTTCTTCCATGATCAACTCCTCCTCATTTTTGGTGATCATCACCACGGGAAGATTCGGCTTATTATTCTTTATCTGACTCAGTGCTTCCAGTCCGGACATCCCCGGCATGTGTTCATCCAGAAAGACAACATCAAAGTGTTTCGATTCACTTAATTCTATTGCTTCGGCTCCGTTATTCACCGGTGTTATGTCGTATCCTCTTTGTTGTAAAAAAAGAATATGAGGCTTGAGCAAATCAATCTCATCATCCGCCCACAAAATCGTATATCTTTGCATAGATCCAAATTTACGCAATCCAACGCATAAATTCAGATCAGCACATCAATTCAGCAAAAGAACCTGTGATAAAAAAAAAAATCATCAACGACCCGCTTTATGGCTTTATTACAATCACGAGCGAGGTTATTTTCAAGTTAATTGAGCATCCCTACTTTCAGCGCCTGCGCCACATCCGCCAGGTAGGCCTTACGGAGTTTGTTTACCCCGGAGCAACACATAGCCGCTTTCAGCATGCCCTGGGTGCCATGCACCTGATGACACGTGTACTGGAGCATCTTCGTACAAAAGGCATTGAGATATCAAAAGAAGAATGCGAGGGAGCACAGATCGCGATCTTACTTCATGACATCGGCCACGGGCCATTCTCACACGCCCTGGAAGAAACGCTTCTTCCCGGAGTGAAGCATGAAAGCATTTCCTATCTCTTTATCCGTGATCTGAACACCGAATTTAAAGGAGCACTGGACCTGGCAATAACGATTTTCAGAAACAGCTATAAGCGGAAATTCTTTCATCAACTGGTAAGCAGTCAGCTGGATGTAGACCGCCTGGATTACCTGCACCGCGATTCATTTTATAGCGGAGTAATGGAAGGCACCATTGGTGTTGACCGCATCATCACCATGCTTAATGTGAGCAATGACCAGCTGGTGGTAGAAGAAAAAGGAATCTACAGCATTGAGAATTTTCTTCACGCACGAAGGCTCATGTACTGGCAGGTGTATCTTCACAAAACTTCCGTAAGTGCCGAACGCATGATTGTGAACCTGATCAAACGGGCCAAGCACCTTGCCCAGGCAGGTGAAAAACTGAATGGCAGTGATCCACTGAAAAAATTCCTCACCCAGAATTATACGATCGAAGATTTCAACACCAAACCTTCGTTGCTCAATATCTTCGGCCAACTGGATGATAACGACATCTGGGGTGCCATTAAAATCTGGCGCACCCATCGTGATCCGATACTGGCCCAACTGTGCGAAATGCTCATACGAAGAAATTTATTCCAGATTATTTTATCTACCGAACTGATCAACAAAAGTCAGGTAGAGAAAGTAAGGAAGGCCGTATGCAAGCAATACATTTTACTGCAAAAGGATGGCGCGTACCTCTTCTCCCATGGCACTGTTTCTAACGAGGCGTATATACGCGAAGGCCAAACCATCAACATACTGATGAAGAACGGACAGGTGGCAGACATCGCCCAGGTGTCCGATCTTCCTACCATTACCGCCATCAGCAGAATCGTGAAAAAAAACTATTTATGCTGGCCCAAAAACGTATCTTTGAGCAGTTAATCGTTAATACTCAGCCAGTAACAGCGGGGCATCATTAGCATTTAACCTTAACAGATACACATGGAGTTTACCATTGGGCAAATAGCCGGCATGCTGGGAGGCGAAGTTAAAGGCGATCCATCGGCAAAAATTAATATGCTGGCCAAGATACAGGATGCCAAACCTGGACAGATCGCTTTTCTTTCCAACCCCAAATACGAGCAGTTCATTTACTCTACCCAGGCCAGCGTGGTGATTGTGAAAAAGGACTTCGTTCCTAAAAAAGAAATCACCCCATCCCTTATTCTGGTGGAGGATCCGTATCTGAGCTTCACGGCTTTACTGGAACAGTATCACAAAATGATCAATTTCCAGAAGTCAGGCATTGAGCAACCCAGCTTCATCGGCGAATCCTCAGTAACAGGTGAAAATATTTACCGTGGTGCCTTCTCGTACATTGGCGCCAATGCGAAGATTGGAAACAACGTGAAGATCTATCCGCATGTTTTCATTGGAGATAACGTAACGATCGATGATAACACGATCCTTCACTCGGGAGTAAAACTCTATTCGGGGACGAAGGTCGGAAAGAACTGCGTCATTCATTCCGGTACGGTAATCGGTAGTGACGGATTTGGCTTTGCCCCTCAGGCAGACGGTTCCTACAAGTCCATCCCGCAATTGGGAAATGTGATTATTGAAGATAACGTGGCTATCGGTGGCAACACGGTGATTGACTGTGCCACCATGTTTGGTGATTCCACCATCATCCGGCAAGGAGTAAAATTAGATAACCTGATTCAGATAGCGCATAATGTAGAGATTGGCAAAAACACCGTGATCGCAGCTCAGAGTGGTGTTTCCGGTTCCACAAAAGTGGGTGAAAGCTGTATCATTGGCGGCCAGGTAGGTATAGCAGGCCATCTGGTGATTGCTAACCGTACCGGCATCGGTGCACAATCTGGCATCTCGAAAGCGAACGTGGAAGGACAACAACTTTTCGGCTCGCCGGCCTTCGAATTAAGTAAATGGCTACGCTCTTACACCGTATTCCGTAAACTCCCCGATGTGCTTGATCGCCTGGGAGACCTTGAAAAAAAGGTGAAGAAAATCAATGAAAGCACCTCTGCTCCATCAAATTAATTAATCAAAATAGCCTTTTTTATCATTTTTTCAACTATCGGGCACTCAATAGCACGGTTTTTTGATTATCGGTTAATTGAACGTTAAATTTGCGCCCACTTTAAAAAAAACATGCTAAATCATAAGCAGCAGACCATAAAAAAGTCGGTAACCCTGTCAGGCGTGGGTTTGCACACTGGCGTGCAGACCAACATGACCTTTCTACCGGCCAAGCCTAATCACGGGATAAAATTTCAACGGATTGACCTTCCGGGTTCTCCTATCATTGACGCAGACTGCGACCGGGTAGTTGATGTATCGCGGGGAACAACTATTGAGCAGAGTGGTGCCCGTGTCAGCACCATTGAGCATACGCTTGCTGCTTTGGTTGGATTGGAAATTGATAATGTACTGATTCAGCTGGACGGACCGGAGTGCCCCATCATGGATGGAAGCTCTATTGAATTCGTCAACGTATTAAAGAGTGCAGAGTCGGAAGAACAGAATGCCTTGAAAGATTTCTTTGAAGTGCAGGACAGTATCTTCTACCGCGACACTGCCCGCAATGTAGAGATCGCGGCTCTTCCTTTAGATGATTACCGGGTTACTGTGATGATTGATTACAACTCTCCGGTATTAGGAAGCCAGCATGCATCCATTGCCAATATTCAGCAGTTTGAAAAAGAGATTGCCTCATGCCGTACATTTTGTTTTCTGCATGAACTGGAAATGCTCTATAAGAACAACCTGATCCGTGGTGGCGATCTGAACAATGCGATCGTGATTGTTGACCGGGTGGTCGAAGAGCACGAACTGGAAAACATTGCCCGGATGCTGGGCAAACCCAAAGTAGAAGTAAAGAAAGAAGGCATACTCAACAACATCGAGCTTCGCTACAATAACGAGCCGGCGCGTCATAAACTATTGGATATTGTTGGTGATTTGGCGCTGGCTGGCCGCCCGTTAAAAGCACAGATATTAGCTGCCCGCCCCGGCCACGCTGCCAACGTAGCCATGGCTAAAAAACTAAAGAAGGCAATGGCCGATGCCGATAAGAAAGGAGTACCACGGTACAATCCCAACTTACCTCCGGTGATGGATATTAATCAGATCGTTAACATCCTTCCGCATCGTTACCCCTTCCTGCTTATTGATAAAATCATTTATCTCGATCACGAAAGAGTATCCGGCATCAAAAACGTGACCATGAACGAACCTTTCTTTCAGGGGCACTTCCCGGGAAATCCGGTCATGCCAGGCGTATTGCAGGTAGAGGCCATGACACAGGTAGGCGGTATTCTGGTATTGAACACGGTTCCTGATCCGGAAAACTACTGGACTTACTTCTTAGGGATTGACGACTGCCGTTTCCGCAAAATGGTGTTGCCCGGTGATACATTGGTGATCCAGTGTGACTTGCTGGCACCCATCAAAAGAGGTATAGCAAAAATGAGAGGAAGTGCCTATGTGGGCAATACCTTAGTGGCTGAAGGTACGATGACAGCCAGTATTGTACGCAAAGATTTATGAGCGCATACCCGTTAACCAATATTCACCCGGACGCAAAGATTGGCAACAATGTGATCATTGAGCCTTTTGCAACAGTACAGAAAAATACGGTGATCGGTGACGGCACCTGGATTGGTCCGAACGTGACCATCATGGAAGGTGCACGCATCGGAAAGAATTGTAAACTATTCCCGGGTGCAGTCATTTCCGGTACTCCTCAGGATTTAAAATTCAGAGGAGAAGAAACAACCGCAGAAGTAGGTGATAATACGACCATCCGCGAATGCGTAACACTGAACAGAGGCACCGTTGACAAATATAAAACCGTCATTGGCGCCAACTGCCTGATCATGGCTTATGCGCACATCGGGCATGATTGCATTATTGGCAATAACTGCATCCTTGGAAATACCGTACAGCTTGCAGGCCACGTGATGATTGATGATTATGCGATCTTTGGTGGAGCCTGTGCGGTACAACAGTTCGCCAAGGTTGGAGCACATGCGTATATCGGTGGCGGATCACTGGTACGTAAAGATGTACCTCCTTTTACAAAAGCAGCTCGTGAACCACTGGCTTATGCAGGTATCAACTCGGTAGGCCTTCGCCGAAGAGGTTATTCATCAGAAAAGATTAACGAGATACAGGAAATCTATCGCTATATCTTTTTGAAGGGGTTGAACAATTCAAAGGCCATTGATTTGATTGAGCGCGACCTTCCTCCGAGTGAAGAGCGTGAGTACATCCTCAATTTCGTGAAGCAATCAGAACGTGGAATCATGAAAGGATTCACCACGAGCTCATCGGAGGCAGAATGATCATTAAGGCAGAAGATCTGGGCAAGCGGTTCAATCGCGAGTGGATTTTCAAAAACCTGACGTTCTCTTTTCAATCCGGAAACACCTATGCGATTACCGGCCCCAACGGGGCAGGCAAATCAACGCTCATGCAAGTGCTCTGGGGGCAAATGCCTGCCAGTGCCGGTAAGCTCACTTATCAGTATCAGGATAAGCACATTTCTACGGAAGACATCTTTCATTATGTATCCATCGCCACTCCTTATATGGAGGTGCTGGATGAATTTACCCTGCGGGAGATGGTGCAGTTTCATTTCAAATTCAAGTCCATCCGTAATGGAAAAACCGTGGATGAGCTGATGGAGATGATGGAACTGGCGTCATCACAAGACAAGCTGATTGCCGATTTCTCATCGGGCATGCGGCAGCGTGTAAAACTGGCGCTGGCTTTTTATTCGGATACACCGCTCCTCTTTCTGGACGAACCCACGACTAACCTGGATAAAAAATCAACGGAGTGGTACCTGAAGAATCTCTATGCCTTACCTGCGGATACATTAATACTGATTGCTTCCAATCAGGAGCATGAATACCCGGCTACGGCCAAAAAGATTGATATTGTTGATTTTAAGAAGGTTACAAAACGAGGATAGTGATTATTAAACGGAGTATTTGTACCTAAAGACCTGTGTGTTTTTTTTAAATACCTGTTTTTACTAAATTTAAGTCTGTTAACTACTACAACGAATGAAGATTACCTTAAAAGCATTCACCTCCGTACTGGCAATCGCTTCTTTAATCCTTTTTACTGGCTGCGGTGGTGGCTCAGAACCAACTCCTTCGGTAGAAGATCAGCAGCTCGCAAAGCTTTCTGCAACATGGACTATCTCTGATGTAACCCTTGATGCCGTCAGCAAGAAAACAGATTATTCCGCCTTCACTTTGACCATTTCAGGTACAGCTGGCGCTACTTCTTTTGGATACAGTACTTCAGGAAGACCATCCACCAGCCCATGGAAGGGAAGTGGAACATGGGCATTCGGGACAAGCGCTGAATCTCAGATCACCAGAGATAAAGGCACTGCAGATGAATTACCATTAACGTATTCATTAAGTGCTGATGGAAAGACACTTCAGGTGAGCTTTACATTTTCCGGAACAGGATATACTGCACGTACTTCCAATGTAAAAGGTGCGTGGGTATTTACGTTCACCAAACCCTAATTTCCGAATCGTTTCCAATTCTAATAAAAAGGCTTCCTCCCGGAAGCCTTTTTTATTTAAGAATCACTATCGATATTCCATCCCCTCCACGCTCTACATGCTCATCGGCCACAGAGGCTACTGCTTTTACTTTGCGAAGATGATCCCTCACTACTTTTCGTAATACGCCCTCTCCTTTTCCATGCAGGATTTTCAATTCACCCTGACCAAGTAACACCGCATTATCAATGAATTGATCCAACAAGGTGATGGTCTCTTCTACCCGCTTGCCACGAATATCGAGTGTAGAAGAAAAATGGGACTGCCTTTCGTGAATATTCAGCCCGAGTGAACGGGCTTTTTTTACCGGATCGTATTCCACCAGGTCACTGCGTACCAGTTGATTCATTTTCACCGTAGAGCGCAGTTCACCAAACTGCACCATCACATTATTTCCTTTTATGGAGAGTATTGTACCGGTTACTTCCTGTCCGTGCAAGCGCACCTTATCGCCTTCTTTTAAAACTTCGTTTACCTTTTCTACCGGCTTGGCAACGGGCTGAATCTTATCGACCAGTTCCTTCAACCCCTCACGTACTTTCTTTGTCTCCTTTTTTTCGGCCTTGTTCTCTTTAATGTGGCGAATGGTTTTCTCGATCTCACGATTGGTATCTTTTAATAAATTGGAAGCTTCGGCTTTTGCTTTATCAATGATCTCCTTCTTGCGCAATTCCAGGCCACCGGATAATTGCTGATAGCGGTTCAGTTCCTCGTTCAGTTTTTTCTCTTTCTGCTGAAGTTCCAGTATTTTTTTTGTGGCTTGCTGCTTCTCATCGGCAACGGTCTTCATCAGGGTTTCTAATCCCGTAAGGTCTTTACCAATAATATTCTCAGCGGATTGAAGGGTCTCGTAAGGTAAACCTGTTTTGCGGGCAATCTCCAGTGCAAAAGAACTTCCCGGCTTGCCAATCTCCAACGAAAACAGAGGCTCCAGTTTTTTGCTATCAAACAACATGGCACCATTCCGAATGCCTTCTTCGTTACTGGCGAATAACTTCAGATTATAATAGTGCGTAGTGGCTACTCCCCACACCTTCTTTCGCACCAGTGACGTAAGTATGGCTTGCGCGATACCTCCGCCAAAATTAGGATCAGTACCCGAACCCAATTCATCCATTAGAACCAGTGTATTTTCATCAGCGTTGCGCAGGAAGAAATTCATGTTCCGCAAATGCGAGCTGTAGGTACTCAAATCATTTTCTATCGACTGCTGATCGCCAATATCGAGCAGTATTTTTTTGAATATGCCTGCGGTGGAATTTTCTTGTAACGGAACCAGTAACCCACATTGCAGCATGTATTGAACCAAGCCGGTGGTTTTCAGTACGACTGACTTTCCTCCTGCATTCGGGCCCGATACTAAAAGAAACTTTTCTTTTGACGTAAGGTCGATCGTAAGCGGCACCACCGGACGTTTGCCTCTCAGACTTAAAAACAACAAAGGATGTCTTGCTCCTAACCAGTTGAGATCAGGATGCTCTTTCAGGTAAGGCAATGTGGCATCAATATCGATCGAAAACTTGGCTCGTGCCCTGGCAAAATCCATCTGCCCCAGAAACTGATAAGCGGCCATCAACTGCGAAAGATTTACTCTTAGATCAGCGGTGAGTTCTTTCAGTATTTTCACAATCTCCCTGCGCTCAGCCAAGACCAGGTCACGTATTTCATTATTCGCTTCCAGCACTTCAGCAGGTTCCATGTACACGGTTTGGCCGGTAGCCGATTCATCGACAATAAAGCCGCGAATTTTTCTTTTGTGTTCCGCCAGCAACGGAATCACCACTCTCCCATCGCGGATGGTCGGAGAAACCCCATCGGGTGTAAAGCCCTGATCAGCTACGCTTCTGAAAATCTGATCGGTTAATCTTCGCACGCGCGACTGCTCTTCACGAAGTCGTTTTCTGATCTTACTTAGTTCCTGACTTGCTGTATCTCTGACTTTGCCGGTATCATCAAATTTGGATTGAAGATGAACCAGTACTTTTTTATCCAGTAAAACCGGTTCACTTAACGCATACAGCTCAGGATATACCTCTTTGTTTTTGGTTAGAAAAAACCGGCCTTCAAAAATGGTGTGAAGCGAGAGGATGAGCTGATAGAAAGCGTCCTCCTCAATGAATGTTCCTTCAATGGCAACGGTGGGCCACAACTCAGTAGGATCGAAATAATTAGCCGAAGGAAATGTTTCCGACTTTTGTAACAGCTGTTTGAATTCCAGGTTCTGATGCAGTCGCTTTTTCACTTCGCTATAGCTGGAAGAAAAAGCCATTTCATCGACCAGCCGGTTTCCTAAAGGGCTAAGGGTATAATTACGAAGCCGCTGGCGTATCTGGTCGAAGCCCAGCTTCTGTTCAAAATCATTGGGATAAGTCATACTACTCTAAACAAACCTTTTCTTCTATTCCACTTTTTTCTCTGACTCCGCCGGTTTGGATCGTTGTTCGCGCAAAGCAAGGGTATCAATCACCGAATCGTAAATCTGCTCCAGCTCCTGCGGATGCTGCACGTAATACTGATAGGTAATGCTCATGGTCGAATCCGATATCCCCCTGTCTTTCAGCAGCTTCGCCTGAAAAGGTTGGAACAGTTTATCGGCCGAATCGCGCGGAACCATCGCTACCGACAGCCGGGCTTCCGCCAGATAAATGTTGACCATCAGGGCTGAAAGCTCTTCTTTGCTCAGCACTCCTTTGGGTAGTTTTTCTTTTTGACAGGAGAAAAAGGCACCTGCCATGAAAAGAACCAGAAGAAAGGAGACCGTTCTGCACATACCATTGATCAAATTTGCCGTTGATAAACCTATTGGGACGACCAAATTACTCATAATCTGTTTATTTTTAACCCGCTAAAATTATGCCGTGTGAGGGAGCTACTAAAAAAGCTGCGTAAGTACGAGATTCAGATCCGCAAGGCCATCAACAGCCAGATGCAGGGTGACTTCCATTCCATCTTCAAAGGATCGGGACTGGAATTTGATGACGTGCGCCCCTACCAGTACGGTGATGATGTGCGCTCCATTCATTGGAATGTGACGGCCAAAGGTCATGGCACGTTCGTGAAAACGTATCGCGAAGAGAAAGAACAGACCATCTACTTCATCGTGGATGTGAGTGCTTCTGAAGATATTGGTAGCCCGGGCAAGACCAAGGCAGATGTAGGCAAAGAGATTTGTGGCGTGCTTGCGCTGTCGGGGGCGAAAGAATCCAGCCAGATCGGATTGATCTGCTTTTCGGATGAACGTGAAAAATTCATCAAGCCGGCGAAAGGAATGGGCCAGGCGTATGAGATTGTGTATAATCTGGCACGACTTCAGCCCAAGTCAAGAAAAACGAATCTCAATAAAGCAATTGTCTTCGCGCTGAATACCATCCGCAAAAAAAGTGTGATTGTTATGATCTCCGATTTTGTCGATGAAAATTATTTTCACAACCTCAAGTCCCTGGCACGAAGACATGACCTGGTGTTGATCAGCGTAAGCGATAAGCGCGAAACGAATTTGCCTAAGCTGGGAATCATTCCGGTGCTGGATAAAGAAACCAACAAAACCATCTGGGTCAATACTTCGTTTGGAGACTTTCGTCAAAGTATTGTGAAGCATCATGGCAGCCGTGTGCAGGAGTTGGCGGAGTTCAGCAAAAAGCATCAGATTAATTTTTTGAGCATTGATACGGATACTGACTATGTGCCTAAGCTGCTGCGTTTATTTAGGGTGAGAAACAAAATGCTTAAGAGTGCTTAAGAGAGTCTACATCCTGATTACGGTATCATTGATTTCATTTCTTGCTTCCGCACAGGAAGTGAAAGTGCGTGGTACTTTTCTGACGGACAGCGCCAAGCTGGGTGAAGTCATCCCCTATTCACTTACGGCTCGTTATCCCAAAAAAACGGACGTACTTTTTCCCGATTCTGCTTTTTCGTTTGCTCCGTTTGAGTTCCGAAGCAAAAAATACTTCCCTACAGTGACGAAAGATTCCATCAGTTATGACAGTGTGGTGTATTATTTATCGAGCTATGAAATAGAACCGACACAACGTCTGTCACTACCTGTTTTTATTGTTCATCCGCAGGATTGCACCCGAGCCGTCTCCCCGCCGGATTCGATGCGTATCATACGATCGGTCAAAGCACTGCCTGATTCGATAAGCCTACGAAGTCTTCATTTAAAAATGAACACCGCTTATCAGAAAGTAAAGTGGTCGTTGAACTATGTCGTACTTTTTATAATTGTGGGGATAATCGTCATCAGCGGTGTAGTGCTGTGGATTGTATTTGGCAAACAGATCATGAAACGCTTCGCACAACGCAAGCTGGAAAAGAACCACCTCGCCTTCATCGCGAAATTCAGAGATGCTACGGGGCAACTCAAGGAAAATACATCTCCGGTTAAAACAGAAGAAGTGGTGTTGATCTGGAAGAAATACATGGAAGGGCTGGTGGGCCGTCCATTCACAAAATACACGTCCAAAGAAATTTTAAAGAACGAAGCCAATGCAGAGCTTGGTGCTGCTCTTCGTACTACCGACCGCATTGTGTATGGGGGATTAACTGAGTTTGCTGAATCATCGTTTGACACGTTACGTGGCTATGCCGAAACCCAATACAAAAACAAGATCGAGGAGGTGAAGAATGGATAGCGCAATCGACCCCTGGTACTCACTGCGTTGGTTTGCGCCATCACAGTTCAGCAGCTATACCTGGGAAAATAAAATTTACTTATGGGGACTCGTATTGGTTCCTGTTGTGATCATCATTCGCTGGTTAACACGCTACTTCCTTAATCAGAAGCTTGCCGTGGCGTTGGTGAAAAGCGATTTAAAAAGCACTCCACTTACACTCGTCCGTTTTATCCCTGACCTCATTTTATCCCTGGTAGTGATCCTGATTATTGTAGCACTGGCGCGACCGCAGAAAACAAACGAAAAAGTAGAGCAGTGGACAGAAGGTATTGACATTATGCTCGCTATTGATATTTCTCAATCCATGCAAATATCTGACTTCACTCCTACCCGACTGGATGCTGCACGTGAGGTGGCCCGTGATTTCATTAAAGGCCGACTGCAGGATCGCATTGGTATTGTGGTGTTCTCCGGTGATGCCTTCTCGTTGGCCCCGCTTACTACTGATTACGAATTGTTAAACTCGTATCTCAATGACATCAGTTTTGATATGATTGAAAACAGAGGAACGGCTATCGGAAGTGCGCTGGCGGTAGTAACGAACCGTATGCGTGAGTCCGAATCAAAATCGAAAGTATGCATCCTCCTCAGTGATGGAGATAATACGGCCGGCAATATCGATCCCATTACAGCCGCTGAACTGGCGGCCGCCTATAATATCAAAATCTACACGATCATTGTCGGTAAAGAAGGGCTTGTTCCCTTTGGGCAGGATTACTTTGGAAGACCACACATGGTAGAAAATACGGTGGACGAAACCACGATGCGCAAGATCGCCAACATTGGTAACGGACAATTTTTCCGTGCGCAGGATGAAAGTGCATTGCAGGGTGTATTTGATCGGATCAATCAATATGAGAAGGCCGAGATAAAAGAAAGCCGCTTTAAGGATACCTCCGATTATTATTTCATCTACCTGCAATGGGCCATCGGGTTGTTTCTGCTGTGGCTGCTATTGAAGTCCACCTTTATCAGTAACGTGCTTCAGGATTAATTCTTCCGACCTACACGTTTTGCATTCGGCATTTTAGATGGCGACACCTTGTAGAATCAGTCTACCGCCGAAAACCATAAGAATGAGTCCTACAATAATATTGAGGTACATCATTGTTTTCGGTGTGACCAGTCTTCTTAATTTATCTGCCAAGTAGGCCTTAAGCAAATCAGTAGTGAACACCGTGCCCAGCACCGCCGCAAAGAAGATAAAGAACTGAAATCCTTTGGTGTACCCAAAATCAACCGAAGCTACGCTAATGGCTCCCAGCCAAAAGAGAATGACCATCGGACTGATCCCATTGATGATAAAGCCTTTCAAGAAGTAGCGAAACTTACCTTTGTCTTCTACTTTTTTTATTTCTTCTGTCATGGCTTTCCTGCTTTTGACAAGACAATGATACAGTCCGAACAGGATAAGAATAGCTCCGCCCCCATAAGCCATGTATATTTTATTCTGATCCTGGTCAATGAATTGGGCCAACCCGAAATAGCAGATCGTTACGTACAAGATATCACTGAGGGAAACACCAAGTGCGACAAGTACCCCATTACCAAACCCGCGCTCCACACTGGTTTGAAGAATAGCAAAGAACACCGGCCCCACTAAGAAGGCGAGCACAAATCCCAATTTGATTCCGTTAATAACAATCATGAATGCCGCCTCACCGGTTGATGAACTCTACCCACTGCTCAAGCTGTGTGCTTTTGATCACGCGGGGAAATTTATTTTGTCCACCTACTTTACCTTTTGATTCCATCCAGTTATAAAATGTTCTTAACGGCAATACATCTACAATCACTTCCTGCAGGGCTGCGCTGCGCTCCACCGCGTAGTCATCGTTCAGCTCTTTCAGGTAATGATCAAGGCGTTCTTTCACTATTTTTTTGTCCACCGGATTATCGGTGCCCAGGTACCAATGGTGAGCGAAAAGTGTTCCATGCGGAATGCCCGCCACAGTGAATTCGGGAATCTGAATATTCAATTCATTCGATACCAGTTCAATTGCCTTATTCATATTATCTACTGACAGGTGCTCACCACAAAGGCTTAGGAAATGCTTGGTGCGGCCAATGATCACAATCTCTGCTTCTTCCACGGAAGTAAATTTAATCACATCACCAATCAGGTAGCGCCATGCACCCGAGCAGGTGGAGAGCAGAAGCGCATACTCCTTTCCCTCCTCTACTTCATCTACCATAAAGGTTTCCGCATCCGGCCGGATGTCTCCATTCGGAAGAAAGTTTTTATCATCAAACGGAACAAACTCATAGAAGATGCCATTGTTCAATACCAGTTTCATCGCTTTTTTACCGGGTGTTGACTGATAGGCAATAAAGCCTTCCGAGGCAAGGTAGGTTTCAATGTAATGAAGCGGCCTGCCCAATAGTTTATCAAATCCTTTGCGATAAGGCTCCATCGATACACCACCATGCACATACACACGGAGATTAGGCCATATCTCGTGTATGTTTTTGATTTTATAATGGGCAATGATTTTTTCGAGCAAGATCTGAAGCCATGCGGGTACACCTACGATAATGCCAATATCCCAATCCTGTGCCTTGTACACGATCTCATTCAATTTGGCATCCCAGTTACGTGTTTTGGCAATGCGCTTACCTGGCTTATAAAAATGCTGAAACCAGAACGGAAGATTGGAGGCCTGAATTCCACTGAGGTCTCCTTCAAAATAACTTCCGCGTTTATTGAGGTGCGTGCTCCCGCCCAATGCCAGTATACCTGCTTCAAAAATCTTGGCAGGCAGATCGTACTTGGCCAATGACATGATCTGCCGCACACTGGTGCGTTGTATGGCCTTGGTCATGTCTTTCGTAACGGGTATGTGCTTGGAGGCTGTTTCGGAAGTGCCCGAGCTCAGTGCAAAGTATTTGGTACGGCCCGGCCAGCATACATTTTTCACCCCTTTGGTCGATAAATGCCACCAGTCCTTGTAAATCTTGTTGTAATCGTGGAGAGGGATCGCTTTATATGCTTCATGAAAACCACGCGGGGATTTGCGAAAGCTGTTTAGTATGTCGTTGAAATTGTAGTACTTACCAAACTCTGTCTGGCTGGCCGTAATCATTAACTCTTTCAGCTCATTTTTCTGAAGCTCGAAAGGTGAAGAGTATTCCTGCGCCAGATTTTCGCGCAGTTTTATTCCTTTTTTAAGTAAGGTTCCTAAGATCGCCATATTTTTGTGTGCCGTTTAAACAACGGTCAGTTTGGGTGGGCAAGTTAAAGAAATGAGTATAAAAAATAACATAGTTCATTACCGGCAGGAGCTGGAAGGAAAAAACTGTGAATTGATCGCGGTAAGCAAAACCCATCCGGCAGAAAAGGTGGCCGAAGCGTATGCCGCAGGGCAGCGCCTATTTGGCGAAAATAAAGTACAGGAAATGACCGCTAAGTATGAGGCTCTGCCGAAAGACATTCAATGGCACCTGATCGGACACCTGCAGAGTAACAAGGTCAAATACATTGCTCCCTATGTGTCCCTCATCCATTCGGTTGACAGTGCCAAATTGCTGGAGGAAATCAACAAGCAGGGGAAAAAGATAAACCGGGTGATCTCCTGCCTGCTGCAAGTGCACATTGCCCAGGAGGAAACCAAGTTTGGCTTTGATGAACCTGAGCTTCTGGCATTCATCGCCTCTCCTGAAATCAACCAGTTCACCCACGTAAAGATTGAAGGGCTGATGGGGATGGCCACATTAACGGATAATCAGGACCAGGTCCGTAATGAGTTCCGTCATCTTAAAAGAATATTCACCGCCATTCATCGTCAGGCGGATAAACCAGCTTCTGTTTCTATGAAGCACCTTTCCATGGGGATGAGTGCCGATTACCGGATAGCGCTGGAAGAGGGAAGTACCATGGTGCGTATCGGCACTGCTCTATTTGGCGAAAGGTAATTTATTCCGGATACTAACATCGACGTGATATGAATCAGCAAAACACATTATTGACGGCAGCCATTTTTGGCTGTATCAGTGTCGCACTGGGTGCATTTGGTGCGCACGCATTGAAAGCCACACTCACTGCCAGCGGGCGAATTGATACCTATGAACTGGCTGTGAAATACCAATTTTATCACACGCTGGCATTATTTGCTATCGGTTTAGTGATGAGCAAAGTACCGGGACCTGCCATGATGATCTCCTCAACACTCATCACCATAGGTGTCATTTTATTCAGCGGAAGCTTGTACGCACTGGCGCTCACCTCCTTGCGATTTGTGGTTTTCTTAACTCCGGTAGGAGGAGTGTTTTTGGTAGCGGGCTGGGCGGTGGCGGCTTACGCTATTGCTACGAGGAAGCCCTGGTTGTGACAGCTGGGATTGACATGCGAGGCCACCTGCCAAGGAGAAGAATGTGAGGATACATGCCAGGAAAGAAGAGGACCATGCACCAATGAGAGGTGTCAGGTAAATGCCAAGGGGAAATACATTTACCAGAAAGAAAGAGCAGACGAGATCTGTAATCAGTTGGAGACTTTCTTTTCCAATACATTGGCGGAGAAGGTAATCTGTGCTGCATCCGTATTGCTGGCATTGGAGATTACCGTAACTACTTTATTCTGTCGTCCATACTTACCCGAACTGTTAAAGGCAATTACAATTTCTGATTTGTTGCCTGGCAGAATCGGATCGCGTGTCCACCCTTTGGGTACGGTACATCCACAGGTCACCTCCACATTGGTAATCACCAGTGGTTCAGTACCCGTGTTGGTGAATTCAAAAGTGTGCTCCACTTTATCTCCCTGCGTGATATCTCCGAAATCATGTGTGCTGCTTGCCCATGTTAAGACAGGGCCATGTTTCTTATTGCTGGTTTGAGCAACGGCAAAGGAAGCTGCCACTCCTATCATCATCACTGCTAAAAAAATTCTTTTCATATTTATACTGTTTGCGGGGTTCTTTCTATCTACGTACAAACGAAGACGTAAGTTCATTAAGTTCTATTTTAATTTTTAACGTTGACACCGTTTTAAAAGTATTTATGATCAATACCGTTCATGAAATTTATGGCAACCGATTGCGGCTGAGAGTGTGTGGAGTCTGTTTACACGATGATCAGGTGTTGCTAGTCCATCACCGTATAACCGATACTGATTTGTGGATGCCTCCGGGAGGTGGAGTAGAATTTGGCGAGTCGATGACCGATGCCTTGAAAAGAGAATTTCTGGAAGAAACCGGATTGACGATTGAAGTGGAGGAATTACTATTTACCTGTGAGTTCATTCAACTTCCGCTACATGCCGTGGAGTTGTTTTTCAAAGTAAAGGCAGTGGGAGGCTCGTTGCACACCGGCTATGATCCGGAAGCCACCGATGCCATTATTAAAGAGGTACGTTTTATTCCATGGCACGAGTTGGCCGGCTGGAATCCCCATGTCCTTCACGGGATTTTCAGGAAAGTCAGCCATCCTGGCCAAATCATGGATCTCAATGGGTATTTTAAATTGTAATTGACTGTTTTTAACGGTTTAAAATTTTTATTATTGCCAAACTAACGTTGACTAAAAAGTTTTCGCCTTGCAAGTAACCGCTGCCAGTTTCAAGCTGATCAAGAAGATCAAAGACGAAAAATTTGATGAAGAACGACTTCATCAGTACACGTTGCTGATCAATATCGGGGTGAGGGATTTGCAGGTGGCAGTGGTGGATACCGAAGATAGCCGTTTGCTCTTTTTCGAGGATTACGTATTAGGAGATCTTACTTCTTCGGATGACTGGCTGGGGCAGCTTCAATCGTTGTTTGAAGCACATCCCCTGCTAATGGCGGGCTTCTGGAAAATTGTAAAAATCGGAATCAAGAATAATAAGTTTGTACAGGTTCCTTCTTCCCTATTTATCGAATCCTCCGCAGTGGAATACCTGCGTTTCAATAGCCACGTGGATGAATCGAAAGAAGTTGTATTGTCAGATGCCCCACAGCAGTCGGGGGCGGTAACGGTATTTGCCCTTTATAAAAATGTGCATGAATGGCTGCAAGGTCTTTACGCGAATACCCGGTTGAATTTCATTCATCAGTCGGCTTCCTTGATTGAAGGAGTGATGAATGTCGATGCGCATGACAATCCTCCACCGCTTTATCTGTATATCGATCGCTTCAAGCTGCATGTGATTTCCGTAAAAGAAGGCAAGCTGATTTATTACAATCAGTTTGTGATCAAGCAGTTTTCAGACTATGTGAAGTACATCATGTTGGTGCTGAATGCCCTTAACATGGATCAGCAGAAAAGTAAAGTCATCTTGTGGGGATACATCGGCAAGAACTCACCGCATTACCAGGAGTTTGTGAAATACATTCGCAATGTATCCTTCGGATCGCGACCCGCTCACCTCAAATTTGGCTACCAGTTTGACGAAATACAGGAGCATCACTTCTTCGATTTGTATACCATCGACTTGCCTTAATGGCTCATGTAGTCGGCTGATCCTTCTTCATGTTCCTCCTATCCAGCTTTTAATCATTATCTCATGAAGCGTATTGCACTTTTTCCCGGCTCCTTCGACCCATTCACCAAAGGGCATGAAGACATTGTGTTGCGTGGCCTCCGTTTATTTGATGAGATTATCATTGCGATCGGTTATAACAGCAGCAAAAACAAACGTTACTTCCCCATCGAAGTAATGATTAATCACATCAGCACGACGTTTGCCGGCTACCCCAACATAAAGGTGCAAACCTATGATGAGCTCACTGCCGAGTATGCACGAAAGTTCAACGCCCACTTTTTATTAAGAGGCTTGCGCAATACCACCGATTTTGAATACGAGAATAGCATATCGCAACTCAATCGCAATCTGAATCCCGACCTGGAAACTGTTTTCCTGATTACCTCTCCGGAACTGGCTGCAATCAGTTCATCCATCATTCGCGAGGTACATCGCTATGGAGGTGATGTTTCGAGCTTCCTGCCTTTTAAGCTTTGATCAGGATGGGTTACCGGAAAGATTTCACGTTAACCTAGGGGAGAAATTCTACCGGAGTTACACCCATAAATCAATTGCCTCTTTATTTCTTGGATTTGTGGTAGTATTTCTCAAACACAAAGCGAATGGAGTTATACGAATTCTCTAAGGCGTGATAGGCTTCCTTTTGCGTCATCCAGCGAATGTCCTCGATGTCTTCTTCGACCTGCGGCTTCATTTTAGCGTCATCGACCAGCTCCATGGTGTACCAGCGTGTTTTCTTCAGCATGGATTTTTTGTTCATGGTATAGGTATGCCAGGTGGTGCAAATCTTTTTACCTAGCTTCACACGTACCCCACACTCCTCTTCCACCTCGCGTACGGCTGTCGCTTTGTTCTTTTCCCCTGCCTCTTTTTTTCCTTTGGGGAGATCCCACTTCTTCATGCGGTAGATCATGAGCACCTTGTCTTTTTTAAGCACAAGGCCACCTGCCGCTTTGATCACCTTGAACTTCTTTTTCAGATAAAGCTTTACCGACTCATAGTTGGCCACGGTGATGGACAATGACAAGAGTGCAATGGGTACTTTGGAATTGATAAGATCAAGCACGGTATCCAGTTGAGGAATGTCGGCCTGGCTGATCCATACATGATTGATCAGCGCTGCTTTGGTAACAGGCGTCTGACTTGCGTCAATCGATGTGTTATAATCTCCGGCTTCCGGTTTTGCACCCGGTTTTAATATATGTACGGGTATGTCGTTGACGAAAAGATTCATGCCTGTGATGTGGTGCAAAAACATAAATTTATCGCAAGGAGCCAAATCTGCGGACAGGTTTTTTCGGCCATGTACCGGCTTGCCGATTTTTCCAGTTCCACACATCTGCAAACTCGATCCGGAGGGAGAAAGCAGCGAATGAGTTAATTGAGCCGGGGCCGAAAGTTTGCTTTCAGGCTTACTTACTTTGTGTTACTTTTGCTCACCCATTTTTAT
>JAHEZH010000188.1 GCA_023251155.1 Flammeovirgaceae bacterium | reverse complement strand
CCATTCCGAACAGAGCAGTTAAGCCCACCAGCGCTGATGGTACTGGGGTAAAACCCGGGAGAGTAAGTCGTTGCCTTTTTTCTTCAAAACCTCTTACTCTATAAAGTAAGAGGTTTTTTTTGTTTATAGAATCGCAAGAGCCATAGTCGTCCATTCTATACATAGAACTGCTGGAGCAATAGTCAAATCGTTCCACATATCATCATATTATCTCAACTAGTAATTGAGACATCAGATTGTAATGCACGAATGGAAATTCCTACGTTAATGTGATCTGCGGATATAGCAGTCTGATATGCGTCTATTAAAGACAGGACTGGATTAGCCTACCTTAACCAGAGACAGATCCTGATCATTCAGATACTGCTGAGCAGTAACAACAAGTTCGGCAGAGGATACTTCACTGATCTCCTTCAGTAATTTGGAATAGTACCCGGAATCTAGATGGTTGAGGTTAATGTTTTTTATTTTCTCAACAACAGAAAACGGATTGGCCATATCTAGTTGAACAGATCCGATGAAATGATTCTTTGCGATGGTCAGTTCCTGTTCAGGAATCTCTTCTGTAGCAAGTTTGTTTAGCTCGTTCTTTATTTCCTGGATAGTGATGTTCTGGTTTTCTCTGTTTACATCGGCACCGATAGTAAGAAAGCTATCTTTATTGAAGGTGTTGATGGAAGAATAGATTCCGTAAGTAAGCCCTTTTTCTTCACGGATATTTTTCATCAGACGTGATCCAAAGTAGCCGCCTAAAATATGATTAATAAATAGCAGTCGCGAAAAATCCTGATGACCTTTATTGATTGTTCTTTTCCCCAAGCGAATGGAGGTCTGAACACTGTCTTGCTTTTCCAGTGCTTCTTCTCTCTTGCCCTGGTTAATAGTATGTGAAAACGAAGTGCTTGCCAGTGTAACGGTCCTAATTCCTTTAAGCTCGTACTCAATTGACTTTAACTGTGCTTCCGTTAAAGAACCTGTGATGTAGATTTGAGTTGGATAAAAAGAGGAATTGAAAAAATCATGCATCGCACCGGCATGAATGTTTTGGATATCGGCTTCCTCAAGGGTGTTACCGTAAGGGTGATTAGGCCCAAAGATATTTTTACGGATGAGTTTTGATGCTACGTAGCTGTTTTTCTCGTTGTTTACCTTCAGATTTTGCGAAAAAATACCCTTCATTAATTCCAGCTCTTCTTCCGGAAAAGAAGGATACTGAAGCATTTCAAGAAACAAAGGAAGTACCTCTTTAAGCTTATCTGAAAGACTATACAGTGAGACGGAGGTATAGTCGAATCCTGGCGCAATCTCCACGTGTGCTCCATACAAATCGAAGATCTCAGCGATGTAGGATGATGATTTAGAGCCAGCGCCTTTTTCCAGCATTTGAGCGGTGAAATAGGAAAGGCCAGGAAGAGGTTCATACCATTTGCCCGCCTTATAAATGAACTCGATCTTAATTAATGCTTGTTTGACCAGGTCAAAGTAAAGCACATTTAATTCATTTGTTATTCTTAACTCTTGAGGAAGAGGAAGTTCAATAGTGCTGGAATGAGAAAAAGGAGGTGCTACAGTGCGATCAAGCATGAATTAGTCAATAACGGATTCGTCTTCCTTATCTTTTGCAATAAACTTGAGGAAGAGTGTGAATCGGATAGTTTCTGCCAGTGCATTTTCTCTTTTGTTGGTGGGTACCATGTACGCCACATCTAATCCGAATTTTTTGTGACGGGCACCGACACCAAAGGTCATGTACTTACGGTTTCCTTTATCTTTTGCTTCAGAAAAATAGCCTACGCGACCAGCGAAAGCATCGTTGTACCAGTATTCGATACCTGACGAAATAGTGATTTCGTGAATCTCTTCTTTGAACCCGCCTTTGGCATCTCCAAAAGAACCAAATACTCCGTTAAGGAAAGAAGCATCCTGATGGCCGGGGCTTGGAACCATTAGCTTGTTAAAGTCCAACGCGAAAATGAAGCTATTTAAAGGATTCACAAATGTTTTATAGGCACCACCTACACGTAAATTGGTAGGGATAAAACTTTTATTGTTGGTATCAGAATATGTCATTTTGCTGCCTAAGTTAGTGATGGCAGCACCCAGTGAAAGTGTAGCGTTCTTAGAAACCATTGGCTTGGTATAGTAAACACCAACATCGACCGCCAATGAATTTCCTGGGCGGGCATCGGATACATTTGAATTACTTCCTAACAGATTGGAATGGATGTAACGTAATGCTCCACCAATACCCAATTCTTCCGTCAACTTTCGGGAATAACCTACATCGAAAGCAAACTCACGTGGATTAAAACGACCATCCTGCTGATCGGGATTGGGGCCATGGTTAAACTGAACTTCCCCCATATCAAAATATTTCATGGAAGCGGAAACGGTTTGTTCCCGTGTTATTTTATAATACCCGCTCAGGTGAAACAGGTACATGTCGTTAATGATTTTTCCCAGCCAGGGAGTATAAGAAGCAGATACACCGTATCCGTTTTCAATAAAGGCCATCTTACCGGCATTCCAATAGTTACCGTTGGCATCAGCAGAAGTGGCTACACCGGCATCTCCCATACCCGCAGCTCTTGAATCGGGGGTGATGGTAAGAAAAGGTACTGCCGTGCTGATAACGCGATTCAACGTATCTTGACCTATTATAACACCAGAACCACCCTGAGCGAAAGCAGAGAACGAGGTGATCGCAGTAAGTAAAGTCAGGCCAACTCTTAACTTATTCATAATCAGAATGCAAGGCTTAAAGGTAATCAATTCAGGACAATTAATTTGGTTAATCTCTCATTTTTCGCCCCATCCGATAGGGAACGTACGGAGAGTTTCATAAAGTATATTCCATTGGTCAAATTTATTCCATTTGAAGTGCCATCCCATTCGGTAAGTGTCACTTTATAAAGACTTTCCGGAATGGAGTAACTGGCCGAATTAACGGGTTGCCCCACGGAGTTATAAATGACCATCTGGGCCTCCAGGTCTTCACCTGGACGGTTATGGCTGAACTGAATGGTTGTTTTGCCGGCAAATGGATTGGGATAATTGATCAGATCGTCAATGATTAATGTATTGCTTTCCGCCACATTGAACGTGATGCTTGCGCTTGATGAGTTTGAATACGTGTCACGCGCGGTAAGCTGAATGTTATGTGTGCCTTGTTGTAAACCGGTTAATGGAAAACGGAGGGTGCCGTTTTTATAGTCGTCAAGAGCTGTTTCATAATAGGTGTTGGCGATGTAACGGATGGAATCATCGAGCACGATCTCTATGTTACCCCCATTATAGCCCGATATATCGATACCCTGCTTATCAAACAAAGTGGCCACCAGATGAGTGCTGGCACCCACTGCGCCACCTTGTCTGTAGGTAGTGTCACCTAAAAAGAGTTCTATGTCCGGACCTTGTGAATCGATATTCGTGATTGTCTCACTGCTCCCTACTTTAAGCGTACTATTTGCACCAAAAGCCTGAGCGGAATACGTATCGGTGTAAGCATAGGCACTTAGTTTGCCATTGCCGACCACTGTGGCAGTCGCTTTAGGAAGCTGGCCCGTAATTTCAAATGTGCCGTTGGTTACTGATGAGCTACCCTGAAATAAGATATGATTCCATGCTTTGAATGTAAACACGGGATTTTCATCACCCAGCGTCATGACCGAAGCCGCTTTGTCATACAGTGTTGTTTGAATGACGCCTGAAAAACCGGATGACAAGCTGCCGTCACTTTGAATTTCTCCTTTAATGATGATATTCGATAACGCCTTTAAGGTATCGGAGTTAGTAGTAGTGGAGATTTCAGTAAACACAATTTCCTTTTCGGGAATGGCCAGGTGCATGGAAGGATCGCCTATCAATGAAAAATTTCTATTGGAGACACCACTCAGGCTTTGGTTTTTGGTGTCGCGAAAGACCGTACCCAGATCGTTATAGTGCCCATTTTTCTTTTCGAAAAGTGCATTGTAAAATGCTTTGTTCAACACAAAGTTGGTACTTGAGTTTACGGGTCTTGCTGTTGTCACTAATCCGATTGCTCCTGCATTCTTTTTGATAAAAATTAATTCGGCCGTAGAGATATTAAGCGGATCGTCGTGCCGCCCAAACTCGCATGTAGCAGTAACAAACAGCGGAAGTTGATTTTTGTTATTCCACTCGTTGATGGAAGTAGGATCCAGAATTCGTTCCTGTACCCACACCTGCTCCGAGCCATGCCCCGTGAAGTTAATGATCAGGCTTCCTTTGTTCACGGCTCTGTTCAAGGCCTGCGTGGCATCCGGAGAATATTGCCCGCTGGGACGAGTGAGTTGTTTATATGAATCGAGATAAAGTTTGGTGGTATTGAATTGCGGATTGGTTGCTTCAATATCATTTGCCATCTGATCGGCCTGGCTTTGATGAATGTTGAAGTCGCCATCATCGGCCACAAACAAAATCTCTTTCCGCCATTTACCAAAAGCATTCTTATTAAGATCGTAAGCAATTAATTTATCTACTACATTTTTTGCCTCTTCTGCCTTTTTTACAGACAGGCGGCCAACACCGATTTCCATAGTGTGATTTACGGCGGGGTTCTCACCCCACTCGCCTTCGGTGGCTTCCAGAAATCCATAGTAATCATCGGAAGAATAAGTCTCCAATGGGCTTAATGAGTTTCGCGATTGATAAGTAGGAACAAAATTCGTGTTGCTGATGACGCGGTTTTTGTAATCGTAAGAGCAACGGCCAAACAGCAACAGATTTTTAAAATGGGGTGACAAAGAATAAATTGATCTCACATAATTCCGGATTGCAGTTACATCCTGTTTGCCCCCTGAATATTCGTTGTAAATCTCTTCGGTGGTAGCAACGTAAACCACAAGGCCATCGTGCTGTGTACGGTGCGCAGCAAGGCGCAATGCTTCTGTTTTAAAATCAGGATGTGTTACAATAATTAAATCGGCACTGCTTGAAAGGGCATTTACGATAGCCTGGTTCGCAACGGTATTTTCAAAAACAGGAGACAGAAGTGTTTGATCCGTGAACGCGATGAATTTCTTAAGCGTATTCGTTGAGGTAGAAAAGGAGACCCGATCAGAAAAGACGGTTAACGTATTTTCGCGGGCATTAAAGGCATCTGTTATTTCCCATACACGGCCTCCTTCGGGCAGTGCATTCACATTAAATGTGGAAGTGGGGTTTTGTAAGCTCGCGGATGACATGAATGAAAATTGATTTCCATTCCAGTTCAGCAATCGCTTCATGCTGATGGATACGAGATCGAGATACCCCACCGAACGCTGAGTTCCCGTTTTGATGTATTGATATTTTATTTCGAAAGAAGAGGCTGCGGCAGCGCTCACTGCAGAAGCATTGAACGTCATTGTGTCCAGTGCTTTTCGTCCTTTGATTCCGTATTGTGTGTTGGGTATGGGCGTAATATTTTGTGTGCCGATTTCGACATTATTAAAAAATACTTTAAAGGAAGAGGGGTCAAACGCCTGACTCATTACGTGAGAGACTACCTTAATATCAGAGTTGGGAACAATACCCGGAGTGTCAAATCGTATTCTGATTTCGGGTGAACTGTCAAACTGTTCTCCAAACCATTCACGCCCCGAACTCAGAATATTGTACTTATCCGTTTCATAATAGTTAAAATCATCAAACTGGTTGACGACTGGAAAATTTCCTGCTATCGTTTCGTTGGTGGTAACTCGTTTCCCATCCTGGGTCGAAACAGTGAGGAAGTAATAATTCTTATCACTGTAAATATTATTCTGATAGCTGAATATGTTTTTTGAGGTGTTGAACGAAACGGCATCTGACCCCTGGCCATAAAAAAGGATCGCATCTTCTTTATTGAATTTTCCATCCTGTTCACCCAAGACGGAGATGGCCAGTTCAAAAAAATTGGGATTGGCAAGGGCATTGTTGGCCTGTGGCAGCATGCTGTTTAAGCCGGCGAAGATTTTTATTTTTTTTGGATCGATCTGGTCCGGATTGAGTCCCGCTTTCTTCAACAGGTTATAGTCGATCTTATAAAGTCCGTCATTACTTACTGAAAACTTATACCATTGCCCTTTGTCCAGCACAGGGAGACCCTGTGCGGATGCACCATACCATATCCACATCAGGATAAAAACGCCTGTCAGTCTACGATTCACTGTGCAAAGGAATTAAAGATTAGCCAACCCACTTCAACGTCTTACTCACTAACGAGAACAGGATATAAAATAGTATGATGAAAGGCAACGCAGCTTTTCCCATGATCATCAGGAGTAATACGGCTATGGGAAGAAAAGTAAACCGGGCTTTGTTATTCTTCCACGAAAAATCCTTGAATTTGAAAGCGATAATGTCAATACGTGACACCATCAACAGTGAAAAAACAAGCGTAATGATAACCAGCGCAATGTCCTGGTTGATCCAGCTGAAAACCGGTTCAGGCAGAAAGATCAACGAGGTAATAAAAATGGTGTTTGCAGGAGTGTTTAGTCCTTTGAAGGAATCGTGCTGCGTTTCATCCACATTAAAAATAGCGAGGCGCAACGCGGAGCAAACGGCTATCAGAAAAGCAAAATAGGGAAGCCATTCACTGGTGGTTACTGCTTCCATCATCTTATACATGACCAATGAAGGAAGTACACCAAAGCTCACCACGTCTGCCAGTGAATCCAACTCTTTTCCGATAGGTGATGAGACGCTCAGTGCACGTGCAGCAAAGCCATCAAAGAAATCGAATACGCCGGCAGCGATAACAAAGTAAGCCGCCGGTATATCTCTGCCTTCAAGGCAATAGACGATACCTAAACACCCACATACCAGGTTACAACACGTAAGAAAATTAGGAAGGTGACGAATCATATTTCAGGAGCGTAATGAAAGAGCGCAAAAAGGATTGGATGTCTTTTCTTCTTTTATGGTAGTAGGATCACCGTGCCCGGGATAGACCACTACCTCATCGGGCAGTGTAAAAAACTTTTCGTGAATACTTTTAATTAATGTTTGAAAATGACCGCCTGGCAGATCGGTACGGCCAACACTATACTGAAACAACACATCGCCACCGATAAGTATTTTGTTGGTGGCGTTATAAAAAGCAATATGGCCCGGGGCATGGCCGGGAACAAAAAGAACGGATAACGCTGTGTTTCCGAATTTCACGACATCGTGTTCTTTCAGAAATGCGTCAGGAAGTATTTCCTGGTATTTTGGGAAACCGTAATTGGAGGAATAACTCTTTACGGCCTGAAGTACCATCAATTCAATTTCATGAATCAGAAAAGGAACCTGGTATCTCTGTTTCACATACTCATTGCCCAGCACATGGTCGATATGACAATGTGTATTAAGCAGGTATTTTACGGTAAGTTTTTTTGATGCAATGAACCGATCGAGTTCACTTCGCTCTTCGGCTTCATAGCAACCCGGATCGATAATGACTGCTTCACCCGTTTCGTCATACAGTACGATGGTGTTTTCCTGAAAAGGATTGAATTCAAAAATCTGAACAGAAAGCATGGCCAAAAATACAAATAGTTAAGCGGGATTATACCATTACCGGGAGCCTCCATATTCACTCCACTACTTTTATAATAAAGATGATGATGTGACTAACTTATTTATGATTACTGAATAGTATTTTCAATTTTTGCCTTGTGTCAGTAGAAACGAAAGTTGACTTTATTATTGTAGGGCAGGGGCTTGCGGGCTCAGTACTTGCGCTTGAACTAGTAAAAAGGAAAAAGAACATTATTGTATTTGACGAGCCGGAGAAAAACCGGGCTTCACTGATTGCGGCAGGATTGTTCAATCCCGTTACCGGCAAATTAATGACCCGCACCTGGAAGGCGGCCGAATTATTTTCTGCGCTTCGTTTCTTTTACTCAGAGGCAGAGCAAGTTATAAAAAAGAAATGCTTCTACCCGATGCCTTTATACCGCCCCTTCCTCTCGGTGGAAGAACAGAATGAATGGATGGGAAAAAGTGCGGAGTCTGGTATGCTGGATCATATAGAGAAGGTATTTCCCCACTCTACTTATGGCAGCGACGTGAATGATTATTTTGGCGGATTATTATTAAAGAATTGCGGCTACCTGGATACCACGGCCTTTCTGTCAGGAGTGAGGCAGATGCTGATTGGATCCAATTGCTTTAAAGACGTTTATTTTGATGAGACGAAAGTGGGTTGGTCTGATCATGAAGTACGCTATGAAGGCATCAGGGCCGATAAAATCATTTATGCCAATGGCCTTGGTGCGCAGCAAAGTATTTTCTTTAATCAACTTCCACTGAGAGCACTGAAGGGCGAGACCCTTTTGATAAAAACAGCTTCCACCTTCGAACGCATTTATAACCGTGGTGTTTACCTGGTACCGGTGGGTGAAAAAGGGGTTTATAAAGTGGGGGCTACCTATAACACAAAAGATAAAACAGGCGCCACCACCGCTGAAGGAAAATCGGAGTTGGTTGAAAAATTGAACGGTTTGATAAAGGTATCGTATGACATTGTTGGTCAGGATTGGGGGTTTCGGCCGACTACACCCGACCGGAGACCAGTTTTGGGTGCGCATCCCGATCACCCCAATTTGGTGATATTTAATGGCTTGGGTACGAAGGGAGTCAGCCTCGCTCCTTATTTTGCTTCACAAATGGCGCAGTGGCTGTGCGGAGAAGGTGAAATTGAGAAAGCGGTAAGGGTGAGTCGTTTTTATTAACGATTTACCGCAATTTGCTGTTCCGATTCCCCGTTTTGAATCATTATATTTGAATGAATGACCTTTGCCGAAAAATTTACTAATCTGTTGGCGTGATTGAATGGAGTGTATGAGATTAAAAACAATTGGGTTACTGCTTTTCATTTTTGCCACCGGTGCTACCTATGCGCAGCAAGCCCTGCAAACATTTGGGAAAAACCGCATTCAATACAAAGAGTTTAACTGGCAATACCTCAGCGCAGAGAATTTTGATATCTACTATTACGACAACCGCAGAAAGGTAGCCACCGATGCGCTTCAATATTTGGAGTCGGAGTTTGACCGGATTACCGATCTTATCGGGTATCCTCCTTATTTGAAAACCAAAATATTTCTTTACAACTCCATCACTGATTTACAACAGAGCAACATTGGTCTTAACCATACACAATTTAATGTAGGCGGAGAAACCGAATTCATTAAGCCTTATGTCGAGATTGCTCATCCCGGCAATATTGACGATTTTAAAGAAGAACTGATTTATAAAGTTTCCGACCTCATGATCAATGAGATGATGTTTGGCGGAAGCCTGAAAGACATGTTTCAGAATGCGGTGCTGCTCAACCTGCCCAACTGGTTTATTGATGGAGCAACGAATTATGTGTCGCGCGGATGGAGTGCCGATATGGATGATTATGTCCGTCAATTAGTGCGATCAAAGAAATTTCATAAAGCATTGAAGCAGGATGGAAAAGATGCCGCATTGGTGGGGCAGTCACTATGGAATTACATCGTAGAAAAATACGGTAAGAGCAGTATCTCCAATATACTGAACTACACACGCGTTATCCGCAATGAGCAAAAGAGCGTATTGATTACGCTGGGTATCAGTTTCAAACAATTACTTATTGATTGGGAACAATATTACAGCGGAATGGAGCAGAAAATCAGCCAGAGCTATGTTGGTCTTAATGATTCTACCCGCTTTACACCCAGGCATCGCAGGGGAATTGTATATCCTACGGTGCGTATCAGCCCGGATGGAAAGAACATTGCTTATGCCGAAAATGATCGCGGAAAATTCTGGATCAAGATAAAATCGCTGGAGAACGGAAAAGAGACCACCATTCTCACCGGAGGCAACAGGGTGATCAAACAAGATGTGGATTATAAAATTCCATTGATCAGTTGGGCGGATGCGAATACCCTTGGTGTAATCGGGGTGCGCAAAGGCGAGTATGTTTTCTGGCTGTATGATCTGAGTACGAAAAGCAAACTGCCCCGCGAGCTGGATAAGTTCAGTAATATCCGAAACTTTGATTTCTCAGGTAATGGAAGGCTGGCCATTGTAAGTGCAGATTCAGAAGGGCAAAATGATCTGTTTCTGATCAGCAGCCGCAGAGATCGCACACGCCGATTGACGAATGATATATACGATGACTTTGATCCCACCTTCATACCGAATACCAACACGGTTATCTTCAGCTCTAACCGTACTACGGATACCGTTAATACTTCAGCAAAAGGATATGATAAAATCACCAAGAATTATAACCTGTTTGCTTATGACCTTGATTCTACCACCAATGTGGTGAAGCGCATCACCAATACGCTTGGAAAAGATACACGCCCGCTGGCGCTGAATATTAACGAGATTTTTTACCTGAGCGATCAGCGTGGTATTGTAAACCTGTTCAAGTTCAATCGTCAAAATGGTATCTATTCGCAGATCACCAATTTTAATTCGGGGGTCAAAAATTATGATCTCGATTTTACGAACCGTACGATGGCATTGGTAATCAATCAACGGCTGGCCGAAAATATTTTCCTGATCAAAGGTTTTAACTACGATCGCCAGGTATTTACCCCGGCAACACGAAGAAAAGAAGTGCAGCAGGCCAAAGCCATCACCGAAAGGCGTAAGCAGGAAACTAACAATCAGGGCAAGTCCATGTCCATCAAGGACCTGATCAACTCGCGACTGCGCGAAAAGAAAGACTCGACACAGACTAATGAAAAACCACCTGAAGTGCCTAAGGCAAAGAAGGTGAATAAAGACTCGATCAACACCAATGACTACACGTTTGACGATGAACCGGTAAAAACAGAGCCAATCCAATCCAGGCGGGATACCATTGTTATTCCTGAGCGAAAGGAGACCCCGATCAATACCGAGGATTATGTTTTTGAAGAAGAGGCTTCGAAAGCAAAACAGCCAAGTGAAACCTTTTTAACCCGCTACCTGAAGGCACGTGAGAATACCCGCATCATGGGGCCATTTGCTTACGATCCAAAATTCAGTTATGAAAATCTGATCACCAATTTTGTGGTCGATCCGCTACGAGGTGTGAGTGTGCGCCTGGAAACCCAGATGAATGACATGCTGGAAAACTATCGCTTCTTCGGTGGAATTCAAACGGCATTCGATCTGAAGAGTGGTGATGTGTATGGCGAGATCCAGTACCTGCCTCATCGTG
>JAHEZH010000187.1 GCA_023251155.1 Flammeovirgaceae bacterium | reverse complement strand
ATCCAAAGCGTATTTCAGCCCGGGCGAAGAATGCCGCGATGCCATCCTGCAACAGATTAATTCGGCTGTTAAATCACTCAAGATCTGCGTGTTCACCATTAGCGATGACCAGATTGCACGGTCGATTCTGTTGGCGCATCAAAAAGGAATCGATGTAAAAATCCTTAGCGATAATGACAAATTATACGACATGGGATCTGACATTGGTACGCTTTCCCGCGAAGGTATTGAGATCCGCATCGACAATACTCCCAATCACATGCACCACAAGTTCATGATTGCGGATGGTGAGCACTTGCTGACCGGCAGTTATAACTGGACCAACAGCGCGGCACGCTACAATCATGAAAATGTATTGGTATCGAATCATGCTGGTTTGGTGAAATCGTTTCAGGATGAATTTGATAAGTTGTGGCAGCAGATGGAGGTATTTGAACAGCAGAAACCTTACCATCGAAATTGAAAATCAGCAGGTTATAATCGCTTTGGAATCCTTTAAAAAAACCGTGCGAATCGCCTTCGGTTGCGTATTTTTGCACCCGAACAGTAAAATGTGAACACTAAACATCCAAGCATGATCATTACTCCTAAAGTTCGTGGATTCATTTGCCTTACCTCGCATCCGAAAGGGTGTGAACAAAACGTGGTGAATCAGGTCAACTATGTAAAATCGAAAGGCGCAGTAAAAGGTGGCCCTAAAAAAGTGTTGGTGATCGGAGCCTCTACCGGTTTTGGTTTGGCCTCACGCATAACCAGTGCATTCGGCTCGGGCGCAGCCACCATCGGAGTGTTTTTTGAAAAACCTTCTGAAACTGGAAAACCTGCTTCACCCGGATGGTACAACTCAGCTGCTTTTGAAAAACTGGCTGCCCAGGACGGACTCTATGCCAAAAGTATCAATGGCGATGCCTTCTCGGATGAAATCAAAAACAAGACCATTGATCTGATCAAAAAAGACCTGGGGCAGATCGATTTAGTCATTTATAGTCTGGCATCACCCAAGCGTGTGCATCCTAAAACAGGTGTGGTGCATAGCTCGGTGTTGAAACCAATCGGCACTACATTCACCAACAAAACCGTAAACTTTCACACCGGAGTTGTATCGGATGTGACGATCGAGCCGGCAAACGAAGAAGATATCAAAAACACCGTTGCTGTAATGGGTGGCGAAGACTGGGCGATGTGGATGGATGCCTTGAAGAATGCAGGTGTGCTGGCGGATGGAGCATTAACCGTGGCTTACTCGTATATCGGCCCTGGCTTAACAGAAGCTGTTTACCGTAAGGGAACGATTGGCCGCGCGAAAGATCACCTGGAAGCAACCGCATTTGAAATTACCGATGCCTTGAAGTCAGTAAACGGTAAAGCGTATGTATCGGTGAATAAAGCGCTGGTGACACAAGCCAGTTCAGCCATACCGGTTATTCCGTTATACATTTCATTGTTGTACAAGATCATGAAGAAAGAAGGAATTCATGAGGGATGTATTGAACAGATACAGCGGTTGTACAGCGAGCGTTTATATACCGGAAGCGCGGTGCCATTGGATGACAAAGGAAGAATACGTGTAGACGATTGGGAAATGCGCCAGGACGTGCAGGATAAAGTGGCTGAATTGTGGAACGAAGCAACGACCGAAAAACTTCCCGCGATTGGTGACCTGGCCGGATACCGTACTGATTTCTTTAACCTGTTTGGCTTTGAAGTGCCAGGCATTAACTATGAAGAAGAAGTGAACGAGATCGTGGAAGTCCCCGGATTGGTTTAGTAGGGTGGCTGCCGATTGAACGGATATACACGGATTAATTCAATAAGGGAAGAAGTCGCGCGGGTCTCTGCGCGACTTCTTGTTTTGTAAACCAGTCATTCTCTTTGTGAATGTTATGACTTTGGATGGTGCTGTTTTGGGTTTAGAATTTTAAAAATATGTTAGTAAAGAAACTGGCTGTGCCGCTCATCAATGAAAAGATACTGCAGCAGGCCGAGTATGTGTACATTGCTACGGCAGGAATATCGGAGCCGGGTTTTGATTTTATACGAAGTCGCCTTGCACCCAAGTGCAAGATGGAGATCGTAACCGGGTTAAGTGCACTTACTTCACCCTCGGTACTCCATCGTATCTGGAAGAATTACGGAGGACGCATTTCGCTCCACCTTTATACACGTAACTTCTTTCATGCCAATCTGTACATTTTTGATTTGCCTTTTCGAAAGTCAGTCGCTTTTGTTGGTTCGGGCCAGTTTACACTGGAAGGAATTAAAGATCACGAAGAGCTCTTTGAGAAAGTAACTGATCCGAAAGAGATTGAAGCGCTGAAGTCGTGGTTCATTGGGTATAACGAATATGCGACCCCGTTATCAGAAGCGATCATACAGGAATATGAGCTGATCTATCCGGCCATGAAGCAGCGTGAGATTGCCTCACGACAAGAACAGCAGCAGTTGATTGCGCTTACTGCGATGGGCTTTAACTGGGATAGCATTAAATTCAAAAATCAATACTTTAAGAAGGAAGATTTTTTAGTGCTGGGTAATACGAAGGCCGCATTAAATGACGAAGCAATAATCGGAGAGCGGCTGAATGTGCAAACCAAACTTCTCCAGCTTCACGAAGCCATTAAAGATCATCAGGCACGGTTTAAGTTGTATTCCGTGGAAGGGCAGGAGATTTCTTCTTTGAATCCAGCCGATCATCCGGATCAGAAATTACGAGCTATTTCATTGCGCTATGGAAGGAGTGGAGCAGAATTAAAGAAACTCACATCAACTTTGCAATCCGATTTCATTACTTTGGAAGTTGCTGTGCTTCCTAAAGAAATAGGAATCAGACTTGTAATTGGGAATATCGGTGCAAGCAAGACCGACCGGGAACATTTCTACCGGCAAATGCTGGAACTGGAATATAAAGTCAACTTCTTCAAAGCAATAAGTAAGCTAGGTGGAGGCTACTGGATAGAACTGGCCGGAGACAAGCGTGCAGTAGAATCCTTTCAAAACGAAGAGCAGCTATGGGAGTTTGTAAAAACAGACGACTGGCGCTATTATTCTTTTGTGATCGGTAAAAACTATTCACCAGGCGAGGCAGAGATAGGTACAGATCATATTGCCAATACGGTGATGAAAGAGACGGAAAGGTTAGCAGAGGTGTATGGGATGATGAAACAAATTATAAATTAGGTGTTTGATTCTGACGTAAGTACATGACTCAAATACTTATATTTTTCATGCTTCTGTGTATGAATTCATCATTTGCTCAAATAACGGAGGAATGTGAAAAGATATACACTATTGTCGAAGAACAGCCTGAATATAAGAAAGGCCCACCTGATTTGATTAAGCATATTGTTACTGCCTGGTGCAAATGCAAGATGGAGAAAAAAATGCTCGCGATGAAAGTCTGGACTCCTGGTAAGCAGGATGGTAAACCCGTTTGTGTCGCTTATATGTTGCCAGTCAGATGCATCATGTGGAACTAATGATCGTATTTACCAACATTACAAGAATAAAAATAAATAAAAATTAATTTATTCATATGAAGAGGAATATCTACGAAGAATTGACAAATGAAGAGTTGCTAAAAAAGAAAGACCTGATTAAAGGTATTGCAATTGGCTTTGGAATAATTTTAATTCTGGTTATTGCTATTGTAATTTATCTTTTTGCTACAAATAGGTTTAAAAACGCGTCTATTGCAATTCTTATTCCTGTTCTTACATTGCCGATCACTTTTATTCCTTTGTTGATCAATTTAAGTCTACTGAATAAAGAAATTAAAACCCGGAATTTTTAGTTCAGGGTCTCCGGTGACGAACTGCTTGCTCGTATGAGCTATCCAGACGAAAGCAATGAAGATGCGGATTTTTTTTAGCCACTGATTGCGCAGATTAATACAGAAAAAGTATACCTGTGAGCATCTGTGTCACCTGTGACAGTATTTTTAAATAGTATGGACTTATCACATATCGGGAGTCAAATTCAAAGTGTCAGCAACTTTCATGACCTTGTCTCTGCGCCAATGCGTGGAGAAATAAATGCGATCTGCTGGACACGCGAGTTGTCAGGTGATTTTGCTGAGATTGTTGAAAAGATAGAAATGGATGAAAATATAAAGTCCATAGACCCGGAGGAACTTCTTGCGCTTCCGCTAAGCGAACAGGGACAACTTGCGCGAGAGATTCTTTTGAGTGACTTTCGCTTATTGAAAGCACATGGTGCTTCACCAACGCTTAATGTGATTAACTACTACGACAGGGATGATGCCGGTTCGTTTTTTCCTACTGATGTGTATTCCTTTCATGTCGATCGATCGCCTCTGCCCACGGATACTTTTTTATGCACGTATTATGGTGAGCCGAGCGATATCGTGCCCAACTCACAATGCACAAAGAAAATATTAATTCCTCACATACGCGATGAACTAAAGAAGTGGCAGAGCGGAGCGGAAGAAGATTTTGAGTCGTTCCTGAGTGAGCATTTTTTTGATCTCCACTACCAGGCTAACCCGGATGCTCACATCATCAGTTTAGGCCTTGGTCATTTATGGCGATTGGCTGTAGATCATCCTGAAAGTAAGGTGCCTCCCTGCGTACACCGTGCACCAAAGGAAAAACCCGGACAGCGCAGGTTGCTCATGATTTGTTGAATATCAGTTCCTCTCTTGCACAGGCAAGGCAGGAATAACAAAGACGAATGAACAGCTGGTTGTTACAAGAGTTTTAAAAGAGGAATGAACTGCGTACGGGCAGTACGGATAAGTGTTGTAATTTTTCCTGATCTTGCTGCTTCCAAAAAGAAATGTAAACAACCCTAGCCCTAATGGCATTTTTAGAAGTAAACGAACTGACCAGATACAACGGTGAAGATCAGGTAGTGGGTGTGGTTAGTTTTGTGCAACACTCCCTGCAAAAACTGGCCATAGCAGGGGAGACGGGCTCCGGCAAAAGCACGTTGCTGAAGATGATGGCCGGACTGGTGCAACCGGATTCAGGTCAGGTTCTTTTTGAAGGCAGGAAAGTTATGGGGCCGGATGATCAGTTGGTAGCCGGGCATCCGCATATCGCTTATCTCTCGCAACATTTCGAACTTCCCAAATCGCTGCGGGTAGAGCAGGTGCTTGATTATGCCAATGCGCTTTCGCAAGATGAAGCTGATCTTTTATACGAAGTATGCGACATTACTCATCTGCTTGCCCGAAGAACGGACCAGCTTTCGGGAGGAGAGAAGCAGCGTGTGGCACTGGCGCGATTACTTTCTGCCTCACCACGGCTGCTGTTACTGGACGAACCTTTCTCCAATCTTGATCGTGTGCATAAGCAGATCCTGCAGCAAGTGATTTACAGCATTGGAGAACAGCTGGCCATTACTATAATACTGGTTTCTCATGACCCGGCCGATACGCTGTCGTGGGCGGATGAGATGATTGTTATGAAGGACGGAAGGATAGTGCAGCAAGGCACTCCTCAGCAGGTGTATCACTCTCCGGTGAGTGAATATGTAGCCGGTTTGTTTGGTAAATACAGTGTGATTACTGCTGCTCAGGCGGACGCTTTGCATGTAAGAGAGGGAATGATCCTTCGGCCGGAAGCGCTTTCCATAGATGGAGCAGGATGGCGTTCACAGGTGGTTCGCATATCGTTTTATGGAGGTCATTACGAACTGGAAGTGAGTGACGGACAAGAACACCTGTTACTTCGGACAAATGAAAACCACTGGAAGATAAATCAGCATGTATATGTTTCCGTTTCTCCTTCTTATATTGCCCGCCTAAAATAGTAAATAGTGGGTATGCGAATATTAGTTTGTGATGATGACGATGTGGTGTTGAAAGTAGTGACGATGGCACTGAAAGATAAAGGAGAACTGGTCACCGCCCGTGATGGATGGGAGGCCATGCAGTTTCTGAAAAATGCCGAACCTTTCGATCTGATCATTACCGATATACACATGCCGCACCACAACGGCGATGAACTACTTCGCCTTGTACGTAAAGAACAAAACCGTCTGACTCCTATTGTTATGCTCTCTTCCGATGGGGAAGAAGAAGTGATCGCCCTCGCCTTGAAAGAAGGCGTGAATGACTTTATCGTGAAACCGATTGATGAAGCCAAGCTGATGAAGAAGGTAAGGCCTTATCTTACGTAAGAGCAGTTAGTGCAGTTTTAATTAACACCTTTTTTGCTGTAGCGTCACCGGTGTCATGGTAGTGGGGCATTATCATTTACTTTGTAAATTTGATTATCCACAAGTCAATGATTCATGAAAAGGTCATGCTGGTTTCCTTTCTTTCTCTTTTGCTTCCTGCTGAGTTCTTTTCTAAAAGCGCAGACCACTGCTTTTTTTGAAGGAAAGTTGATTGATTTCAAGACCAGGGAGGCTATTCCTTTTGCTACAGTTAAGCTGAAAGATAAAGCGATAGGAGTCATCTCCAACTCCGATGGTCATTTCAAATTCCCTGTCCGCTACAGGGAGTCGGGCAACACGATTGAAATAAGTTGTATCGGATACCGTACTAAAATTATTTCGATTGATCAGCTGGGTGAGGAAAAGCTGAATGTCATCGTCATGGAGCAGGCAACTAAAGAGTTGTCGGAGGTACTGATTAAAGCCAAAAAGTTGAAAGAGCTGGCGCCTTATCGTATTGTTCAGATCGCTATTGAACGAGTGCCGCACAATTATCCCCGTAATCCCTATTCCTATTCGGCCTATTACCGCGACTATCAGTGGAAAGAGAAGAACTATATCAACCTGAACGAGGCATTGATCGGTGTTTATGATAGCGGATTTCAATCGGTGGATCAGCTTGCCACTGGTGTTCGTCTATACGAATACAAAAAGAATGTTGATTTTCCCCGTGATACTACAACGGAAACTCCTTACGACAATAAGCCGGCTTCTTTTGATAAGGGAAAGAATAAATACATACCTGATGCGGTACTGGCGCCCTTTGGCGGAAATGAACTGAGTATACTACGCGTGCACGATGCTATCCGGAATTACCAGCAGGTATCTTACTCGTTTGTCAATCAGCTGGATAAAAATTTTGTGGACAATCATTTTTTTACTTTGGTAGGAGATGTTTATCTCAATAAAACGCCATTGTACCTGATTACATTTAAATCAAAACTTTCGGTGTCTGGGCCCTCGCACCATGCTGCCGGTAAAATCTATATTCAGAAAAGTAATTTTGCTATCCATAAGTTGGAGTATGCCGTGTATGCTAAAACGATGAAGGAGGTGCAGACCATGTTTGATATTCAGCTGGAATATGCACGTACCGACTCATTGATGTACCTCAATTATATCTCTTTCAATAATTTTTTTAAAGTACGAAACGAACGCGACTATAAAGTCATTAGTCTGGTTTATGACCGTAGATGGAATGCCTTTGTTATTCATGTCAATAATACTCCTGAAGCATCGTCCACTTACAATAAAAAGAACTATGAATTTACTTTCGATGAAAAATCATTGGAAATTAAATTTATAGAGATAGCGGTGAAGCAAAAGTTGATTTATGTATATCTGTCGGATAAAGAGAAATCCCGGTTCCTGGTCAGTGGGAAAGACATTGGAGAGAAGTTGAAATTTACTGGCAAAAACCTCCGCGATGTGGATAACCGGGAGCTGGATAAGATCACCTTTTCGGCAGTCCATCAGTTTCGTGAACTGTTTGTACAGAAGCTGCATCCATCCTCTTTTACCCGACCGGATACGTTGTTTATTCAACGGGATAAGCCGCTTTCGCAAAATCCGATAGCATCCCGGGAAGGTGATGATACAGGTTCATGGATGAATTCTCCTTTGAAGAAAAATAAATCGGATCAATAGACTCAAGATTATATATGAAACGTTTACTGCTTGTCGTGCTTGTATTTGCCTATGCCATGAATGGAAACACTCAGTCACCTGTTCGCATTGCCATTGCCGGACTTAGTCATGGGCATGTAGGGTGGATTTTTAATCGTTCTGATAAAAAGGACACCGAACTGGTGGGTGTCTATGAAAAGGATCCACAGCTGGTGGATGAGTTTATCACACGCTATTCGCTGAGGCGCGAGTTGTTTTACACAGATCTGAACAGGATGCTGGATGAAGTAAGACCGCAAGCCGTAGCCGCTTTTGGGCCGATCAATGAACATATTACATTGGTTCGTGCCGCAGCACCGAGGAAGATAGATGTGATGGTGGAAAAACCATTGGCGACTACTTTTGACGATGCGAAAGAAATACAATCGCTGGCGATGAAGAATGCGATTCAGGTGCTAACCAATTTCGAAACGTCGTGGTATGCCAGCAATCAATATGTGAACGATTTGGTGGTGCAGGGTAAGCTGGGCGCTATTCGTAAAGTGATGGTGAATGATGGGCATCAGGGACCGAAGGAGATCGGAGTGAGTGAGGCGTTTTTTGATGACCTTACTGATCCGGTAAAAAATGGTGGTGGCGCTTTGATCGACTTCGGGTGTTATGGTGCCAATCTTATGACCTGGCTGATGAAAGGCGCAAGGCCATTAAGTGTGACAGCAGTTACGCATCAGAATAAACCGGATATTTATAAAAACGTGGAGGATGAAGCCTCCATCCTGCTTCAGTATCCGAAGGCACAATGCATCATACAAGCGTCATGGAACTGGACGTTTTCCCGTAAGGATATGGAAGTGTACGGCACACAAGGTTATGCCATGGCAGTAGACGCAACTAGAGTAAGGCAACGGCTGGATGGTAAGAGACCTGAAGAGTCACTCACACTTGATCCAAGGCCCGATCCGTTTACGGATCCTTTTTCGGTATTGGCACAGGTAGTGAATGGCCAACTGAAACTGGAGGAGAATGATCTTTATGGCTTAAAGATAAATGTGATTGCCGTAGAGATTCTGGAAGCGGCCAGAGCGTCAGCCAGACAGAAGAAAACGATTAAACTGAAATAGGAATGAGGAGCAGCTATTCGGTAGCCCAGCCACATCCAAGGCTCATGTTCATGAAAAACAAGCACAGGATGGTTTACTATGAACCGGGCAATACACTTTCATTCACCATGAAAGGCAGCTGATCAGTAAGCGCATCAAAATAAGAGGAAAGAAACGATTGGCTATTTTAAACCTGTAACTTTTAATTTAGGTAACTTCAGGCCCACTTATCCAGCACAATCTTTTGAACTACATCAGCAATCCTTCGCTTCTTACCATAAAAAAAGATTGGAAAGGCACACCCATGGATGAGGATAACCGCTTTGCCAATCATGAGTTTCCCTTTGTACCGAAACTTACGGAAGTACTGAAATGGAAATGGGGTCCGCAGCCTCAGAAGGAAGAAAAGAAAAACGATACGTTTCGTTTGAAAGTGGAGAATGACACTTCGTTCCTGCGTACCACCCACGACTGTATTATCTGGCTGGGGCATGCTACTTTCTTTATCCGGTTGAATGGGGTAAGTCTGTTAATCGATCCTGTTTTCTATGATGTACCCCTGGTGAAACGTTATGCGCAGCACGCACTTTCTCCAGCGGTATTCACCACATTGGACTACCTCATCCTCTCTCATGATCACCAGGATCATTGCCAGGAAAAATCGATTAAGGCCATTAGTAAATCCAGCCCCAGCGTAAAAGTGCTTACCGGGCTGAACATGGAGCGGTTGATCCGTCCATGGCTTAAGGGCAACGAAGTGCAGTGTGCCGGATGGTATCAGCAATACATTACATCACCGGATGTTCGTATTTACTTTCTGCCTTCACGGCATTGGTCCAAGCGAAGTGTTACCGATACCAATAAAAGACTATGGGGAGCATTCGTTTTTCAAGCCAATGGTAAAACGATTTACTTTAGCGGCGATACCGGATACGGTAGTCACTTCACAGATGTTCGTGTGTTGTTCCCTTCGATTGATATTGCCCTCATTGGAGTGGGGGCGTACAAGCCGGAATGGTTTATGGCTGCCAATCACATCTCACCCACGGATGCGGTCACTGCTTTCAATGACCTCGGTGCGAAAGTGCTTATTCCAATGCACTATGGTACGTTCGATCTTAGTGACGAACCGGTAGGTGAACCTCTCCGTATTTTAAAGAAGCTGGAGGCTGAAAATAAAATCCATGGTGAGTTGAAGGCGCTTGATGCGGGAGCGATTTATCCGGTTTGATTTAATGTTCTTTCCCGAAAACTATATAAAAAAGGTGCCTTATGTGCCTTGCCATTGTATTGCTTATCGTGCCGTATCAGCATACCGGATCCAAGCATCTCACGCTGAAAGGCGGTGCGGTGTAACTTCTTTCCGAGTATGGCTTCATATACTTGCTGAAGATCTTTCATGGTAAATTTTTCAGGAAGCAGATTCATACCCACCAGCTTGCGATCGAGATTAGCACGAAGGGTTTCAATCGCTTTATTCACAATGGCGGAGTGCTCAAAAATCAATTCCGGTAGCTCATCAATGCTGTACCACGTGCAGGAGTCCGACAATGCATCGGGCTGGGGTACTACATTTTTGTAATTGATGAGTGCATAGTAAGCCACAGAAATAAACCGCCCCAACAACCAGTGCTCGCGGTCATCCACGCCATTTGCTTTCAGTATGGTATACATGGTTTCCGGCTGGTGCCGGCTTACGTTACCAAAAGTGTAGAACTGTTCCAGGTAAATATGGGTAAGACCGGTTCGCTCTTCCAGGCCCCGGCGCGCTGCATCGTTCAGGTCTTCATTTACGCCAACAAAACCTCCCGGCAAAGCAAACAACCCGGTGTTGTGGTATTCCATCAACAGAATCTTCAGCTTATCGCCTGAGAAGCCAATGATGACAGAATCATAAGCGATATGATTTAAGAAGGTACTCCTGTCCGGCATGCAATCGATATTTTTTCAAAAATAATGGGATAATAGTGTTTCGCTAATTATTATTGTTACAAATTGAGACAATAATGAAAATCTTCTTGAAAATTCAAAAAACCGCCATTTTACTGGTAGGAGCGAGCGTGCTAGCTTTGAGTACAATGGCTCAGACCAACAATGGATTTCCTGTTCAGGCCACCATTGAGAATGGCGTGATCGAAGGAGTGTATGATACCAAGTCCGGCCTCCAGACCTACTTCGGGGTTCCCTTTGCCAAGCCTCCCGTGGGCGACTTAAGATGGAAAGCACCCCAGCCTCCCGATAACTGGAAAGGCGTACT
>JAHEZH010000310.1 GCA_023251155.1 Flammeovirgaceae bacterium | reverse complement strand
AGCGGGAATAGGCTGGTAACTTTTCTCCTCTTTTTTCAACGCTGCATGATCATTGAGTATCTCTCCATGAAATACCTTTAGCGCTATCTTCTGTTCGGGATCATCGGCTACCATTCCCACAAATTCACCAGAAGAAAGTGATGCAATCTTCGAAGGTGGAATAGCGGATTCCAATTGCGTAGACCTGCTCACCGATGTATCGGTGCGATTGATGGAAACACTCTCTCGTTCCTGCACAATCTTGCCGAATCGTTCAGATAAAAACTTTGCAGTGTCTCCAACTACTTGCCCGGAAATTACATTGCCCACGATGTTCATAATGACTTCAGCCTGATCCCGGCCATAATCCTTTTTAAGCTGCGAGTAATCCTGAACCGCCAGTGTGGTAGCAACTTTATTTGATCGTGCCGTGGCAATGAGGCTATCGATGTTATTGAAATAAACTGTCGGAAACTCATCGAAGATCAGGCTGCTCTTCATCTTGCCTTTCTTGTTCACCAGTTTGATTACCCGCGATATGTATAGAGAAAGTACGGCTCCGAAGATCTGCTGCTTCTGCGGATTGTTTCCCATGCACACCACTTTGGGTGCATCCGGATTGTTGATATCAAGTGTGAAGTCATTGCCTGACAACACGTAGTACAACTGCGGGGAAGAGAGCCTCGCCATCCCGATCTTGGCTGAGGCAATTTGTCCTTCCAATTGTTCCCATGCAGAATGTTTATAAGCTGATTCAAATGGATTGATGAGTACATCAATCTCCGGTTCGGTACGCAACAGCGGAAAGAGAATCTTATATTCCAGTTGCATGAGTTCAATGACATGCGGAAGCGTGCAGTACTTTCCATTCTCATACTTGCGCAGGAACCAGATGATGGCCGTAACAAAGTTGATCGGTGATTCTACAAAGAAATCTCCCTGCTTTTTGATCCAGTCGCGGTTGAGTCCCAGCATGATGGTACGTGATGACTCACTGGCATCGGTAATGTCTTCCATCGTGATCGGGTCAAGTGGATTGCACCGATGGTATATTTTATCAAAGTCAATGACATAGAACTTTGGCGTAACCGCGTAATGGTGTCCAAACTTCAGCAATGTATTGTAGGCGATGATGGACAGATCATCGAATTTGAAATCATAGATGAACATGCTGAACCCTTTTCGAATGTGCTGCGTAATGATGTGGCGAATAACAAAATATGACTTCCCAGCTCCCGGTGTGCCAATGACAAGTAATGCACGGAATGGATTAATGAAGTTAATCCAGCTTCTCCGGGGTTTACTTTTTAATGTGTATTGAGCAGGAAGGTTGATCGAATACTCATTCTCCAGCAATCTTTCTTCCTGCGGAAAGGATTCATTGAGCTTGTTGAAAATGTCATTTCGTAATTGGAGCTTGATCAACCGGCTAACCCAGGTTCCCCCAGTAAGTATGAGGATGTAACCAGTAAGAAGCAATACTATGTATAGGCTGCATAAAACATCAGCCTTCACTTCCAGGTAGAATAGAAAATGAGCAAAGAGGAAGACCGTCAGCCCGGAAACAATCAGAACAAGCGCATACGAAAGACTAATCTTTTCATCCTTCTTCCCACGCGCTCCTACCAGGGACACGATTAGTAAGAGCAAGGCTAAAAGTTTGGATGTCCAGATGGAAACAAACAAACCGGTGCTGCCTGCATTGATCATGATCCTGTCAATGAACGAGTGCGTATAACCCCACTCATTCAAAGCCTGGTGACAGAAATGATAGACGTGCATGATCAGCAGCACCATACTGCATATTCTCGTTAGATCGATAATCTTGCGTAGTGCCTGGTCGTTTTCTCCGGTTTGCATAATTATGTTGTTTTACATCCGATAACCTCTTCTTCTTTTTCTTCTACGTGGAAGCTTCAGCGCAGCTTCCGGTGTACTGAAATCCAGTTCATTCGCTGTGACCATATCCGAAATGACATCAGCCATTGTTGTATTACTTTTCTCTCCCTTCTCTTCGTTGGGCAGTGATAGTTTTGTGAAGCCCGGACGAAACGGTTTGACGGTGTCCGCATTAAGCGATAGTTTTTCAAGTATAGCAGCAGCGCCATACTGCTTACCCAAGTCACTGCCATTGAAGACCACGCGCAGTTTGTTATCTACGAACGTTACTCCGTATGTTCTTCCTTCTGCATTCGTTCTGAAAAGCACAGCGATATCTTTCTTTGAAAGGGCATCTGTAAACAATTGCTTGGAGCTAACGGAATGATGACGGAGAATGGAGTCAATCCTCCTTTTCACAAATTCTTTCAAGGGTTGCCTCAGTGCCTCGTTGAGCTTGAACTGTTTCTCCAGAAATGCCAGCGTAGGTTTTCCATGTATGGAACTTGCCTTTACTGGTATGCCAACACGTTTTTGTTTTTCATCAATCAGGCTATACATCAGACCACCTTTGGAAAACATTTTCGATTTCTCCGTGCCACGGTCAGCGTGAACATTGTATTGATGTAACACCGCATTGAGTTCGGGTAGCGATGTGTACTTATAAGACCTGGTCACCATCCGCACAATGTTGGAGATACTCCGTTTCGTTTCTGACTTACCATACACCGCTTTCTTGACATCAACAGATAAGAGCGATTCCTTTTGTTGCTTGTCTTTGCTCTCAGCCTGCACCAATCCAAACTCGATCTCAAGTTCCTTTCTCGCTTTTTCAGATTGATTTTTTCCGAGATAATGGATGGGTATCCGCTTACCATTTTCCTGTATGAGTGTTGACACGATATGAACATGCGGATGGGCAGCATCACGATGCTCATACACCAGATAAGGTTGATCACCAAAACCGATCTTGTTCATGTACGTAGACGCGATCTTATTCAAATCATCAACACCAAGTTTTTCACCCACGTCAAAATTGAGTGAGATATGAAGCGTGTTTGTTTTTGTTCTGCGATTACGTTCGTTCAACTCTGTGAAGCGATTCAGTTTCTCATGGAAGTTCAAACGGTCTGCCTCCTTCTTAAAGAGATTTGCCTGTATGCATGTCGCTGTGCCTTCCATTACTTTCTGTTCATTGTAATTCAATGCTCCTCGTATATCTTTTCCGCTGATCACCCTGGCTACCATTTTATTTCAGAATATTGTCCAGCAGTGTTAACAGTTTATCCACCTGCGAAGTCACCTTCTTATACTCATCGAGTATTTTCAAGGCATCAAATATTTTTTGATTCGGAATGGTGCTGCCGTTGAAGTACCGCGTAACCTGGTTGACGTTTGTTCCAATGGCCTTAAGTTCTTTGCGGATCGCTGTCAGTTCGACAGTGACGGTATCCGAGGATGCATCCTTGTGATACCAGATGATCTCTTCCTTCTGTAAAATCATCCGTGCAAATTCTCCGAGTGTCTGGCAGTTGGAATTCTTGCGAAGACCTTCCAGCTTATTGTAGAATGCTTCCGATACCCGTACACCAATCAGGTGATTAAGCGGCTCTTCCGTGTTATATTTTCGCTGGCTCATACTTGATAAATTTTAGCAAACAACAGAAGCCGAGTTCCGAGGCTTCGTTCCCGAAGAGCCACCAGGCGATGAGGCAAGATGTCAAATGTGTTAACATTTGTACATCTTGCTCCCTGCGGAAAGCCGCAGGGTGTAACGTGCAGCTTTTCATATTCCGACAAACTTTTGCTTTCTACTTTCATGATCTTCGTAGTTGATTTTTTGTAAGAGAAGATTCCGTATTGCTTTTGCGTTCCTGAAGGATTCGCTCGATGTCTTCATAATCATAGAAGATCACACCTCCGATTTTGGAGAAGGGCAGCGTACCGTTAATGCGCAGGTTCTGTAATGTTCCGGGAGAGAGGTTCAGGAGCTTCCTGACCTGTGGAGATTTGAGCCAGCGTTGCACCGGACCTGCCTGTCGTTGTGACAGCAACTTTTCAATGGCTTCAAGTAGCTCTACTTTGAAAACTTGTAGGTCTTCGGGCGTGATAATATTGGTTGCCATGATTTGTTCTGCTTTGTAAATCAATGGTTCAAATCACGGTTGTAACCCGTTGTTAAAACAGTCACAACTGTCCCAGGACACCTGGTAAGTATC
>JAHEZH010000186.1 GCA_023251155.1 Flammeovirgaceae bacterium | reverse complement strand
TGGCAGATATTGCTGAGATCAGAATTGACCCAGTTGCCGGACATCGTTCATTGTTTTCGATGAAAGAGTTCAACGCCGATGAGCCCATTGTGGCCTTTATGGCACGCGCTACCTATGATGTACCGAATTACCTTACGGTGCAAATCAGCGACACTGTTCATATTGAATTGTTTCCTGAATGCTTGGAGTGTGCGAATCACAGCTGCGAACCCAACTGTTTCTTCAATACCACTACCATGGAGCTGGTGGCGATCAAGCCCGTTAAGAAAGGGGATGAGCTTACCTTTTTCTACCCTTCAGCGGAATGGGATATGAACCAGGCGTTCAATTGCCTTTGCGGAAGCGCCGATTGCATCGGTCAAATTCAGGGAGCAAAGTACCTTTCAGCGGAAGCATTAAAGAAATACCGCTTTACGGATTTCATACAGTCCAAGCTCGCTGCGCGGTAATCGGGCCTGCTGATCTTTCTGACTCATTTTCGCATGCTGTTGATTCAACCTGCGGGTAGCAGTGCTTTCTTTTATTTCAAGAACTAATCGCACCCCGACATCCGCTATGGCAATGAGATGCCGGGGATACGATCGTTACTCATTTTAGCAACTACGACAGTTGTTTAAATGCGTCTTCGAAGTATTTCATTTCTTCCAGGGTGCCGATACTTACGCGGCACCATTCTTTGTTGGCAAATTTCCATGAGCGTACGCCTACGCCACGCTTCAGCATTTCTTCGGTGAAGCGCTGCCCATCCATAGTAAGCGGGAACATAACAAAATTGGCGGAAGAGGGAATGTATTCGTAACCTTCCTTTTTCAATACCTTGTACAGGTATTCTTTTGATTCTGTGGTTTTCTTTAAGGCCGACTGCAGGTGATCTTTATCATCGTAGCTGGCCATCGCTGCACTGACGGAAGTAGCCGAGATGTCGCCACGATTGCAATAGGGCTCCAGCTGCGTAATCATTTCCGGTAAAGCCACCATGTAGCCGACACGCAAGCCGGCAAAGCCATGAAGTTTGGAGAAGGTACGTGCTACAATAACATTTTGCCCTTTTCTCACACTATCCATCAACGAGGAGCCTTGCGGATCGGGAAGGTAATCGATATATGCTTCGTCAACAAAGATCGGTACACGTTTGGAGACCCGCTCACAGAACGCTTTCAGTTTTGCCGTATCCAGAACCGTACCTGTCGGGTTGTTGGGATTGCAGATGTACATCAATGTAGTGGTGCTGTCAATTGCTTTCTCCATGGCATCGAGGTCATGCGTGTAGTTTGCAGTCAATGGAATTTTAACCCATTTGGCATTGAATGATTTTTCGGCATCGCGCGGAAGACTGTTGAAGGTAGGATCGGCACTGATGATGGAACCACCATTCCTTGAAAAATACATGGCCGCAGCATGGAGCAGCGGGCCGGAGCCAGCGCCAAGCAATACTTGATTTTTTCCTACAACTTCTGTCGTAGCAATTTTTTCACTGAATTGCTGCAGGGTGCTGAAGGCATAACGGAAACTGTTATCCATCGAATCAACAATGGCTTTCTTTGCTTTGGCAGAGGGGCCAAATGGATTTTCGTTAGCAGATAACCGTGCTTTGATAGCAGGCCCTTCACGCAGCAGGGATGCTTCTATCTCGGTATCTGTAGCCATGGAAGTAGTTAAACTGCTTTTGGAATTCGCTGTTGCCTTTTGAAGGATGGAGGGAAGCGAAAGTGCCCCGGTGAAGAGAAGGCTGCTTTTAAGCCAGTTTCTTCGGTTGATGGTAGTTGACATGGTGCTTTGTTTGGTTTAGGTCAGATCCTTTTTCAAAATAGTGATTGCCTTTTTAAGAAGTGTGCTTTTTTACAGAAGCACCATTACTTTTCTGAGGAGAGTAGAATGCACTCGTTTGATTTTGTTGTTTTGAAAAGAAAAAGATTAAACGTGATGTGATGATCGGAGAGTTAACTGCCTGCCAATAAGGTGGAGAAACGCAAAGTGAAGGCATAGGCGTGCGAAAACCTGTGATCTTCTGGAAAGAAAGAGAAGCATAAAAAAATCCCTCCGGCATTACCGGAGGGATTGGTGTTTTTGTGTTTTAATGATGTTTACTTCTGTAAAACCATTACTCCATTCATAAGAAAAGGTGTGCCTTCACCCGCTACGATGTTATATACTTTCTGTACACCGGCAGCATACTCCAGCTTGCTCACTACTTTGTACTTTTCATAAGCTCCGGTTTTTTCATTCGCGCAAAGCAATTCATCACCTTCTGTTACTTCACCCATGGTTTTGTTACCGGTGCTTGTCTCCATGGGGTGATTGGGAGTGGCTTCGATCACTTTAGTGAGAAGAGAAACATGAGTTCCTTTTTGGTTTGAAGTCGCTACACTTCGCATCGCAATCAATTGAGTTACCGCATAGTTCTTTGCTTCGTGCGCGATTACTTCTTTCACTTCAATGACAGAACTTTTCAATGTTTCCGGATGGACTGTAATTACATGGTCGCCCGCCTTAAGTGCAGACAATAATTTATGCTCACCGTTTTCCATGGTTACTTGCTGGTCGCCCGGGAAACAGATGTCATTGCCATACGTAGCGGATTCTTTTGAAATGTCTTTTCCCTGGTTGACCGCCTTATACAGCTGGAAACCCATTTCTTTAGAAAGCACGTACGACAATTTCAAAACAAAATTCTTTTCCTCTTTATCAATAGCATGGATGTCTTCAAAATATTTCTCCCACACTTTTCCATCCGCAGTAAAGTTAGGAAGCAGAGCAGTGTACAGTTTCCCTTTTTCGTTGGTGTAATAGATCATGATGCCCAGTTCCTGCATTCCCTCTTTGGCGATGAACTTATAAAGGTCGATGCGTTTCTTCAGTCCGTCATCACCCGTGATAAAGTACGGCTTGCGTACTTCATAGCGGTCCATGATGTAGGCGTTTTCAAACTTGGCGTACGTATCCTGATCCAGGTTTTTGATAAGATAGGTTTTGGCCTTCTCGTATTCGGCCATCGTTAACGGACGAGGATTAACCACCTCCTGGGCGTTAACCGAAATAACGGTGAAGAGGAGAGCGAAGGAGAGAATGAATTTCATGAATGATAAATTACGAATTACAATTGACGAAGTAAGATTTTGAGATCACGCAGAGACGCAAAGCCGGTTAACTAATCTGTTTGAATGCTTCTGCGAAAGCCTGCATTTCATCCATGCGGCCAATGCTGACGCGGCACCATTGCTTGCCGGCAAACTGCCATGGGCGCACACCTACGCCACGTTTCATCATTTCATCCGTAAAACGTTCCGCATCCATGTTCACCGGAAACATCACAAAGTTGGCTGAGGAAGGAATGTATTCGTAGCCCTCCTTCTTCAGTACACTGTATAAATATTCTTTGGAAGCGATTGTCTTCTTTAAAGCATCCGCTAAAAACTCTTTATCGTTATAGCTTACCAGTGCGGCACTGCCAGAGGTAGCCGAGATGCCGGCCCATGATACCGTATAAGGTGAAAGTTTCTTTACCAAATCTTCGGAGGTAACGGCATATCCTACGCGAAGTCCGGCAAAGCCATAGAGTTTGGAGAAGGTACGGGCAATGATGATGTTTTTTCCTTTTTTCATGGTTTCCATCATGGAAGACTCGCGCGGGTTGTCGAGATAGTCGATGTAGGCTTCATCAATGAAGATGGTTGTTTTTTGAGAAACCCGTTCGCAAAATGCTTTCAGCCTGGCGGTATCGACCACGGTAGCTGTAGGATTGTTGGGGTTACAGATATAGACCAGGGAGGTTTTATCGTTTACCCGTTTTTCCATTTCATCCAGATCCAGTTTGTATTCTTTGGTTAGCGGTACTTTGATCACCTGCGCACCAATGGCTTCTGCTTTCTCCAGCAGATCGTCATAAGTAGGATCTGCGGAAATCACGTTTCCACCATTGCGGCTAAACAACAGGGCTGCACCATGGAGAATAGGAGAGGAGCCAGAGCTCAGCATGATCTGTTCTGCTTTTACCCCTTCATAGTCGGCAATCTTTTGTCCTAACTCACGCAGCATCATGAAGGGATATTGGTAGCTCGTACTGAGTGCTTCCTGTATCGCTTTCTTTGCTTTTTCAGAAGGGCCAAATGGATTTTCATTGGCGAACAAACGCGCTTTTAATTTGGGCACATCCAGAGCAAATTCTTCTTCCCGAAAATGAAATGTGTTGGTGTCGCTGGACAGCATCAGGGGATTAGCGGAGGCGGTGGTGAAAGCTCCTGGAAGTAAGCTTGCTCCACCGGTAAGAAGGGCACTGGTCTTTAGCCAGTTTCTTCTGCTCATGGTTGATCTCATAGGTATGATTGGTGTTAGTTGGTTTGGTGTCAGTTCTTTTGTACCGGATAGTTTAGGTGCTGTTCAGTAACGCGACCATGAATAGCGGTCACTGTGCTGCGTGCCGCTTCAAAAGCCCCGGCCATCCATGCATTCAGGTAAGTGGTATGCTCCCCTGCAAAATATACATTTTGCTCTGGTTTGATCAGTGCTTTATAGATGGACGCACGCGTTTCGCTCGTGTACAATGCCCATCCGCCCAGACTATAAGGAGTAAGATGCCAGCTTACTGAAAAGGAATTTTCAAATTCCTTGCTGTATTGCGGGTGAATCAGTCCTCCTTTTTCAAGGGCGAGCTTTTCACGATCCGAAACCGACAAGGCACCTGTTCTTTTTGCTTTGTCATTGAAATTATAGTAGCCGATCAACACTCCTTTCTTCGATTGGTAATCATTGGAAGGGTAGAAGATCTGTGTAATCTCATTATTGGTATGCGTGATGCCTCCGTAAATGCTTTCATCTTCTTCCCAGAACCTGCGCCGGAATTGCAATCCGATTTTTCCGGTTGGTATGTACGATGCAAAATCAATGGCACGACTTACCTCCGAAGAAAAATTATGGTCGATGTTACTTAATACCGGAAGCGGAATGGTACAGATACAATAATCAGCGCTGAGCAATTTGTTCTCGCCTTTTACTTTGTAGGTAACCTCTACACCCGTGTTGGTATTTTTGATGCCGGACACTTCCGCCCCCAACTGTATAGTGCCGGGTAGCTTGGCTTCAAATGCTTTCGCAATAGAGTCCATGCCTCCTTTTGCCTGAAACATGGTCATCTGCAACTCGTAGGTATATTCCGGTACATTATAAAAATCCGGATCGAGTAGTGCGGATTGAATGATGTCGTGCAAGGTGTGCGGATCTCCTATTTTTCCCGCTTTGTCGCCAGCACCAGGTGCATCGCTGTAGCCTCTTCGTGCGGAAGCTTTGTAGAGTTTATGGATATCCAGTCCTCCTTCGGCACGCAGGTATTCGATTACTTTCTCCATGTCTTCTTTGCTCATGGCCAGATCCAGTTTATTCTGATCAATGGCTTTGGCAAGCAGCTCGTTGGTGTACCCTCTTACATCATTATGGATTTCACGCGCTCTTATCTTTTTGTTGGATAATGCTCCTTTGCCTTCCGCGAAATAGTACGAATTTTCGTTGATGTTATTGTACACTTCCAGTGGCACATTCAACTCACGGCAATACTGCATTGTGAGCTGATGATGATGTGGGATACGTGAAGGACCGGCATTGAAATACAAGCCTTCATCAAACTTGGCAGTTTGTTGTATCTGATTGATTTCGGTATTGGTAGCCTCTTTACGTATACTCCAGCAGCGTCCGCCTGCGCGGTGACGCGCTTCGAGAATCGTGCAGGTGTAACCCAGTTTTTTGAGTTCGTAGGCAGAGGCAAGCCCGCAGAGGCCTCCACCAAGGATAACCACATGCTTGCCTTTGTTTTGTTGACGGAGCTCAAATGCATGAGCCGGTGCTGAGGTGATCATACCCAGCGATAATAGTGCAGGATAGGCCAGACTACTCTTTGTTAAAAAATCCCTTCGCGAAAGCTGTTTCAAAACCGTTAATGATTGGGAGAATAATTTGAATGGCAAATTATGCTTTTGCTTCATGATTCGAAAACCAAATAGAATATCGTAGGCAAAGATTTCTGTGGTAACGATTGAAGATCGATGTGAGAATGAAGTGATTTCTCGTTCGCCTGCTGACCTAGAATGACCGACAATCAGGGTAGTTTGGCGCTCGAAGGAAAATAGTATTTATGCCAACGATTGAATATGTATATTTTCAGCTATAAATAGGAAATCAGTGCTTATGATTCATCGTTTCTACTCTATCCTGTCTATAGTTTTTGTCGGTTGTTTTACGGCCGGTGCCCAATCAGCATTCACTTCTTCCAATCTGCCCATTGTGGTGATTAACACCTCTGGTCAGACTATTGTGGACGATCCGAAAATCGTGGTGGATATGGGTATTATCGACAATGGACCGGGTATGCGTAACAAGGTAACCGATGCCTTCACCAATTATAACGGAAAGATTGGTATTGAAATTCGCGGATCTTCATCGCAGATGTTTCCCAAAAAGCAATACGGGTTTGAACTGCAGGATGCTGCAGGGAAAAGTGTGGATGCTTCGTTATTGGGAATGCCCAAAAAGGACGATTGGATTTTGTTTGCTCCCTATAATGATAAAAGTCTGATGCGCGATGTGCTGGCATATAAGCTGGCACGTGCACAAGGTCGTTACGCATCCCGTTCCCGCTATTGCGAGGTGGTCATCAACGGCCAGTATCAGGGTATATATGTTTTGCTTGAGAAAGTGAAGCGTGATAAAAACCGTGTGGACATTGCCAAGCTGGATCCGGATGAAATCAGTGGAGAAAACCTGACAGGCGGTTATATTATCAAGATAGATAAAGCAAGCGGAAGCGGAGGTGATGGCTGGACTTCGTCTTTTCCACCCGTAGGAGGAAAGAGAGGTCAAACCACCTATTTTCAATACGAATATCCCAAGGAGGAGGACATCGTTGCCGAACAGAAGAATTACATCAAGAGCTACATGAATTCTTTTGAGACGGCATTGAATGGCAGCAATTTTAAAGATCCCAATGAAGGTTATGCCAGATTCATTGATGTTGCTTCGTTCATTGATTTCTTTTTGATCAGTGAGTTATCCAAAAACCCGGATGCATACCGAATCAGCACCTTCATGTATAAAAAGAAAGAGGCCGATGGAGGGAAACTGTTCATGGGGCCAGCGTGGGATTTTAATCTGGGCTTCGGCAACGTGGATTATTGTACGAAAGAAAAACCGGAAGGCTTTGTTCTGCGCTATAACTCCATTTGCCCTGATGACGGATGGCTTATTCCATTCTGGTGGGATCGTCTCTTTGAAGATGATGCATTTAAAACCAAAACAGCTGCTCGATGGACCGAGCTGCGAAATGGTCCCTATAAAACGGAGAACGTACTGTCCTTTATCGATTCGGTTTCGACAGTGCTTAATGCGGAGTCGCAACAGCGCAATTTTCAGAAGTGGCCGGTACTTGGCCAATATGTGTGGCCCAATGCGTATGTAGGTCAAACCTATAAACAGGAGGTGGACTGGCTGAAAGCCTGGATCGCACAGCGGCTCACCTGGCTCGATGCTAACATTCCTTCCATCATTACTGCAGTGGTACCTGAGAAAAAGGAGACCACCGAATTTTCCATCTCCATTTCGCCTAATCCTGTAGCAGAAGAAATGCAATTGGATTACCATCTCAGCACGCCTGGCAATGTACGTTTTGAATGGTACGATGTAATGGGAAGAAAAGTGAATTCAGAATCCTACGAGCACCCGATGGAAGGGGATTTTACGTCTGTTTCTTCAGTCCGTTCATGGGGCGGAGGTACGTATTTGCTGAAGGCCATTTTCAAAGACAAGGTGCAGGTGCAACGGATTGTGAAACGGTAACCCCACCCTAAACGAGGGATTCGTTTATCTTTTTTACGCTTTTGTAGAGATGATTGAGCCACTTCAATCTGAATTATTATTTCAATTCATTACATTTATTGAATTGTACAACCTAACCGTTTTGCTGATTATGAGAAGTAGATTGAGTCGGGTGTTATTATTCATAACACCATTAGTGATAGTGATGTCTTGTGGTAAAGACGAAGATCCTCCCTCCGGAATTTCGTTTGAGTTGGTGAGTGAAAACATCAATGAATCAGATGGGACGGTAGCTTCCTTTCAAACAACAAGTGGAGGAGGAATTGAAAAGAAAATTAAAATTGTGTTTGACCGGCCCATGGCTGAAAACGCGGTGATTAATTATACCGTTACAGGAACAGCAAATAAAAAAAGTGTAACGGATAGCAATGGAAACACCAGTGGGTATGATTATTATCTGGATGGAAGAAATGCTAAAGACACCGAAACATTAGTTATTAATAAGGGAGATACGGAAGCATACATCACACTCACCATTTTTGAAGACGGAGAGTTTGAAGTGGATACTGAAGATGCTTCCGGAAATTACATTGAAACTGTTGTTCTCACGTTATCTTCCGTTGTTTCAGGACCAGCTGCTTTGGCCACCGATAACCTTACCTATACACTTAATATTGTGGAAGATGATGCATTATTCGTATTAAGCTGGGAAGCATTGGATAGTAAAAACGATGTCGACATTGATTTTGTAGCTAAGACAGGTGGTGTGGTGGCAAATGCTTCAGCCAGCGAAAGCATCGATGGAACTTTGGCATCGGGAGGAGAAGGTTTTTTCCTGCCAGGGGGCTATCCGGCAGGAACGTATAACTTTAGTTATCCCTATTACTCAGGTACTTCCGATAATGTGAAATTTACTGTTTACATGCTGAATACAGCAGGAACATTGAATGGCAAGAGTTATCCGTATAGTGGATCTACGGCTTTAAGCTTTTCAGGAGTGTACAAGCAAGTCAATATTCATAAGTACACCGACTTCGATAATTTTACAGATGTAACCTATTCTGCTCAGACTTTGGTGAAATCAGGCATCAATTACACTACTATTTCTTCTATAACTGTACCTGCTTCAAGTAGCCGCAATGCTTCAAGTGTACCTGCTTTAGAAGGAATTTCGTTGAGTAATCTTAAGCTGAACAAGGAGCAAATCAGGAAATTGATTCTTGATAAAACCGCGATGCATAGAAAATAATATCCTCATCAATTCGTTACAAGCCGCTCTTCTTTAACAGGGAGAGCGGTTTTTATTTATTGGCCTCCGGATGAGAGACACTAACTACCCTCGAAACATGGACTAAATACCTTAATTTTGTGTCTAAGTTCCAAAATACCCCGAATGGAAAAAGTGAAAGAGAAGCCGATGAACGAAATGCCCGTAATGAACGAAAATGAGGGCATTGTCTTATTTTATCCGAATGTACCCAAAACAGCAATTGAGGAAGTAACGAAGGTTCTTCAGGGAAGATGGATTGGTCAGGGCCCGCGTGTGGCCCAATTTGAAAAGGAATTTGCGGCCAGATTTGCCGGTAATGGTACCGCTCTGGCAGTAGGATCAGGTACCGATTCACTTCACCTGGCCTACATCCTTGCTGGCTTGAAAGAAGGGGATGAGGTGATCACCCCGGTGTTTACCTGTACCGCCACCACGATACCTTTTTTATATATGGGTGTCACTTTCCGGTTTGCCGATGTAGATCCGGATACACTGAATATCAATGTGAACCATGTTCGCCAATTGGTGAATGAAAAAACCAAGGCGATTGTATGTGTGCACTACGGTGGTCTTCCCTGCGATATGGATGAACTACACGCCATTGCACGGGAGTACAACATTCCTGTGATTGAAGATGCTGCTCATGCACTGGGCGCCACTTACAAAGGCAAAAAGGTGGGTGAGATTTCCCCATTCACGATGTATTCGTTTCAGGCGATCAAACACATCACCACCGGTGATGGTGGAATGCTGGTGGTGCAGGACAAAAGCCTTGTTGCCAAGGCAGAACGCATCCGCTGGTTTGGAATCGACCGCTCCAACAAGCAAAAAGGAATCTGGGAAAATGACATTACCGAGGTAGGCTATAAATACCAGATGACCGATATCGGTGCGGCCATGGGGTTAGCTGCTTTGCATGAGTTTGATGAAACACTGGCGCATCGTCAAAAGCTCTTTGAAGTGTATAAGAAAGGACTGAAAGGAGTGGCTGGGATCAAACTGATTGGTGCCACCCATACCGATCGTACACATGCAGCCTGGTTATGCACGGCTATCGTAGAGCGCAGGGAGGATTTCATGAAATTTCTGCGTGAGAATAAAATTGAATCAGGACAGGTACATTACCGCAACGATCGCTACAGTGTACTTGGCGGAAGAAGAGATGATCTTCCTTTTATGGATTCCATTGAAGATAATTATATCGTACTGCCGTTGAACACACATCTGACCGAAGCAAATATTGAGTTTGTTTGTGACACGATTCGTAAAGGATGGTGATGTCGTTAAACGTTAATAGTGAATTGTTCTCCGTTTAAACTATTAACGTTTAACGATTAAATGTCTTTCTTCCAGACGGAGATCAATCGCTTCAACCGGTCTCTCTTCAGTTTGGTTTTGAATTCCTGTTCATCCGGTTCTTGCGTATATCCGCTGAATACGTTGCCCAGACGCAGATAGAAATCGAAGAACGTGGATTTAGATAAATTCCACTTCAGCAGGAATTGTTTGTTGCCATCGTTCTTCTTGACGCGGGCAGTACTTTTTGAGCCAAAATGATAAACCCGGCTTTCGCTTACACCTTTATAATAGCGAACGCCTGCGTGCCATAGTTTCATCATCATGTCAGGATCAGACGCCATGCCGGGTGTGAACTCGGTACTTAATCCGCCAATCAGGTTCCAGAGGTGACGATGCATGACCAATGGATACCAGTTACCTCCATTCCAATCGTGGAAGGGAATGGATTTATATTCTTTCAGGAATTTTTCTTCATCAAACTCCTGTACTGTTTTGCCGAAATGATGTGGAGCAATGATACTATCCGGATATTGGGTGGCACTGTGCTCAATCATCGTTCCGGTGATGCAGAAGTATTCATGATCCAGTTTTTTTATTTCTTCAAGCAGGGGAACATCCCATTCCGGGGCGTAATAGTAATCATCATCGGAGAGTAATAGATAATCGGACTTCACCAGAGAGGCTGGCGCATTGAACCCATAACATACGCCCACATTGCCTTGCGAATGGGTGTAGCTGATGTGTTGTGCTTTCAGCCAGGCGATGGTGTCATCTTTTCCCTCATTTACATGCACAATGATCTGATGATGGTATTTTGAA
>JAHEZH010000309.1 GCA_023251155.1 Flammeovirgaceae bacterium | reverse complement strand
ATAGAGGTGTTTCGGATTCCAGTCGATCAGCACAGCCCCCAAATCAAAAATAACGGTATCTATTTTATCCATTCTCCCTATCAACATTTGAATTAGCAACATAATTAATAATCCTTTGCAAAAAACAAAAGATTAAAATCTAATTTAGCATCATGTCATCTCATCATATTGTTCGCGATAATCAGGAACCTGCCCTGTTGCTGCTGGAGACCGATCATACCTTCGACATCGTTCAACAATTACTGGAGTGGAGCCCTACTGTTATTGTACATGAATCGCAGCTGGACAAAGTACTCACCTGGGGAATAAAAATGGATGTCGTTCTGCTTGAAGAGTCTCATGAAGAAGAGGTCATGGAAAAAGCGGCGGCCCAGTTTCCATTGAAATTAATCCGTTATCGGGCAGGTGAATCTGATGTGTCGGCCACATTACATTTTCTTAAAGCGGGTAATTATCCTTCTTTAAATATTGTGACACAACAAAATCTGTTTGACACTTTAATTGCTTTCGAAAGCAAGATGGATCTGGTGATTTTCGCAGAGGGAATACGCTGGTCATTGATCCGCTCCGGTCGCTATGAAAAAAAGCTGGCTGACCACTCCTCCACCTTTATCCAGGAGGGGACCCAAACTATTTCCATCCATCCCGACCGCGAAAATAAAATCAAAGTGGAAAGACCATCCTCATTCTGGATAGGGGAAAAATTATAATCAGCTGTTTTTTCTTGCGATAACAATGCGATCATTCTGATTAATGTCTTTGATGATTCTCACTTCCTGAAAGAAATCATCCGTAAACAATGCTGCCGTCTCCATGCCATAATGCTCATTAATCTCTACGCCCACATAGCCCCCTGGTTTCAGTTTGCTTTTTGCTTCCCGAATGATCGCTTTATAAAAAATCAACACATCATCCTCCGCGAACAATGCGAGGTGCGGCTCGTGTGCAAGCACATTCGGCAGCATTCCCCTTTTCTCCTGTATGGATATGTATGGAGGGTTACTGACGATCAGGTCCAGGTCACTAAGTGGCAATGCGGTGGAGAGGATATCGTGTTTAAAAAAATGGACCTCTGCTTGCAATGTCATTGCGTTTTGATAAGCCACTTTCAATGCCTCTTCACTTATATCCGAAGCATATACTTCCGATGCGCCAACTTCAAGCGACATCGTAATCGGAATACACCCACTGCCTGTACCAATATCTAAAATCCGTAATCCTCTATGCTTAGGCAAAAGCTCAATACACGCTCGTACAAGTTCTTCTGTCTCAGGGCGTGGAATAAGAACAGAAGTATCAACATAAAATTTACGTCCAAAAAACTCCTCTTCGTTTAAAATATACTGGATGGGTTCGTCATCATTTATTCGCTTCAGAATATCCCTGAATTGCCCGACAGTCGCTTCCGTTTCGGCTTCCATTAAAATATCTTTCCTGTAAAGGGATGCGTTGCTTTCCAATAAGCGATAAATGATTGCCTCCGCTTCTGCGCGATCAACCGAAGAAGTTACCTGACTCACCAGTGCACGAAAAAGCGTTTTAGAGTTGGTCATACCGCAATCTTTGCAATAATACATACGATAACAATATTATCATTTTGATCGTCATATTATCTTTACTGCGATTCTTCAGAAAAGATCACCTCCCAAATGACTTCCGATCAACTTTTCATGATGCGTGCTTTGGAACTTGCCCGGCTGGGTATCGGGCAGGTGAGTCCTAATCCACGCGTAGGCTGTGTTGTTGTGCATGATGGAAAAATCATAGGGGAAGGCTGGCATAAAAAATACGGTGAGGCTCACGCTGAGGTAAATGCCATCAATGATGTAAAAGATCCGTCTTTGTTAAAAGAAAGCACCGTGTATGTTACACTGGAGCCTTGTTCGCATTTTGGCAAAACACCACCCTGTGCCGATTTACTGATAAGACATCAGGTGAAAAAAGTGGTGATTGCCAACGTGGATAGCAATCCATTGGTAGGCGGTAAGGGGATTGAAAAATTAAAAGCGGCCGGCATCGAAGTCGGGGTGGGTGTATTGGAGAAAGAAGCACATGAGCTGAACATCCGGTTCTTTACTACCATTGAAAAACAACGACCTTATATCATCCTGAAGTGGGCACACACGGCGGATGGATTTATATCGCGTACCAATTACGATTCGAAATGGATCAGCAATGAATACTCGCGTCAGCTGGTCCATCAGTGGCGTACTGAAGAAGATGCCGTACTCGTAGGTACTAAAACAGCTGCACACGATAATCCGAAACTCAACGTACGCGACTGGACGGGCCGTAATCCGGTTCGCATTGTCATTGACCGGTTTCTTCGTCTCAACAAAAATCTTCACCTGTTTGATGGCACACAGAAAACCATCTGCTACAACGTGATGAAGCATGAAGAACATCCCAATCTTTCACTGATCCGATTGGATGAAGACAACTTTATAGCTAATCTCATTCATGATCTTCACAAACAAAAAATACAATCGGTCATTATTGAAGGGGGCGCGCAAACCCTTTCCTTCTTTATCGATTCAGGCCTATGGGATGAAGCCCGCATTTTTGAATCGCCACGCACATTTGGAGCCGGAATAAAGTCACCGGGTATTGGAGGAAATTGCTGTTCACAACAATCCGTTTCGACCGACACGCTTAAAATCTATCGCCATGCAAACAATAAATATTGAAAGCAAACTTTCACTTTTCTCTGATTACTGGAACCCGCGTATCGTAGGCGAGCTCAATGGACAGCATGTAAAGCTGGTGAAACTAAAGGGAGAGTTTGTATGGCATCACCACGATCATGAAGATGAATTGTTCCTTGTAGTAAAAGGCGTGCTCAAAATGGAGTTCCGCGACAGGACCGAAATAATCCACCAAGGCGAAATGATTATTGTGCCGAAAGGTGTTGAGCATCGCCCTGTAGGTGACGAAGAAGTACATGTGATGCTGTTCGAACCGGCTACTACTTTGAATACAGGTAACGTCAAAAACGAACGGACAAAAGAAACGCTGCAGCAGATTTAAAACTTTACTACAATACTTGCACGTGACCCCGTGAAGTAAAGGTTGGTTTTGATACGACTAGTCAGTTTCTCATTGTAGATATCAATGGCATTAAGTGACCGTGCCTTGTAAATGCGGTTGAACGGAATAGATCCTAAAATCAATGCCCCACCCCCTGCGGCCAGTAGCCACTCGGGTTCGCCTCCGGCCACGGCCGTAATCAATGGCACTGCAACTAATGCCCCACCGGTAAAACCCATCACACTGGAGATGACATTGTATTTCTTTGCCTTTTTGAACTCTGCGTAGGCGGCCGGATTGTCTTTATACAGAATCATCGACATCTGTGGATCCGTTAATATCGAATCACCACGCAGATAGCGCACTCCTCCAAAAGTTTTATACATCTCTATCTTGCTTTTCTGCGCCATTACTGATGAGGCGATCATCATCAATACCAGAAGAGTAACCCTGTTCAGATTCTTCATATCCACAAAAATAAAAAAGCCGGGCATTTAAACCCGGCTTTCAATAGAGATACTTTTCGAGGTTATTTCACCTTCCTGGTTGCTTCATGTAGTTTAATCTGCTTCTCCAGCAATTTTTTATCGCCTACCAAAACTAACGTCATGTCTTCATACTTGAAATGATCTTTGGTCATCTGCGATACTTTTTCCGGAGTCACCGCATAAATATTCTTTACGCGATCGGTGAGATAGCTATCGTTCAAGCCATGAAAGTCGATAAAATTGAGTTGCCCGATAATACCACCCGGAGTAGAGTTCTGTAATACAAATACTCCCGACATGTATTTTTGAATTCCTTCCAATTCTTCTTTTGAAGGGACTTCCTCTTGTAGTTTCCTGATTTCTTTGGCAATCTCCTGCAGTGATTCACCGGTGTGTTCGCTGGTTACATCCGCTTGCTCATACCATACCGATACACCTTTCTGATTTTGAATCGTACTGTAAGGAGAGTAGGTATATCCCTTGTCTTCACGAATGTTACTGGTGATGCGGGATCCAAATGAACCACCCAGAATGGAATTGGTCACCTGCAGCGCTACGTAGTCATTGCTTTGAGGAGTAAGTGT
>JAHEZH010000059.1 GCA_023251155.1 Flammeovirgaceae bacterium | reverse complement strand
GGATCACTTTATTGCTCCTGAATCTTAGTCGCTCACCTCAATGGGCTTACCCAGACTTAGCGTATTCAGGTCAATTTTACGAAAGTAAAAATGCGAATCATTACGGAATGAAAAATCCGTATCGGAATCGCGCTGGATTTTTATTAATCCAAATCCCTGCTTCTCAAAAAATTCAAAAGACACCACATTCTCGGTGGTATCGGTCAGCGCCTTCAGTTCTTCACCCCTGGTGGTAGTGACATAGAGCACAGAGGGGTCATCGCCATCAATTCTTCCATTATGATTATAATCGTTGGGCTTCACCAGCAGAAAAATCCACTTGGCTGTGATATTCGTAATCTTTTCGTTAACACTTCTATAGGTTGGGCTACGGAACGACTCGATATAAGTGTCCGTTGGAAACAATCGTCGATAGCTATCTGTATTGAAATCATAGACTACTAGATTAGCATAAATACCTCCCCACAGGGCAATCTTATTGGCCGACAGTAAATCTTCATTGTATAAGACCGGAAAGAAAATAGTGCTGAGTGAATCGGTCAGCACAGCATTACCAAAATAACGGGACGATTTCCTGGAGCGTTGAGCAATAGCAACGCTCGTTAACACTAAACAAAGCAGAATAATCAATACGCGATTTTTCATAGTTCGACTGTAGAGGTTTTAAGCAAGATGCATTTCAGCTGCAAAAAGTTGCGTTCAATAATCTCCAATCCTGATTCACCATAACCTTCATCCTGGTTCGTACTTCTCCATTCGAAATCCGGAATGCACAACTTCTCCATTCAGATCTGCCTCTTCCCGACTCAGTCTCCAATCAGTCCACGGTTAAAGCCCTGGACGCCCCCATTTTTCCATACTAAACCACAACCTTCCCCAATCTTCCCACTACCGGTTCACCAAAAAAAGAAAAAATCGACTTTCAACAGGTAAACGGGGTGTGCAGTGAGGCGCTACTTTACGTTCTTCACTCACTACAGGTATTCATGTTCAAAGGCTAACGAATAGTAGTGCATGCTATGATAGGAAAAGAACCGTTCAAAGAATGATATGAACAAATGTCAATTCTACTACCTCCCTGATTTTTATCATGAAATAGTTGCCCGCAAAGAAATTATTTGCAGGTACTCTTCGTTAACTCATCATACCAACAAAGCATCATGACCACCACACCCCGCTTTCAAACCACCCGCGAAGAAATTGCCAACGCCATTACCCACGGCCTGGGTGCTTTTCTTGCCATTGCTGCATTGGTGTTACTGATTGTGTTTGCCGTCATCAAAGGTACTGTCTGGCACGTGGTCAGTTTCTCCATCTTCGGTGCAACGCTGGTGTTACTATATACCGCTTCCACTTTATACCACAGCCTTACTCACAAAGGCGCCAAAAATCTGTTCAATAAATTCGATCACATGGCCATCTACCTGCTGATTGCGGGTACTTATACTCCTTTTTGCCTGGTTGCTTTGCGCGGATGGATCGGCTGGACCATGCTGGGCGTGATCTGGAGCAGCGCCCTACTCGGTGTAGTCATGAAATCATTTCACACCGGCAAAAAACAATTGCTTTCCACTATACTCTATGTGATCATGGGTTGGGTGGTGTTATTAGCGATACAACCCCTCTATCATGCTGTATCCCTCAACACCTTTATCCTGTTGATGGCTGGCGGAATATCGTACACCCTGGGCACCGTTTTCTTCATCAAAGACGGTATCCGTTTCTTTCACAGCATCTGGCACCTATTTGTGCTGGGGGGCAGTGTATTGCACTTCTTTTCGGTGATGAGTTTATTAAACTGATTGACTCTATTGTGTTAATGACACATCAAAAAGTAAGTGGCTTCGCTGCTCTTCTCTGAACTCTTATCACTATCTTTTCGCTGAAATTTTAATTCAGCAAACATGGCATCTCCCGATCAAAACTTCGCGCAACTTGGCCTTGCTTTACCTCCAGCCCCCAAACCGCTGGGTGTTTATAAACCGTTTCTGATTGTAGGCAACTTCGTGTATGTATCCGGGCACGGAACGGTAAAAGAAGATGGTTCGTTAATCATCGGCCGTATCGGCACCGACTTTACCATGGAAGAAGGAAAGCAGGCGGCACAGCAGGTGGGTCTTGCTATTCTGGCAACATTGAAAAAGAACCTCGGTTCATTGGATAAAATCAAACGAGTAGTGAAAGTACTGGGCATGGTCAATTGTGTGCCTGAGTTTGAACGCCATCCGTTCATCATCAATGGATGCAGTGAACTCTTTGCCAAAGTATGGGGCGAAGATAACGGAGTGGGTGTACGCAGTGCCGTGGGCATGGGCTCATTACCCGATAACATCACTGTAGAAATTGAAGCCATGTTTGAACTAGTGTAATGTTTTAATATCACAAAGACGTCAAAGGCACTGACTGCTTCACCAAACGTTGTGTGGTCGTGCCTTCGTGAGCAACCCAAACGATATGCAAAAAGACTGGTACATCATTGATAACATTAGCGAAGTAGATTCACCTGCCTTAGTTGTTTATCCGGCAAGAGCAAAGGAAAATATTCGCATGGTCAAAGACTTTGTTAACAACGAAATGACACGGCTGCGGCCTCATGTCAAGACACACAAGTCATCCGAGATCAGTAAACTGCTGATGGAAGCGGGCATCACGAAATTCAAATGTGCGACCATTGCTGAAGCCGAGATGCTTGCCATCGCTGGTGCTGCTGATGTGCTACTTGCTTATCAACCCATCGGCCCTAAAGCCAAACGATTTATTTCCCTGGTAAAGAAATATCCTTCCACCCGATTCTCCTTCCTTCTGGATAATGATACTGCGGCAATATATATATCAGAAGAAGCCGCCAAAGAAAAGATAACCCTATCTGTATTCATTGACGTGAACGTGGGAATGAACCGAACCGGTATCGTGCCTGAGCAGGCATTGAAGTTATATGAGGATTGCCAGTCGCTGCAAGGCATTACCATCATTGGATTACATGCCTACGATGGTCACCTGCGCGATACCGATTTTACTGTTCGTTCTCAAAAATGTGATGAAGCATTTGCAAAGGTCACCGCGCTGCATGCTGCGATTAAAGACAAGTTCAATAAGTCGTTAACCATCGTTGCCGGTGGCACTCCTACTTTTCCCATTCATGCAAAGAGAAAAGACATTGAATGCAGTCCGGGCACGTTTATCTATTGGGACAAAGGCTATAACCAAACATTAACTGAGCAACCTTATCTCTTTGCTGCATTGGTAATCACACGGGTGATCTCCCGACCAACGGCAGACACCATTACCGTTGACTTGGGTCATAAGAACATCGCTTCCGAAAATCCATTAAATAACCGGGTTACTTTTCTTAACGCGCCTGATGCACAGCCCACCGGACAAAGTGAAGAGCACCTGGTGTTAAAAGTAGATCATCCGGAAAAGTATCACATCGGTGATGTACTGTACGGAGTGCCGTATCACATCTGCCCAACGGTTGCTTTACATGACCGGGTCACTGTTGTTGAGAATGGAAAAGCCATTGAAACATGGACAATATTGGCCCGAAACAGAATAATTACCGTTTAGTTCACCATTCAAAGTCAGTAATAGAAATTCCACCTCCGCTCTTACCGATTCACCTTTAACTTCACTCCTATGTTCACCATAGATGCCCACATCGACCTCAGTATGAATGCCCTGGAATGGAACCGTGATCTGCGCAAGCCCATCCATGAAATACGTGAGCGCGAAGAAGGAATGACCGATAAACCGGATCGTGGCAAAGGTGTCGTATGCTTTCCTGAATTACGAAGAGGCAATATTGGGTTGGTGGTAGCCACACAGATAGCTCGTTACGTAGCGCCTGAAAATAAACTACCCGGATGGAATTCGCCCGAGCAGGCCTGGGCCCAAACCCAGGGGCAGGTGGCGTGGTACAAAGCCATGGAAGAAGCCGGGGAACTCACTCCGGTTACCAATCTGGAGCAACTGGAACAGCATCTTACGTACTGGAACACCTCATCCGATGCGAACAAAAAGATTGGTTATCTACTCAGTCTTGAAGGTGCCGATTCGATAGTTACAATTGCTCACCTGGAGCGTGCCTATAACTATGGCCTTCGCGCAGTGGGGCCGGGCCATTACGGACCTGGTCGCTATGCACAAGGCACGAATGCCACGGGTGGTATAGGTACTGCGGGCAAAGCGCTACTCAAAGAAATGGAACGGCTCAACATCATTCTCGATGCGACCCATTTATGTGATGATAGTTTCTGGGAAGCGATGGATCATTTTCATGGGCACGTGTGGGCAAGTCATAACAATTGCCGTGTGCTGGTAGATCACAACCGGCAGTTTAGCGATGAGATGCTGAAAGAATTGATCAGCCGCGGTGCGGTGATTGGTGGCGTGATGGATGCATGGATGCTTATTCCCAATTGGGAACGCGGTGTATCCACACCTAAAGAAATGGGCGTTAACCTGGAGAAACTGATTGATCACATGGACCACATCTGCCAGGTAGCAGGCAATGCAAATCACATCGGCATCGGTTCTGATTTGGATGGGGCTTTTGGTAAAGAGCAAAGTCCGTATGACATTGAGACCATTGCCGACCTGCAAACGATCCCCGCATTACTATCGAAAAGAGGTTATTCACAGCTGGACATTGAGAAAATAATGCACGGTAACTGGCTGCGTTTCCTGCGTAATGCATGGAAGTGATCGTATTGAAAAACCGACCCAATGGAAGATTTGTAAACAAAAACCGGTAAGTGCATTCCGTTCCCAATCAGGTCACCTGCAACGTATCAGGTGGTGTACTTCGAAAGGCGATCGTCTCTTCTATCGCTTGCTCAAATAGCAGGATGTCTTGTTCTTCAACAGTGGCCCGCGCAATCCAGATATTGTGTTCGATGTTTTTAAAGCGTACGTAGATCCACTTTTCATTTTTTACAATGCCAATCAGGTTACTCCATTCCATCTCCGCGGCAAGCTGCCCCGATTCATAGTATTGTATCCGTTCCTTATCGTAAGTGTATTTCATACTTTCGATGGTGCGGTAGCGAACCAGAAATTTATCTACCGCTGTCATCTCATCATATATCTTACTGTAGCTTTTCTGTCGTATCACCCAACTCCAGGCAGTGAATAGAATGGCAATCATGGAGAAGAACAATGCATAGTAAATCCAGTCGCCATGAAAGTAAGTGAGTATGAAAAAGAACAAAGCAATGCCGCCTAATATCAGACTGCCGTTTTTTCGTTCCTTCAGCTCCTCATCTACTTTGTGCTCCTCATGATCAAACGTTTCGTAATACAAGTCACGAATCTCGTTTTCCTTGAATGTGATTTTTAGTTCCATAACTATTTATTGGTTATGAATTAAAAAAATCCTGATGAGAGAATATCATCCTCTCATCAGGGAAACAATCAGACTATTTCGGCTTCTGCTCGATCTCTATCTTCTCTACTTTCTCGTATCCAAATAATTCATCCAGCGTAAGCTGCTTCACCGTACCGTACTTCTGCAATTCCTTGAAGTTGATCTTTGCTTTATTGCCGATCAGCACTACGTTGTACTTATTGTTCTTCAGCTGCTGCTCCTGGAAGCGGGCCACGCTATCCAGCGTATAGGTCTGTACTTTCTCATATACATCTTTGCGCACATCGTGATCCAATCCCTTCTTGCGTGCATTTTCATAGTTAAACAGAATACCTGTTTTGGTAATACGCTGGCTTTCGATCTGGTTAAGAATTGCATTTTGTGCTACTTCAAATCCACCTTGCGATTTAGGGAACTTCTGCAGCAATTCCATCATGGCATTCATTGCCTCTGGCTGCTTGTCGGCCTGCGTGCCAATGTACGCATAAAACAAGTCATTGTCTTTTGGCTTGTCGGCCGTGCCATAAAACGCAAAAGCGGAGTAAGCAAGTCCCTGTGCCTCGCGTAATTCCTGGAATACCGGTGAGCTCATATTTCCACCAAAATATTCATTGAACATCGTTGCCATTGGAATCTGATCTGCACTGAACTCCTGCCCTTTCGATAAGAACATGATTTCGGCCTGTACCATATCATAGTCTGCCCAATACACGTTCGGTGTTTTTACATCCTGCATCTTGAATTCCACGGGTGCAGGCACCGGCTTCAGTTGTTCAGGCAATACATGATATTGATTCAATGCCGCAATCAGTTCCGTGTCTTTCCGTGGTCCATAGTACAATACACGATGTTGTGTCTTGGTGAAATCCTTAATAATCCCGATCAACTCTTCCGACTTGATGTTATTCAGTTCTTTATTGCTCACCACATTGGTAAACGGAGATTTCGCACCATATAAGCCATAGTTCATCAACCCGTCAAACATGATTGATCCTTTGTCCTTCTTGCTGTCATCGCGCTTTTTGAAGATCCCATCAATCATATTTTTGGTCGCCTTATCGTCTGCCTTGGCATTGGCTAACAGTTTTTCAAACAAAGCGATCGATTTATCCATATTTTCATTCAATCCCTCCAGATACAAATAGGTACGGTCTTCCGATGCGAACACATTGAATGAACACCCCAGCTTATAAAATTCCTTTTGTACTTCTTCAGCCGACAGGTCATCCGTGCCCACATATTGCAAGTATTCCACCGCTACGTTCATCTTGGGATTGTTGTTCGTTCCCACATCCGACAAGTAATACAGGGTGAACAAGTCATTTTCCTTATTCGGAGTGTAAAGTACTTCTACCTCTTTGTTCATCTTCAGCTTTACGATATCCTTATCATAATCGATAAATACCGGTTTCAGTTTCTCTACTTTGTTGGAAGTAATTTTTTCATGGAAAGGAGATTTGTTCTCTTTGTTCAGTGGCACTTTAGTAATGGAAGGCTTGGTCACCTTCTTGGGATTAGTCTCTTTACCATTGCGCTTATACACCACCACGTAGTTGTCTTGATAATGCTCGTTGGCAAACTTCACGATATCTTCCTTCTTGAATTTGCGCAAGTCATCAATTTCGGAAATGTAGCTATCCCATGGAATATTGTTGGTGAACGCCATCACGAGGTCATTCGAGCGCGACCAGTTCTGTTCTGACTTTTTGATGGTTGTTTTCTTCAGGTCATTGATAGTCGCTTCAATCAGCCAGTCTTCAAACTCTCCTTTCTTCACTAACTCAATCTGTTCCAGCAAGAGGTTTTTCACTTCATCCAGTGATTGTCCTTCACGCGGGCGACCAGTGAATGTGTGTATGGAATAATCATTCAGGTAATCTACGGAGCTGCTTGGCTCAATTACTTTCTGCGCCTGTTTCAGATTCAGGTCAATCAATCCTGCCTTGGAGTTCGCCAGAATCATGTCTGTCAGTTTCAGCAGCTTGGCATCCTCACTGTTCGTTCCATTAAAACGAAAGCCCATCTGGATCCATTCCGCATCGGGGCCATACACTTCTTTGGTAACAGAAGCCGTAATAGGAGCTTCTTCCACTTTAGTCCATTGAGGCAATTGCTCATTCGCCTGCCAGTCGCCAAAGTTTTTATCGATCAATGCAATGGTTTTATCGTAATCCAGATCACCACTCAGGCAAATCGCCACATTGTTAGGACGGTAATAGGTGTTGAAGTATTTTTTTATTTCGGTGATGGAAGGGTTCTTCAGATGATCGATCGTGCCGATTACAGTTTGAGTTCCGTAAGGATGCTTCGTAAATACATTCTGGTATAAAGTCTCATACGCTTTCCAGTAGTCGTTATCCAGGCTTCTGTTTTTCTCTTCATATACGGCCTCCAGTTCGGTATGAAACAGGCGTGGTACGATCTTCTTAAAGCGGTTGCCTTCGATCTGTAGCCAGTTGTCAATTTGATTAGCCGGTATATCGTTGATGTACACCGTGCGGTCTTCGGTGGTGTAGGCATTGGTCCCTTGCGCACCGATCTCCCCCACCATCTTATCATATTCATTGGCGATAGCAAGCTTGGCCGCTTCGTTCGATACCTGATCGATCTGTTTGTAGTAATCCGCACGCTGCACTGAATCGGTGAGCTGACCATAATGGGTGAACATGTGCTCGATACTATCCAGCAGTACGCTTTCTTTGGCCCAATCCAGTGTACCAAAATCAGCGGTACCTTTAAACATAATGTGCTCCAGATAATGTGCCAGTCCGGTGTTGGTAGCCGGGTCATTCTTACCTCCTGCCTTCACTGCAATTTGCGTTTGAATACGAGGTGCTGCATCATACTTGCTCATATACACTTTCAAGCCATTCTTCAATGTGTAGATCCGTACATTGAGCGGGTCATTTTCTACGTATTCGTACGAATATCCGTTACTTTCTCCTTTTTTGAGTTCATACTTGGCTGGCTTGGAGCAGGCCGCCAGCAGAATAATACATACCAGCAATAATGCAGACCGTTTTTTCATGAGTAGAATAAAATTTTGGGACAGATTTAAAGGTAAAATAAAAGCAGATTAATTTCCTACATGATGTCGTATTATTGATTTAAGTTGCTTCGGCTCATCAAATTATTTAGAATATCTTGCATGCGAAAACTTCCGTTCTATCGTTTTCGTATCTTTAGAAATAACATTTTACCATGAAGAAAAGAATTGCTGTGCTGTTGATTGTGGTGGCCGGGGTGGCCGGGCTCTCCTTCACTCCTCCTGCCGAACGTTATTTCGAAATCGCCAAAAACCTGGACATATTCGCTTCGCTCTTCAAAGAAGTAAATGCCCTGTATGTAGATGAAGTCAATCCCAACCAACTGGTACGTACCGGTATTGATGCCATGCTCAATTCATTGGATCCTTATACCAATTATATCCCCGAAGATGAGGTAGAAGACTACCGCACCATGAATACAGGACAGTATGGAGGTATTGGCGCGCTGACCCGCGAGATTGGGAGCCGCACCGTAGTCACCATGCTTTACGAAGGCTATCCTGCTTACAAAAACGGGCTCAAAATAGGTGATGAAGTAATCAAACTGAATGACATCGAACTTTCCAAAGTATCTCGTCAGGAGGCAGAGCAACTGATGCGGGGACAAGTAGGAACTCCCGTGAAACTGACCGTAAAAAGAACAGGAGTGGCAGAGCCGATCAGCATCGAGTTCAAAAGGGAAAAGATCAAGATGAACAACGTACCCTACTTTGGTATGGTGAGCAATGAGGTTGGCTATGTACAGTTATCTGATTTCACGCCTGAAGCAGGCAAAGAAGTACGGAATGGTGTGATTGCGCTGAAAGAAAAAGGTGCCAAGAGCATTATCATTGATTTACGGGGCAACCCCGGCGGGCTTTTGTTTGAAGCCGTTAATGTCTGCAATATCTTTATCCCCAAAGGTAAAAAGGTGGTGGATACGAAAGGGAAAGTAGAAGATAGCAACATCACCTACGAAACCTTGAATGTACCTACCGATCTGGACATACCGGTTGCTGTGTTAATTAGTCGTGGAAGTGCATCTGCTTCAGAAATTGTAGCGGGTACGTTACAGGATTATGATCGCGCGGTAATCATTGGCGAAAAATCATTTGGTAAGGGACTAGTGCAGTTAAGCCGTCCGCTTTCGTATAACTCGCAGGTAAAGATCACTACGGCCAAGTACTACACGCCTACCGGAAGGTGTATTCAGGTGTTGGATTACAGCCATCGCAGGCAGGACGGAAGTGTCATCTCGGTGCCCGATTCCGTTAAGAAAGCATTTAAAACAGCAAAAGGCCGCACCGTATATGATGGTGGTGGAATTGATCCCGACATTAAAATAGAAAACAGCGATGCCTCTGCGATCACGCAAGTACTCTATCTGAACGGTTTTATTTTTGACTTTGCCACACAATATGCATACAAGCATCCAACGATCGCCAATGCCAAAGACTTTAGCCTTACCGATGCCGAATACCAGGAATTTGTTACCTGGATGCAGGGAAAGAATTACAATTACCGCTCGCTGGCAGAAGTACAATTGACTTCACTGATCGAAGAAGCAAAAAGAGAACGCTATTATACCGAACTCAAACCTCAGCTGGACCAGATCAATGCGAGGTTAACGGAAAAGCGCAAGCACGACCTGATTACATTCAAAGATCAGATCAAGATGGTATTGGAAGAAGACATCGCCTCCCGCTATTACCTGGAGCGTGGTTCAGTGGAAACCGGTTTCAAATATGATAGCGAAGTAAAGAAAGCCATCGAGGTATTGAATAACAAAGCGCAATACAACAAGATTCTCGGCAATCAGTAAAATCAATTTATGAAAAAGAAACGGGGAGTGAGGTGGCGAATCGCAATTCTCACTGGCGTTATCTTCTTTGGTTTTAGTATTCTCCTTAATTCATGCGGGCGCTTCCAATTCAGAAGCAGCAAGAAGGAAATCAATCAATTTTTTGCTGATAAAAAGCAGAAAGGCACCTTCCATTCGTACTATCAGGGTAAACGTTTCATCAACTACCTCGAAGTAGGAAAAGACAGTCTTCCACTGATTCTCTTTGTTCATGGCTCACCCGGGGCGCTCGATGCCTTCCTCGATTTCCTGGCAGACACTACACTGCTGAAAGAAGCACAGCTTGCTTCCGTGGATCGGCCCGGTTTTGGTGAATCTGATTTTGGTCGTGCCGAGCCTTCATTGAAAAAACAAGCCGCCCTGATTAAACCCATTCTGGAAAAACACAAAAAGCAGCGGCCAATAATTCTGGTGGGCCATTCACTGGGTGGACCGGTTATCGCACGCATGGCAATGGATTATCCTGAACTCATTGATGGATTGATCTTCGTAGCCGGTTCGATCGACCCGGACCTGGAACCTCGTGAATGGTTTCGTGCACCGCTGGCCACTCCGTTCCTAAGCTGGCTTATACCTCGTGCCTTACGTGCCTCCAACGATGAGATTTATAAATTAAAGCCAGAGCTACAAGAAATGTTACCGCTATGGAGCACCATCCAGTGCCCCACCATTTTCATTCAGGGGCAGAAAGATGAGTTGGTCGATCCGGGTAATGCCGTATTTGCCAAAAGAAAAATGACCGGAACGAATGTTGAAATTGTGTCGGTTGAAGACATGAATCATTTTGTACCCTGGTCACATCCCTACCTGATCAGGAATGCCATCCTTGAACTACTTCACAACCCGGAAGTACATGCTAAAAAGCAGTGATACTGCTTCGATTGATTTTGACGTGACCCTTATAAAAAGTAAAAGCGGATTCTCTTTTACGAGAACCCGCTAGTACCGGTTTAGGTTTAGGTAAAATCTATCTCAGGAACAACAGTTCTCTGTATTTCACTAATGGCCAATCCTCATTGTCCACCAGTAATTCAAGTTTATCTACTGAATCACGAATCACGTCAAAGTATTTCTCTTTGATGTCATCGCAATAGCCCACGGCTTTCTTGTGCGTGTCGCTTAACTTATTCAGACGCTTGCGTTCTTCGATCATCGCGCGGACGTTTTTCTTGATCAAATCGATATGACCAGAGATTTCTTTGATCGTTTGAACTACGGCTTTGTTATCCACACCCAATCCTTTCAAACCATTGGCATTGGCTATCAATTTGGTCTGATAGTTAATCGCCGTTGGAATGATGTGATTCATTGCAAGGTCACCCATTACACGCGCTTCGATCTGCACACGCTTGATGTAGGACTCCAAACGGATCTCATTACGTGCCTCCACTTCTTTGTGGTTCATTACACCGTGCTTCTCGAAAAGATCAAGTGATTTCTTGGTCAAGTAAGCATCCAGCGCACGTGGCGTGGTTTTTACGTTGCCTAATTTACGCTTCGCAGCTTCCTTCACCCATTCTTCAGAATAACCGTCTCCTTCGAAACGGATATTCTTCGATTCTTTGATATACGTACGAAGGATGTTTACGATAGCCAGACGCTTCTCCGTTCCTTTCTCTACTTCTTTCTCAACAGCGGCATTGAATTGTTCCAGTTGCTCCGCTACGATCAGGTTCAATGCGGTCATTGGAGTAGCACAGTTATCGCTACCACCCACGGCACGGAACTCAAATTTATTACCGGTGAAAGCAAAAGGTGAAGTACGGTTACGGTCAGTTGCATCCAGAATGATCTCAGGAATCTGATCGATACCGAGCTTCATGTACATGTTATCACCCTTTTCAATTTTCACGTTACCTTTCTTCTCCAGTTCATCCAGCACCGCGCTCATTTGTGAGCCTAAGAACACCGACATGATGGCCGGAGGTGCTTCATTGGCTCCCAGGCGGAAGTCGTTGGCCGGAGTTGCAATACTGGCACGAAGTAAGTCAGCGTATTCATGTACTGCTTTTACCGTAGTCACAAAGAAAGTAAGGAACATTAAATTATCACGGGCGCTGCTGGTCGGTTGGTACAAGTTAACTCCTGTATCGGTAATCAATGACCAGTTATTATGCTTGCCGCTTCCGTTCAAACCGGCAAAAGGTTTTTCGTGGAAAAGGATCTTAAGGTCATGTCTTTCGCCCACACGATTCATCAAATCCATCAATAACTGGTTGTGATCGTTGGCCACATTTACTTCTTCAAACAAAGGAGCCACTTCAAACTGGCTTGGAGCCACTTCATTATGGCGGGTGCGTACAGGAATACCCAGCTTCCATGCTTCAATTTCAAAGTCTTTCATGAAATCATAAACACGTGAAGGGATGGCTCCGAAGTAGTGATCTTCCAATTGCTGACCACGTGCAGGAGCATGTCCGTAAACAGAACGGCCAGCCATAACTAAATCCGGGCGGGCGTTGAACAATGCTTTATCAATCACAAAGTATTCCTGTTCAGAACCGAGCGATGCCGTTACATGCTGAATGTCTTTATCAAACAGCTGACACACTTTAGTTGCTGCGATATCTACCGCCTTCAGTGCTTTGAGCAAAGGAGATTTGGTATCCAGTGTTTCGCCTGTGTACGAAACAAAGATGGTCGGAATGGTTAACGTTTTGCCATAAAGGAACATGGGAGAAGTAGGATCCCATGCGGTATAACCGCGTGCCTCAAACGTGCTGCGGATACCACCGTTAGGAAATGAAGATGCGTCCGGCTCTTGCTGAACCAATTCACTTCCTTTGAACTTTTCAATGCCGGCCAGTGCATCGAAGAAGGCATCGTGCTTTTCAGCAGTACCCCCCGTCATCGGTTGAAACCAGTGTGTAAAGTGAGTAGCACCCTTCGCCATGGCCCAGCTTTTGGCAGCCGAAGCAACTGCATCAGCCGTTACCTCATCAATTTTTTCGTGATTTTTAATGGCTTGGTTTACTTTCTTAAAAACGGCGGGAGCAAGAGTAGCCCGCATTTGTTCTGTTCCAAATACATATTCGCCAAAAAATTGTGATGCATTCTGGGTAGGTGCTTCAACAAAAACAGGAGAACGTTCATTTAATTTCTTCAGTGCTTCAAATCGTAGATGGGCCATAGTGGTTGTTGTTTGAATCAAGTTTGATCCAAAAATATATTTTTTTGAGTACTGTAGTTCTTTTTGTGACCTATTTTTTAAAAAAATATGTCCTTTAGATGATCATCCCACTCCTATTTGAAGCTCATCAAACAAAAAATAGTTGTTTTCACCTTTATAACAATCGTTAGCACAGGAAGCATCCGTTCTTAACAGTGAACCTATTTCAACAAAACACGTTTATGTAGACTCATTGGTTTTCAAAGATCAATGCAGTGATACCACAATAAAACCGGACAAAAACCGTCTCTTTATCAGTTAGCCCCTGATATTTTTTGGAGACCAAGTGGGGGTCTGAATAAAGGCTGTCCTATATACGTTAGATTAAAAACAGAAGTCCTATGATCAACTATGTAATCAGAAACACCAGGAAATGGATTCCTCAGTTCAAGCCGAACACTTCCTACCGAAAGATGTTCAATAAAGCCATTGATAACCTGGAGTTGAATAAACTGGAAGAACGCACTGTGCTTCTCTCTGTCATTCAAGATGACAAAAGAAGAAAAGCCGGCTTTTAACCGGCTTTTCTTCTTTTGAACAATGGCACTTTAGTTAGTTCGATTTCTTGACAGAACCTCCGCTGCTCGCACTCGAGTTAGTTCTGGCCGGGCTTCCTCGATACCGGATACTTCCTGCACTGCTGGCTTCCGCATTTAAATCCTTGCTCACGGAAACTTTGGCACTTCCTCCGCTCGATGCAGAGGCATCCACATTCTCACAATTCAGATTATAGGCATCGACAGAGCCTGCGCTACTCGCCTCCACAGTCAGCGACTTCGCCTCTCCTTCCAGGGTAACATCACCTGCACTGGATACATCAACAGACACTCTCTCGGCATCCAAGCTCACCTCCACCGATGCGGCACTGGAGGCATTGATTTCCATCGAGCCGGTTTTAATCGTGCCCTCGGAAAACACATTGGAAGCGGAAGAGGAGGATATCCGATCCAGGTTCACATAGGTGACATACACTTTTACATTTCTATTCTTATAGTTCCCCTCTCTCATGTGAACTTTGAGCGAACTACCCGATACTTCTGTCAATACATTGGATAGATTGGTTCCTGTTGCCACCACTCTCACACTCTCCTTATCTCCCTTTTTAAGGTAAACATCAATCGCTTCACTCACCTTCACCCCGTGAAAGGACCCTACTGCTCTTACCTCCGACTCTTGCGCTGTGGCAGCCACCAAAGAGAAGCAGAACAAAATAATCAGAAACTGGTTTTTCATAAGTAACGAATTTGAAAGAAAGACAGGGTAAGGATAAAACCGTTGCTTGCGCTGTTCCGCCATAAGGTGATTTTTTTTGATGAATGTAAGAATTATTCGTTTTTTGACTAAATTTAGCTACTAGATCGTCTAATTTCGCGTAAAATAAAATCTGATTTATGATTAAAGAACAACTTAATGTTTTGATTAACCTGGCAGCCAGCGATACAAAAGTAGCCGAGAAAGAATCGAAAGTTATTCACCTGATCGGAAAGGCAAATGGTCTTACGAAAGAAGAAGTGGACAATATGATGAAGACGCCCAAGAAAATCGGTGATCTTTCATCACTTACTGAAGATCAGAAATTCGAAAATCTCTATCACCTGATCCAGTTGATGAAAAGTGACGGACACGTATTTAAAAGTGAAATCAATTTCTGCGAGGAGATTGCGGAGAAACTGGGATATAAGAAAGGTGTAGTGGCGGAATTATCATCACGCATCTATAGCGATCCTACTATCACTACTGATCGCAATCTGTTGATTGAAAAAGCAAACAAGTTTTTGAAGTAATCCGACCAACGGATTAAAAAAAGGGAGCTTCCATTCAGAAGCTCCCTTTTTTTGTTCTATCGGGGCAGCGGAGGGCTACAATAACTCGATGGTATCTCCTACCCCAAATGATTTGTCACCTCTCTCATCTTCCTTCTTATCTATTTTTTCTTCTTTGCTTTTTTCGGAGCTGCTTTGGTTTTTGCTTTCGCTGCTTTCACCGAAGAGGCTGCCTTGCTCGGCTTCTCTTTGCTTTTGGGCGCGGGCTTTTTGGAGCTGCTCACTTTCTTGCTGGCTTTGACTGCTTTGCTTTTTGGGTTCTTCGAAGAGGCTGGCTTGCTTGTCTTCGCTGAAGGTCTCGCTTTCGCCACCGCTTTGGTTTTGCCCGAAGCTGAGCTCATCTTTTTTTTTTCCCCGCCAGCAGACGAGGTTGTTTTGGTATCATCTGACTCATCATCGTCAGCCGCAGAAGTGTCTTCCGGTTCTTCCAGTGGTTTCACCTTCGTTACCTTAAAATCAGATAAACGATTGCCTACCGCCTTCCATCCTTTCACATCTACGATCTCCTCCAGGTTAACCAGTTCGGTCTTCTTGTCCTGGCCTTTGCCTTTCACCACCTCTATTTCTACCTCAGGCGTTTCAGAGGTAGTCACAAACTCCAGACGGGAGCCGATTGCTTCTGAGATAAAACCAAAGTCTTTATCGGTGGTGTTGGTTTCGATGAGGAAACGTTTCACAAAATATTGCTTGCTTTGTCCATCCCAATAGATGGCCGAAATGGTTTTCTTCGGGTTATATTTCTCCAGCAGGATGGTTTTCTCCGGCTCGTAGCGGTTGGTCAGATCAAAGCTGGTAATCTTGTAATTGCCACTTGAGGTGATGGCGATGATCTGATCCTCTCCATCAAACTTATTCACATACCGGCCACGTTCGTCTTTATTGAGACGGCCCGAAGCCTGATCAAACCACAATTTTAATCCGCTTAGCGTAGATCCACGTGATTCTTTAAATTCCACTTTGCGTACCGGGTACTTGGTGATAATGTTCCCTTTTACTGCGCGCCCTTTGATCTCCAGTTCGGTGAAATCAAAATCAAATATCTTTTTACGTGCCGTGCTGCTCTGACTCAGTTTAACTTCGACAATCTCAGCTTCCCCATTCGCATTTGCACTCAGGTATTGCAGTTTACTGTTCGGATTACCCGAAGTAAGGTCATATTCTTTATCACGGGTTACCGCCGGCATGGCAAAACGTTTCGCGAAAGAGGTACCTGATTTACCATCGCTATACACCAGGTTATACACCATGCGCTCATCGCCTTTCTTCCAGATGCCTACATGGATAATGTCTTTACCCATGAACTTCTTCTCGCCAATACGGCTCACTAAAGCCTTACCGTCTTTGCGGATCACGATTACATCGTCCAGTTCAGAACAGTCAACGATGAACTCGTCTTTCTTCAGGCTCCATCCTACAAAACCGTCTTCGCGGTTTACATACAACTTCTGGTTATTTGCAATTACTTCGGTGGCACTTACGGATTGGAAGCTCTTGATCTCCGTTTTACGCTCACGCCCTTTTCCATACTTCGTCAACAAATTCTGGAAGTACGAGATGGCATATTCCACCAGGTTCTTCAAGTGATGAAGTGTTTCCTTCAGTTCCTTTTCCAGGTCTTTCAGTAACTCATCGGCTTTGAACGAATCGTATTTGGAAATCCGTTTGATTCGGATCTCCATCAGACGCAGAATATCATCACGGGTGATTTCGCGATAGAATTGTTTCTTATAAGGACTTAAGCCTTTATCGATGGTCGTGATTACTTTTTCATAGGTATCTACGTCTTCAATGCTGCGGTAGATACGCTTCTCAATGAAAATCTTTTCCAGTGAAGAGAACAGGATTTTCTCCATCAGCTCTGCCTTACGTATCTCCAGTTCCTGTTTTAATAACTGAACGGTCTGCTCGGTATTGATCTTGAGTATCTCGTTCACTTTCATGAACGTCGGCTTATCGTCAATGATCACGCAGGCATTAGGCGAAATGGAAATCTCACAGTCGGTGAAGGCATAGAGCGCATCCATGGCAATCTCAGGTGACAGCCCAGGCTGGAGATGAATTTGTATCTCTACATCCTTGGCCGTGTTATCCACCACCTGCTTCACTTTGATCTTTCCTTTCTCACTTGCCTTCACGATGGACTCCATCAATGAAGTGGTGGTGGTGCTGAACGGAATTTCTTTGATTGCAAGTGTCTTCTTGTCGATCACTTCAATGCGTGCACGTACCTTGATCTTGCTTCCGCGAATACCTTGTTCGTATTCTGTAAAATCAGCAATACCTCCGGTGGGAAAATCCGGATAAATCTTTGGATTCTTTCCTTTCAACACATCAATACATGCCTTGATCAGCTCGATGAAATTGTGTGGAAGTATTTTGGTAGAAAGACCTACCGCGATACCTTCTACACCTTGAGCCAATAGCAGAGGGAATTTCACCGGCAGCGTGACCGGTTCTTTCTTACGTCCGTCATAAGACAATTGCCATTCCGTCGTTTGCGGATTGTAAACTACGTCTAATGCAAATTTGGAGAGACGTGCTTCAATATAACGGGGAGCAGCAGCACCATCGCCTGTGCGTACATCACCCCAGTTTCCCTGTGTGTCAATCAACAAATCTTTCTGCCCGATATTCACAATAGCATCACCAATGGAAGCATCCCCGTGCGGGTGATACTGCATGGTATTACCTATCACATTGGCCACTTTATTGAAGCGGCCATCATCCATATCTTTCAGAGAATGCATGATCCTTCGCTGAACGGGCTTGAAGCCGTCTTCGATACGAGGTACGGCCCGTTCCAGAATTACATAGGAGGCATAATCCAGAAACCAGGTCTGATATAACCCATCAATAGCTATGGAATGAATATTATCACCTCCTTCCGCATTACCGGAAGGGATGATAGGTGCACTGTCGTCTTGATTTTTCTTACTCATTGACTATTCGTCTTTGATTACTTAATACAATTCAATTAATACTTATTCTTCAACTGCTTCCTCTACCACAGGTTCCTCCTGTTTCGATTCAATCTTGTCCATCTCGATACGCAGGTTATCAATGATAAAATCCTGGCGCGTAGGTGTGTTCTTACCCATGTAGAATTCAAGAATCTTTACCAGGTGACTGTCCTTATGAAGTAATACGGGCTGCAGGCGAATGTCATCACCAATAAAATTTCCAAATTCGTCAGGAGAAATTTCTCCCAATCCTTTGAAGCGCGTGATCTCCGGCTTGCTTCCCAGTTTATCTACAGCAGCACGTTTTTCCTCTTCGCTGTAACAATAAATTGTTTCTTTCTTATTGCGGACGCGGAACAAAGGTGTCTCTAATATATACACGTGACCCGCTTTGACCAGATCGGGAAAGAACTGGAGGAAGAAGGTCATCAATAACAGGCGAATGTGCATACCATCCACATCGGCATCGGTAGCGATAATTACTTTGTTATAACGCAATCCTTCAATGCCATCTTCAATATTCAGTGCATGCTGCAGCAGGTTGAACTCTTCGTTTTCATACACCACTTTTTTGGTAAGTCCAAAACAGTTGAGCGGTTTACCGCGCAAGCTAAACACCGCCTGCGTTTCCACATCGCGCGATTTGGTAATGGAACCGGAAGCAGAGTCTCCCTCTGTAATGAAGATGACTGCCTCTTTCCCCTTCTCTCCTTTCTGATCATCAAAATGGAAACGGCAATCGCGGAGTTTACGATTATGCAAGTTGGCTTTCTTGGCCCGTTCGTTGGCCAGTTTTTTGATACCGGCAATGTCCTTGCGCTCGCGCTCCGACTGGAGGATGCGCTTTTCCATGGCATCCTTCACCAATGGATTCTGGTGCAGGTAGATTTCCAGTTCTTTCGCGACATAATCGCCAACGGTATTCTTCACCGATGGCCCGTCGGGCGACATGGTGATCGATCCTAACTTGGTTTTGGTCTGCGATTCGAATACAGGTTCCTGTACTCTTACGGCTACGGCACCAATAATACTGGCGCGAATATCAGCCGCATCGTAATCCTTCTTGAAGGCTTCACGCACACCGCGCACTATTCCTTCGCGGAAAGCAGCTAAGTGAGTACCTCCCTGTGTGGTGTTCTGACCATTCACAAAAGAGTAATATTCTTCCCCGTATTGGTTGCCATGCGTCAATGACACTTCAATGTCTTCACTCTTGAAGTGAATGATGGGGTAGCGTATTTCTTCCGGATCTGATTTTTGTCGCAACAGATCAAGCAAACCGTCCTTTGAATAAAATTTGCCCCCGTTATAATTAATAGTCAGTCCTGCATTGAGAAACGCATAGTTCCACATCAGATCATCCAGGTATTCAGGAATGAAGTGATAGTTTTTGAACATGGTGTTGTCCGGTTCAAACTCTACGTAGGTTCCGTTCCGCTCCTCCGATTTGGTTTGCTTGGCATCGTTGGTGAGTATCCCCTTCTTGAACTCGGCCAGCTTGCTCATTCCATCACGGAAAGCCTGTACTTTAAAATAATTGGAGAGCGCGTTGACCGCTTTGGTACCTACTCCGTTCAATCCTACTGATTTCTGAAAAGCACCTGAATCATATTTCGCTCCCGTGTTGATTTTTGAAACCACATCCACCACTTTACCCAAGGGTATGCCTCTTCCATAGTCGCGCACGGTCACTTTCGATTCGGTGATCTTCACATCGATGACTTTTCCATAACCCATCATGTGCTCATCGATACAGTTATCGATGACTTCTTTCACCAATACATATATACCGTCATCTTTGGCAGAACCATCTCCCAATTTTCCGATATACATACCGGGGCGCAGGCGAATGTGCTCGCGCCAGTCGAGCGACCGTATGCTCGACTCGTCATATCCAATTGTGTCTTTCGCCATGTTTATCTAAACCTTTCTTTTTTTCGGATCGCAAAGATTAAAAAATTCCGTTGCCGGAAAACATCAGTACAAAAAATCTGAATGCAGTTCTAATAAAGCCACTTTTTGACGCGATGTCAAGCGGGCACCCGCGCGGTGGTCTTACGAATAAGATGAATACCGTAGATTTAAAGCACTGATCACCAGTAATTAAAAAACCGTAATCAGGCGTTCGCTTTTGTCAAAAATTTTCTGGAAACGGAGTAGAGCGGCCAGCTGATCGTCCAGATCAGGATTAACGCCACGCTGCCATAAATCACCAGTCCCAGCCGGGAATACTCGTATTTTTCGTTGCTGTTATACAGGTAGATGAAATTCAAGGCGATGATGAAGAAAATATTCATCACCAGAATCAGCCCAAAAAGCCATGAAAGGAAGTCCTCATGGCCTTTTTTATACAGTTTCATGAAAATAAAAACCACCACATTGATTAAAGCGAGAATAACCAGCACGGCGTAAAAGAAAACTTCACGCGAAATGACGACCTCTTCTTCTCCCCCCCGCACAATCAAAGTCTCTTGTAACGAGGCATATACCAGCATAAAAACGGTGAGCACCGCCAGAAGAGAAACAAACCAACCCGCTTTAAACAGCTTTAAAACCATCTTTTTCGATTTTTCACGCTGCAAAAATGGTAAATATATCTTCGCAAAAAATTATGCGTGCGAATTTAGTTCGTTGAAAAACAGCTCATCGGTTCGCCCAAAAGCATCGCCTCTTGACTGAAAGTGGGTGATCAGGTGGGCTAATCGCCTGCAAAGCGCTTCTCCAGAATTTTGAGTGATATAAAAGGGTAATGTGAATTCCTTGTGCTTTGCCAGATCAACAAACTCCCACGGGTGGAAATAGAGATTTAAATAGCCGTCCTTTTTAAGGGTCCACCGGCAAAAGAAATTGTAAAGCCACATTGGCAAAACATGAAACGTAATCCAGAATAAAGGAAAACGAATAATCGGCGTTACCGAGGCCGGAAGTTGCAATACCTTCTTTACATAGAAAGTAGTGCGTGGGCGCGATAAATGATTATAGCGTCCCGGAATCCAGGTAGGATGGAGTGAAGAGTTGAATAAATAGCCCGCCTTTTCAATCGCCTCATCACTCACCGGCATCATGCGGGGCATGCGAAATCCCTTTATCCTCACCCCTGCCAGCGCTTCCAGTTCCTCTTTTGAAGCCAATAGGTCTTCCTCCGAAAACTGACCGTGATACACACTGTGCGATTCCAGTTCGTGTCCTTCGCTGATCATTCGGGCCAGGATATCAGGGGCATGCCGTGCAAAGACCACCGTGGTATAGAAAGTAGCTTTTACGTTATACCGGAGGAGTATGTCCAGTACATTCGTCAGGCCAATTTTTGAAATTTCGATCTGATCTTTCAGGGGAAGGGGAAAACCAAATTCATCGGGCACATCGAACTCTTCTACATCAAAACTCAACAATATCATGTGCTGGAATTTTTTCTTTAATCGGTTTATTGGTTTCGCTAATAATGTAATTGGGCCTCGCTTTTGATTGCATGAACAGTTTGCCAATATAAATACCCACAATACCGATGAGGGTCAGATTAAGCCCGCCAAAAAAGGCTACCAATGACAGAATCGATGCCCACCGTGGAAAATGATTCTTGGTCATTACGGCATTGGCGAGGTAAGGTATGTAAATAAGAATGGTCAGCAGCGACAGTATGAAGCCGAGGTAAACGGAGAAAATCAAAGGTCGCACACTGAAGGAGGTAACGCTCTCCACAGCAAAGGCAATCATTCTGCTTAAGCTGTATTTCGTTTTCCCTGAATGACGCTGTGCTGCTTTATAGTCAATCGCTACCTGATTAAACCCGACCCATTTCACCAATCCCCGCAAAAACAAATCGGTTTCCTTAAATTCTTTCAGTTTAGCTACTACCTTTTTATCCAGTAAACGGAAGTCAGCTACCCCATCCTCCATCTTCACATCCGAGATGAAATTGATCACTTTGTAAAACAGCTTGGAGGAGAGTTTTTTGAAAAAGCCAACGCCTTCGGTGTCCAGCCTGCGGGTATACACCACCTCAAATCCTTGCTCCCAAAAAGCAAGCATCTTTGGCAGTAAAGAAGGAGGATGCTGCATGTCTCCATCCATGGAAATCACACAATCCCCTTTGGCATTGTCCAAACCTGCTTTTAGGGCATTTTGGTGGCCATAATTCCTGGACAATCTTAAATAAAATACATTGTCGTAGGTCAGCGCCTGCTCTTTAATCAAATCCAGAGTATCGTCACTACTTCCATCATCTACAAAAATCACTTCGTAATGGTAGTCCAGGTTTTTAAATTCACATCGGATCGCTTGCAAAATAACACCTACGTTAACCGATTCGTTGTAAACCGGGATAACCATCGAAACTTTACGTCCCATATAAATTAGAAACAGCTGAACAGATTAAAGCTTAGAGCGCAATTAAACTAAAAAGTCACCCTTTATCACTACTATTTCCCTTTCGGATCCAAAATATCATACTATTTATTGTTTAGTTCAATCGTTTTTTTGATAATAAAATGTTAGAAAATTATTAACCCTGCTATCCTTCTGTAAATAGGCAGAACATTAATAAAATTGTGTCCATATTTAAGCCTGTTTCAGCGCTACCTGAATGAATCTGAATCCAATCGTCTTATCCATTCCCATTTTCTTCTTACTGTTGGGTATTGAGCTTACCGTGGAGCGCTTATCCCACCGTAAACTGTACCGTTTGCCGGATGCAATCGCCAACCTGAGCTGTGGTATTACCTCTCAGTTGGCGGGCCTGTTTCTGCGCATTTTAGGAATTGGGGTCTATGAATTACTCTACGCCAACTTTGCTCTTTTTCACCTTGAAAAAAACGTCATCTATTGGATCGCACTGTTTCTGCTGGTTGATTTTGCCTATTACTGGGCGCATCGCATGAGTCATGAAATCAATTTATTCTGGGGCGGGCATGTGGTACACCATCAGAGTGAGGATTACAATTTATCCGTAGCGCTTCGGCAAAGTTCGTTTCAGGTAGTATGGACGTTTGCGTTCAACCTGCCGCTGGCTTTCATTGGATTCGACACCATTGATTTTGCATTGATCTCTGCTTTAAATACCCTCTATCAGTTTTGGATTCATACCGAAACCATCAATAAGATGGGATGGATGGAATACCTCTTTAACACTCCCTCCCATCATCGGGTGCATCATGGACGCAATCCCAAATACATTGACAGGAATCACGCAGGTACACTCATCATCTGGGACCGGATGTTTGGTACTTTTCAAAAGGAAGAAGAGAAGCCGGTCTATGGAATCACTAAACCCATCAACAGCTGGAATGCCGTATGGGCCAACTTCAGTCACTACGATACCATGATCAGGGAACTGAAGCAGATTACTTCGTGGACCGATAAGCTAAAGTATCTTTTCAAAAAACCCGGATGGCTACCCGATTACCTGGGAGGTTATCGGCCGGCACCCGCCATTGAAGGGGATTATAAAAAGTATGAAACACCAGTCCCTGTACAAATCAATTACTATGTGCTGGCGCAATATGTACTTTGTTTGGTGGTCACCTCGTTCTTTCTGTTTAACCAACAGCATTTCGATCTTACCCAAAAAGCAATAGCTGCCTTGTTCATCTCCTGGTGGGTGATGAATTGTGGTGTGCTGTTCGAGCGAAAGAAATGGGTATGGATGGCCGAAGCGATACGAATCTGTTTATTCGGAGTAGCCAGCGTAGTCATTATTTACGTACTGCACACCTCCGTTATATTTTATGGCATTGCTGCCGGATACATGGTATTTTCCGGCTACTGGTTTTATCTAATTTATAAAAATGCAAAAGCAACTTATCTATAGTCTCTTTCTGGTCGTACTTCTATCTGCCTGCAACAACAAACCACTCCCTACCCTGGAGGGCATCGACATGGGGGCCTGGAAGGACGACAAAAACGGATGCCTGAATTACCGCAGTCAGTCCATTGAAATATTGATCCGGCAAAAAGAGAAATTAAAGTCATTGGATCAGCAGGAAATCGTAAGGCTGCTCGGACGGCCCGATCGTAACGAGCTGTATAAAAGGAATCAGAAATTTTTCTATTACCTGCTGGAACCAGGTGTGGACTGTGGAGTAGACAGGCAATCCAGAAAGCTCTCTATTCGCTTCAATGCGGTAGAACTGGCGAAGGAAATCACTATCGAGTAGCCATAAGTTAATTTATCTTTGCTCATTAATTTCAGCACATGAAAAACATCGCAGTTATCGGATCAGGTACTATGGGTAATGGTATTGCTCATGTCTTCGCACAGCATGGATATAAGGTCTCTCTCATCGACATCTCGGAAGAGGCCCTTAAAAAAGGAGTAACTGCCATCGAAAAAAATCTGGGGCGGCAGGTGGAGAAAGGTACCATCACGGAGGAGGTAAGAACCACTGCTCTGGGAAACCTCACCACCACTACATTTATCAAAGAAGGTGTAGCCAATGCACAGTTGGTTATTGAAGCCGCAACCGAAAATAGTGATCTCAAACTGAAGATCTTTAAGGAAATCGATGAGAGTACCTTACCGGAAGCCATCCTGGCTACCAACACTTCCTCTATCTCGATTACCAAAATTGCATCGGTGACGAAAAGCCCTGACAAGGTCATTGGTATGCACTTCATGAACCCGGTGCCGATCATGAAACTGGTGGAAGTGATTCGCGGCTATAGCACCAGCGATGAAGTGACTAAAACGATCATGGATCTTTCACGTGCATTGAATAAAGTACCGGTGGAGGTCAATGACTATCCCGGATTTATCGCCAACCGGATTCTGATGCCCATGATCAACGAAGCCATCTATTCATTGTATGAAGGGGTAGCCGGTGTGGAAGAAATTGATACTGTAATGAAACTGGGTATGGCTCACCCGATGGGTCCATTGCAGCTGGCCGACTTTATCGGATTGGATGTCTGCCTCTCCATACTAAATGTGCTTCACGATGGCTTTGGCAATCCCAAGTATGCCCCTTGTCCGCTACTGGTTAATATGGTGCAGGCAGGTCATAAAGGTGTGAAAACAGGAAGCGGTTTTTATAAGTACACCGCAGGAAGCAAAGATCTCGTTCTGGCGGATCGCTTTCGTAAATCATCATGACGAAGTACGAATGAGATGATTCGTACTTCATCATTTGAAGTTTATCACCCCTGCTTTTTATTTCTTGGCTAACAAATCGCGGATCTCGGTGAGCAACTGAACATCGGCAGGTGGCGGTGCAGGAGTAGCGGGCTCAGCAGCCTTTTCAAGCGACAACCTCTTTTGAGCAGCACTTATCCCTTTAAGAATAAGAAACAGAATGAATGCAACGATAATGAAGTTAATCAAGGCAGAAAGAAAAACGCCATACTTCACGGCACCAAATGCTTTGAGATCTTCCAGCTTATCAAGATGAGCGGCCTCCAGTGTCGGCTTCAGTAATAAAGGAGTAATCACATCTTCAATCAATGAGCTTACAATTTTGCCAAAAGCCGCACCGATGATTACCCCTACAGCCAGATCAACAACATTTCCACGTAAAACAAATTTTTTAAATTCCTGCAGCATGATAATGGGTTTAAGTTTAACGAGCTGAATTTACTCGCAATCCTCATAAGAACAAACCCTGCTACCGAATTCTTAGGTCAATGAACATGGTACAGTGGGACCGCTGTTTTTAAAACACCAGTCATTTTTCTGTCCCTGAAAATCTCAGGATTTTAGCTTACTTTCATCCACTCATGGCTAAGTCTGAAAAGAAAAAGCTGACTATAAAAAGCATTTCAACCCCCGCTTCACCAAAACGCTTTCGTGTAAAACAAGAGCGTATGATTGCTGCGTTGCAAGCGGCTAATATGGGAATGTGGGAATGGGACCTGAAAACAAATAAAGTAATCTGGTCGGACTTAACGCTGGAGCTCTTTGGCATGACCAGCTATGAAGAGTACATCAGCCGCATACATCCGGATGATCTGGAACACGTGAACACTACGATTAACGTTTACCTTCAGGCCCCTGAAAAAAGTTATTTTCTTCAGCACCGCTTGATTTTGCCTAACGGAGAGATACGCTGGTTGCAGGCGTCAGGGAGTGCTATCAAAAACAAAAAAGGGAAGGCCACCAAACTTACAGGTACCGTTCAGGATTTCACGGAAAGCAAGAGAACAGAGGAAGCACTGCGCGAAAGCGAGCAACGGTTTCGCACCTTACAGGAAGCATCCAACGGTGGTATAGCCATTCATGATCAAGGTATAATCATTGATGCCAATCAGGGCTTATCGCGATTGATGGGCTATCCACTGGAAGAGTTGATCGGTATGAACGGGATCATGTTACTACCCGCCGAGGAGCGGGAGATGGTCATGAGCAAGATCAAGTCGGGTTATGAATTGCCTTACGATTCGCAGGGACTGAGAAAAGACGGTACCCGTTTCGATATGGAAATAAGAGGCAGCAATGTTCCGTACAAAGGAAAGATGGTACGTATCACCGAGTTCCGTGATGTGAGCGACCGCAAGCAGGCCGAAGAGCAAATCAGGGAACAGAACGCGCGCCTGGAGGCCATCGCACAAAGCCTGCGAAGAAAGAATGAGCAACTGGAAGAGTTCACCCAGATTGTGTCGCACAACCTGAGAGCACCCGTAGGTAATATCAATTCACTGATCGGGCTGCTGGAAAATTCCGGGAAGCCGGAAGATTTTGCTCAGATCACCGCGTTATTAAAACAATCCGGTCAGTCGCTGTTCACCACCTTAAACGAATTGAATGAAGTACTCCAGATCAAGCAGAACAAGCATATCGAAAAGCAGGAGATCGTTTTTGACGAAGTCTTCGTCAAAGTGAAGAACATGCTCATTGCTCATATCAAGGAAATCAATGCATCGGTTACGTCTGATTTTTCCCACGCTCCTGGTATGCTCTACCCGAATATTTACCTCGAAAGTATATTGCTTAACCTGTTAAGTAATGCGCTGAAGTACCACAGTCCGCAGCGTGAAGCCCTCATTCATTTCAAAACCTATAAAGAAGGGGGAACCACTGTGCTGGAAGCCATCGATAATGGGTTGGGTATTAATCTGGAAAAGCACGGTCACCAGATTTTTAAACTCCACAAAACCTTTCACAAACATGCCGAAAGCAAGGGCATCGGTCTTTTTATGATCAAAAATCAGATTGAAACCATGGGAGGTGAAATCGAGGTAAAGAGTAGCGAAGATGAAGGTACCACCTTTACCATACGGTTTACAAAAAATGAATCAGAAGAATAAACGAATCCTGATTAGTTACTGAGCCGTCTTCAGTTGATTTCTCAATCCCTTGAATGAAGTAAGTTCCAGGCCGGTATGCCCCACGAACATTTTGGCTTGCATCTTCACCGGTATTTTATTCTGATCGGCCGATAGCCAAACGGTAACCGAATTTTCACCATCGAAAAGTTTATTATCCGGTATTAAAGGAACCAGCTTATAGCACGGAATCTTGCCCACTTTGGTGTGAATGGTTTCGTTGCCCCGGTAGATGATGTGAAGCTTATAAGCGGTGTCTTCATAAAAACCCTGAATGGTAACGGTGTCCCCTTTCTTAATTTTCGCAAAGTCAATTACCCGCAAGTACATAAAACCACTTACCAAATCGCGGCCGTTTTTGGGTATATCATACACCTCCGGGCTGCCATAGATGCCGGTCTCTTTATTCATCACTTTTACTTCCGCCTTGTGCTTTACATGATCGTAAGTAGTGAACTCCGTTTTACGATAGCGACCTTCTTCGATCTTTCGGTAGTTGACATGAGGGATCAGATTAGTCGTATCCAGGTAGCCGCCCCAGTTGTCTTTGACCCGGGTGACCCACGATATCCATGAGCTGGTTTCTCCCCACGCATCTATTTTATAACAAGGTCTTGAATTGATGGTGTGAACCCTCTGATCAATACGTGTGAGTGCTTTACCTACCGTGAAGATTCCAAAATTGACTCTGTATTCCAGTTCCTCTCCTTTTCCAAAGCTGGTAATTCCGGAAACAGGGGGAGTGGTTTGGGTTTCAGATAAAAAGCTGCTGAAGATGACTATTAAAGATAACCCTATCAAAATCTGCTTCATGAATCTAAAATTAGTGTTTATGCCAAGTAATGACAAAGCGTATGCCAAGACTAAACAGAAACATTATTTTCCCGTAACGCATCGTTGAGCGAAGTTTTCTTATCGGTACTTTCTTTGCGCGTACCGATGATCAGGGCACACGGTACCTGGAATTCTCCGGCCGGAAATTTCTTCGGCAACGTACCCGGAATCACCACCGAACGCTCCGGAACATAGTTCTTGTATTCGACCGGTTCAGGACCTGTTACATCTATGATTTTTGAGCTGGCGGTCAGCACCACGTTGGCACCCAATACGGCTTCCTTCCCGATGCGGACTCCCTCCACTACGATGCAGCGCGAACCAATGAATACGTTGTCTTCAATAATTACCGGGGCGGCCTGAACGGGTTCCAGTACACCGCCAATTCCAACTCCACCGCTGAGGTGAACGTGCTTACCGATCTGTGCGCAACTCCCCACCGTAGCCCAGGTATCCACCATCGTACCCTCGTCTACATACGCTCCGATGTTGACGTAACTCGGCATCATAATCACCCCTTTGGCAAGATAAGATCCATGGCGTGCGATGGCATGAGGCACCACCCGAACTCCCAGTTCTTTGTAGTTTCTTTTCAACGCTATTTTATCATGAAACTCGAAAGGCCCCACCTCAATGGTCTCCATCTGCTGAATCGGGAAATAGAGGATTACCGCCTTCTTCACCCACTCGTTCACCTGCCATCCGCTGGCGGTAGGTTCGGCCACCCGAAGGGTTCCTTTATCCAGAAGATTGACTACCGACCGGATGGCACATTGCGTGTCGTTGGTTTTTAACAATTCGCGATTATTCCAGGCTTCTTCTATTCTTTCTTTCAGTTCCATGTTTTAGCTCTCTATTTTAGCAGGTGCAAGAAACCGCGATAATGGGTAAAAGCCAAATGAAACCAGTACAAAAACGAATTGTCATTGCCTCCATTTTAAAGCCGGTGGATGACACACGCATGTACGAAAAAATGGCGGTAACACTGGCCGCCTCCGGCAGGTATGAAGTGATCGTGATCGGGTTCCCGGCCAGTCGTAAAATAGAGCATTCCGGGATCACGTTTCTTCCCTCTAAAAAATTCAGACGGCTCAGCCTGGAGAGGCTCATTTCCCCTTTCAGGGTATTTCATAAAGTACTTAAAGTAAAACCTGAAGTACTGATCGTGAATTCACATGAATTACTGATAGTTGCGATAGTAAACAGAATTTTATTTGGAACTACCCTCATTTACGATGTTCAGGAGAATTATTACCGCAATTTAAAGCATACAAAGGCCTTTCCGGTTATCATCAGAACGGTTTTGGCGTGGTGGGTTCGACTTAAAGAAAAGCTTTCAGTACCCTTCTTCAAGTGGTTCTACCTGGCAGAGAAAGGCTATGTAAAAGAGATGACTTTTCTGGGCACGAAATACACCGTGCTAGAGAACAAGGCCGTACTGCCTTCGGACTTCAAAAAATCGCCCCGGAAGGATAGTGCGATACGCCTGCTTTTTAGCGGAACACTGGCCGAATCAACCGGTGTTTTTCAGGCTATTAACCTTGCCCGGGAGCTGTATCCAATCAACCCTAACATCACTTTAAAAATCATCGGGTATTGTGCCCAGGCACATGTGCTTTCGCGGATCAGAGAAGCGATTAAAGACTGTCCATTCATTGAACTGGCCGGAGGCGGTGATCAGCTTGTTCCTCACCACCGGATTATGGACGCGATCAGCGAGGCCGACTTCGGGATCATCTGCTATCCGGCTTCTCCGCATACACAGAATTCCATCCCCACAAAGCTGTATGAATACCTGGCCTGCAGTCTCCCTGTTCTGATCCAGGATCACCTCCCCTGGATTGAAATTACGGCGCCTCTGAATGCCTCCATTGTCGTGCACTTTGATCACCCGGATGCCCACGGAATACTCCGCCAAATGCACGAACAGCAGTTCTATTCCATGCCTGCCAAAGAGGTCACCTGGGACGCGGAAGCTTCCCGGCTTTTGCAATCCATGAGTGAACTAACCCGCTCTGAAAAAGTCTAAATTATTTTTTAGAGAAGTCTAAAAAAGAGTACTTTTGAGCTACTATGCTCAGCTTTACGGAAGAAAACTACCTCAAGGCGGTCTATCATTTATCCGATGATGGAACCAAGGCCGTGCTCACCAATGAGCTGGCCGAAGCTATGAATACGAAGGCCGCTTCGGCCACCGATATGATCAAAAAGCTTTCGGTCAAAGCGATGATCAGTTATGAAAAATACTACGGGGTAAACATCACGCCCAAGGGGAAAACAGAAGCACTGCTGGTGATCCGCAAGCACCGCCTTTGGGAGACCTTCCTGGTTCAGAAACTGGGTTTCACATGGGACGAAGTACATGAAGTGGCCGAGCAACTGGAGCACATCCACTCCATTCCCCTTATCAATAAGCTGGACGAGTTTCTGGGCTTCCCGAAAGTGGATCCGCACGGTGACCCCATCCCGGATAGCAAAGGCAGGCTGAAGGTACTGCCCCAGGTGGCACTCGATCAGCTGCAGCATGGATACGATGGAGTGATCATGGCCGTGAAAGATTCCGACTCCAACCTGTTGAAGTACCTGGATAAGATCGGGGCCCACCCGGGCAAGAAAATAAAGATAATCAGTAAAGAAGAATACGATGGGTCGCTGGAAGTACTCATTGAGAGTAGCAAAGCATTCCTTTCCAAAGAAGTTTCTAAAAACATATTAGTCAGTGAATAATATGAACGGTACTGCATTCGAACATAAATCATTAAGTGAAGTACATGGCTCGGTCGAGGCATCGGGTAGCAAAGGGTGGCGCAAGGTGCTGGCCTTTCTGGGGCCGGCTTACCTGGTGAGCGTAGGATACATGGACCCGGGCAACTGGGCCACCGATATTGCCGGGGGGAGCAAGTTCGGGTACACACTCATCTGGGTTTTGCTCATGTCGAACCTGATGGCGTTGCTGCTGCAAAGTCTGAGTGCACGATTGGGTATTGTGCGACAACTTGATCTTGCGCAGGCATCCCGAAAAACCTATAATCCTACCGTCAACTTCTTTTTATGGTTACTGGCGGAGATTGCCATTGCTGCGTGTGACCTGGCCGAGGTACTGGGTATGGCGATTGGGTTGCAACTGATCTTTGGTCTGCCCATGATCTGGGGAGTTACCCTCTCGGTGTTCGACAC
>JAHEZH010000058.1 GCA_023251155.1 Flammeovirgaceae bacterium | reverse complement strand
CAAAAAAGCGTGGAGCGTCATTAAGTATGTTTTTGAAACTCACTTTCATGCCGACTTTGTATCGGGCCACATTGACCTGGCGAGAAAAGTAAATGCACCTATCGTGTATGGTCCTGATGCAGACACCAAATACGATGTAATCAATGCCGAGGATCACCAGGAGTTTAAACTGGGTAAAATCAAATTCAGAGTATTACATACACCGGGCCATACACCTGAGTCTTCCTGTTTTTTATTGTTCGATGAAAATGGAAAAGAACATGCCGTATTCACGGGCGACACGTTATTTGTTGGCGATGTAGGCCGTCCTGATTTATTGGATGGGGTGATGAGCAAAGAAGAACTGGCGGGGATGCTTTACCATTCACTGAATAAAAAAATAAAAACCTTGCCGGATGCGGTGATTGTCTATCCTGCTCATGGTCCCGGCTCGGCCTGTGGAAAGAACATCGGCAAAGAAACGTTCTCTACGATTGGCGAACAAAAGAAATTCAACTACGCGCTGAAAGACCAGACGAAGGAAGAGTTTATCAAACAAGTAACGGACGGCATTCTTCCTCCTCCGGCTTATTTCTTTGAAGATGCACGCATCAATAAAAATGGATATGAATCCATTGATGAGGTCATGGCCGAGAACAGCAAGCCTCTTTCCGTTGAGGCATTTAAGGCAGAAGTAAAGAAAGGGGCCATTATACTGGACACCCGTAAGGCAGACGATTTTGAAAAAGGGTTCATTCCTGGCTCGATTAACATCGGACTGAACGGACAATTAGCGGTATGGGTAGGTACGCTGATGGATATCAAAAAGCCTTTGTTATTAATTACTGAAGAAGGAAAAGAAAGCGAAACGGTACTACGCTTAGCCCGTGTAGGGTATGAAAACGTATCCGGCTATCTGCAAGGCGGGATTGCTTCATGGAAAGAGCAATTGAATACCGTGAAGTCCATCTCTGCGGAAGAAATGAAAGAGCAGATGAACGAGAGCATTGAAGTACTGGATGTGCGCAAGCCAGGTGAATGGAATACCAGTCATTTGAAAGAAGCATCATTCGTGCCACTTGGAGATATGCCTGCTAACCTGAAAGACTTGGATAAAAACAAAAGGTATATCGTGCATTGTGGCGGAGGCTATCGCTCCATGACTGCCATATCCATCATGTTCAATCATGGCTTCAACAACCTGATTAATGTGTATGGAGGCTTTGGTGCAATGCAGAAAGCAGGGATGGAGATTGTGAGTGAAGAGGTGGTGGCTTAGTTAAGCTGTTAAATTTAATTAAGATAGAGAAGACTGCTCGATTCAGCAGTCTTCTCTACTAGATTATTGAGGAGTGAGGGTAATTACATTTTTGATAGTAAATGAAACTCCATTAATATTATCTGAATAAGAATAAGATATTTTCATAGAAGAAGTATTTAATTCATCTATAGTATAAATCTCATCATCTCCATCAAAAGTAAATTTCAACTTTGTCTCACCCTCCTGAAACACCCATGTTCCAGTTACCGTTTGATCATCATCTTGATCACATTTAGTAGATCCTTCATCTACCGTCAATTTTCCATCTTTTGAGAATTTTAAAAGATCATCTTTGTTGCAATCGCTCCATGTTGAAAAATCGTCTACTCCATTAGAAGTGCTGCCGGTTATTTTCCAGGCACTCTTAGAAGTTAGGATTTCAGTCTTTGATGGAGTTACATCATCGTCTTTACAAGAAGAAATGCTAAAAGCGATAACCAGGGCAAATAAGCCCAATACAATTCTTGATTGTTTCATGTTGGTATTAACTTAACTTGGGGTTGGTGCTTACTCTTTGTCAGGCTTTTCAGCTTACGCCTTTTTTGTAGCGCAAAGATAGGGTGACGAGGTATGATTTATAAAATCACAAAATCAAGTTTACCTACATCAGTTGATCTACCCTTTCTTAACTACTCCATAACTCCAAGTTGCTGATAATCAGTTTTAGCTCCATAATAAAAAATCACGCTATTCACAAATTCCTTACACACTTTAAAATTAATATCAGTATTCTTTCTTGAACAACAGATACTCCTGCCATGTATCTAAATCAATTTCGCCCTCAGGCCAATTGATGGAATGAGCCTGATCTGAATTTCCCAAAATAACTTTCTTGGCTCCTTGCTGATCTTCCAGCTGAAGTAGTTTAGGAAATAGGGATTGATCAAAAAGAGCAGGAACTCCCAATGATCCTCCATAAAAAGAGGCAATGATCTTTTTCTTTGTTTCGAGATAGGAGGAAATGATCTCATCCAGCAAAGCATTGGTCAGCAGCGGCTGGTCACAAACCAATATCAATACGGCGTTCAATGCAGGCGTGGCATTCATTAAATGGTTCAAACCCGCTTTAATTGAACTGCCCATCCCGTTTTTCCATTCTTCATTTACAATAATCGTAACAGGCAATGGTTTAATTACCTCTTCGTGCTGATCGGCATTCGCACCCAGCACAACGGCAACCTGATTTGCTTTGGATTGAAGTGCGGATTTTGCTGTCCGGAGTAATAATGGTTCTCCTTGAATAGGAAGTAATTGTTTGGATTGGCCCATGCGGGAAGAAGAGCCAGCGGCTAATAAAAGAATTGCAATCTTAGCTGACTCGTTTATCATTTAGGCAAAGCAAAAGCAACATAACTATCCCCCGACTTCGTTCCCATCTTTCCACCACCACAGGCGATGACAACAAATTGTTTTCCATTCACTTCATAAACCGAAGGTGTGGCGTACCCCCCTGCCGGAAGCTGATATTCCCAAAGCACTTTGCCACTATCCTTATCAAACGCCCGTATCATTTCATCACGACTCGCCGCAATAAAAATTAATCCGCCTGCGGTTGCCACAGCTCCTCCATAGTTTTCAGTACCTGTTGGGGGTATACCTTTTTTCTTCAACTCCTTAAACTCACCCAGTGGTACCTGCCATTTGATTTCTCCCTTGTTCAAATCGATGGCATTGAGCGTTCCCCAGGGTGGTTGCACAGCGGGATAACCTTGCGGGGTAAGAAAGCGGTTATATCCGGTGTTGGAATACAGAATGTCAGGATCACGCTCAAAGATTCCTTTCTTTTCTTCTTCGGTACGCTCCTGCAGATCCAATACATAGCGGGCAATGGCATCACGATCCTTTTCGCTGATATGTGTAAAGGCGGGCATCACTCCTTTACCCGTGAGCATGAACTTCTTTAACTTTTCCTTATCAAATTTTCCCTGCAGGTTTTTCAAGGAGGGAAATACATGTCCATCGCCACCACGGTCGGTACCATGGCAGGTAGCACAATTCGTACGATACAACGATATCCCGGCCCACACTTCTCCTTTCATGCGTACATCGACCATGGTGAGTATCCATGGCATCTCATTCGCATTCACGTAAAGAACGCCTGCTTGTGGGTCGTACGATGGGCCTCCCCACTCGGCTCCACCATCAAAGCCCGGAAAAATCACCGTACCTTCTTTACTGGGAGGGATAAACTGCCGGCCGGTACGAATGGTTTTGAATTTCGGTTTAATACTATCCGCTTCTCCGGTAATCGTATTGATCATGTCTTCCGTAAATGCCTGCCGTGCAAAGGGTGGCGGACTTAAAGGCAACGGTTGTGTTGGCCATGCTTCTTCCCCATCCAGATCAGAAGGTAAAGTTTCTTTTTCCCCGATAGGAAAAATGGGTTCGCCTGTTTCACGATCAAACACATACGTATATCCTGTTTTTGTTACCTGCAGTACCGCATCCCTATTCGTACCGTCTTTCTTCAACGAGATTAATATAGGGGATGCAGGCAGATCACGATCCCACAAATCATGATGGATGATTTGATAATGCCATTTACGCTCGCCCGTTGCGGCATTCAGAGCAAGTACACTATTGGCAAACAGATTTTGTCCCTTGCGATTGCCTCCATAAAAATCAAATGAAGCGGAACCGGTAGAGGCGAAGATCAGACCTCGCTCATGATCTACCGTCATGCCTGCCCATGAGTTGGCACCCCCCACTCGCTTCCACGCATCCGCAGGCCAGGTATCATATCCATACTCCCCGGGCTGAGGAATGGTATGAAATTCCCATACCAGTTTACCGGTCTTCACATCAAACGCACGAATGTATCCGGGAGCAGCTACCGGACCTTCGTGCACGCGCGATCCCATCACAATTAAATTCTTATAAATCACGCCTGGTGTATTGGACAATACCATTAGTTCTTTCGATCGCTCACCCAATCCCTCTTTCAGACTCACTCTTCCACCCGAACCAAAAGTGGCTACTGCCTTTCCTGTGTTTGCATCTATCGCATACAGGTATTCACCAAACGAATACAGAATCCGTTTATCATTTCCTTCTTCCCAATAGGTCACACCTCGATTTACGCCCAGCCCTTCGTTCGGTCCACCCGGATTAAAGCGCCACAGTTCTTCACCGGTAGCCGCATCCACAGCAAATGCATGAAGTGAAGCCGTTGTGCCATACAACACATCATCCACTACAATCGGGTTGCATTGTATCTGCGTTCGGTTGGCAATCGTATCCGCATCATGCGGCTGATAACGCCAGGCTACCTCAAGCTGATGTACATTTTCTTTAGTGATCTGATTCAGACCCGAATATTGAATGCCCTCGGCATTGCCTCCTTTAATCTTCCATGTGGAATACTTTTTATCAGGCGTTGCACATGAAAGAACCAACAGGAGAAGAAGTAATGAGGAGGCTTGCTTCATGATTTTTGTATTGAGTCATGGAAGCTCTTAAATTCTGTTAAAGAAACCAAATGTGCTATTCCAGTGGCCGAGCAGCAAGAAATTCCTTTGCCGTGATGGTATTATTTTCATTGAAATCCGCATCGACAAGGATTTTCCATAGGCCATTCTCCTTTCTTAAGGCTACATGAAATTGACCATAGTAAATTTCCTTTTCGCCATTGAGCTGAGTCGATTCATTTTTGAAATACCCTACCTCATACGCCAGTGTGCCATTACTTATCCGTTCAAGAAACCGTAACTCAAAAACATAGCGTATCTCCTTCTTTTGAATACTCTCCTTCCATGCCGGCCATCCTTTTTCCATTCTCTTTTTGTACTCTTCCAGGCTAAGCACTCGTTTATCGTTTCGCTCAGCGCGAATGAGTTCTTTCGAATGAACACCCACAAATGCAGCCACATCCTGACTCATGATGGCTTTAGTGAATGGCTTCCATACCTGCTCATTGATTTCTTGTTGATCTGTCTGCGCGGAAGCACAACTACCTAGTAAAAGAAAAAAACCGATTAGCACATTTTTCATCACACAAAGCGGATTAGATGGTCTTCGAAAGTCGGGTGTTCTCTTCACTTATGTATACCTGCTTAAAGATCTGATCCGTTTTTTGATCACGCTGATGGATCGGTGCATTGCGGTACTTTAAAAATCCTCCGCTACGATTGGTCAGTTTACTCTGTATCTCAGCTATGATGGATACCGCTATTTCATCCGGAGCTTCGGCACCAATATCCAACCCGATTGGGGAATGAATGCGATGAAAATCGGCAGACGAAAGTGTAATGTCCTGCTTCGAAAACTCTTCCTGCATTTTATCAAATCGCTTGCGCGGACCGAGTATACCGATATAAGGTGTCGGCGTATAAATCAATTTCCTTAACACATCGCGATCATATTCATAGTTGTGCGACATCAGCACACAAGCCGTATACGGTGTGATCTTAAAATCACGGTCAATAAAATCACGATGGCATAAAGAAAGTTTATCTGCTGCCGGGAAAAAAACAGGTGCTATATGAGCCACACATTCATCGGTCACTTCTACCTCCCAACCTAATGACTTCGCCAACTGGCTCACCGGCCGAGCATCAAATCCACCTCCGAAAATAATCACCTTCACGGAAGGTTGAATCAATTCAATAAAAACCTCCGCTTCCTTGCCGTCCACCTGATAACGCTTCGCCTCTGATTTCCTCGAGACAAACACATTTTGCAGATCCAGAATTACTTTTTCATTCCATTCACTTTGCTGGAATGAATGCATGACTTCACCTTCCATGGTAACCAACAGTTTTTCCGCTATCGCACTTTCGGTAAACACGGTTGCCAATGCAAGCGGCTGTTGCGATTCAACGAATTTTTCAAACAACGGGATGGACAAATGTGCGGGCTCAATCAATACATCGATCACGCCATTGCACCCCAAACCAATGCCCAGGTTCTGATTGCTTTCTTCACGTGTATCGTACGTTACGGTTATCGGCTTGCCCTCATTCATTACCTGTCGTGCTTTGCGCAATGCGTCTCCTTCCAGGCACCCGCCACTGATCGAACCCACCCAGCGCCCGTCATCGGTAATCAACATGCGTGCTCCCGGGCTACGATAGGAGGAGCCGGTCACCTTCACCACCGTAGCCAACGCGGCTTTGCGCTGTGTGAAGTCAACCTTGTTATACTCGTTAATGATGGCTTTAAATTCCTTCATGCTATTTCTCTTCTTTCGGAATAAGCGTCAGATCCAATTGTTGGATCAACGGATTCTTCTCCGGTGTGAGTGTGAAGAATACTGCTACATTTTGTTTTTCACATTCTATGATAAACGTACCACGCAATTGATTTTCGGGCTGTACCGGATTTACTTTTTCAATCTTTCCTGCTTCTGCCCATAATCCGGACGATGATTTCTTCCATGACTCCAGTGACTGATCCATGAAAAAATTTTCCGCAAAGACCGTGAGCTTATCCTGCGGCCAGGAAGTAATCACTTCGGTTATTTCTTTCTGACGTTGACTTAATATTGCGGAGACAGGCAATGTCATCGGTTGGAGATTGGCCAGGTGAATCAATGTGTCCAAAGCCTTGGCGTTGGATGAACCTAATCCACCATAAGTAAGATTGCTTAACGACACTATGCCAATACCATACTCCGGATAAAAGCGCCACTCGCTCCCAAAGCCAGGCAACCCACCGCCATGCCGTATCGAAACAATTCCTTTGCAATCCTGCCGGTAGCCTAAGCCATACCCATAGCCCGATAGTGCAGCACAACGCTCACCGCTGCGTGTGCGGTTATCCGGAAACAAGCCTCCCAGCACCTGTAACTGATGCATCTCCCGAAGCGAACTTCTTTTTATGATCGGTGATTCCTCCTCATTTCTCGGAGGCCACGCAGCAAGATGAAAGGCAACATACTTACTGAAATCGTCTACCGAACAAATCAAGCCGCCCATTGCACCGTAGCTTCCATCATGAAGCATGGGTTCTTCTTTCCATTGTTCATCTTCCCACCGATACCCCAGCGCCAGTTTTTCTTTTGGCACTTCGCTGTATTCCCAGCGCGCATCATTCATTTGCAATGGCTTCAGAATACTTTCGGTGATGTAGTGCTGATACGATTGGCCCGATACAATCCCCACTACTCTTCCCAGCGTAGCAAAGCCAAGATTACTGTATTCAAAATGTAAACCGGGCGCATTGGAAAATGAAATTCCATCGGAGATCAATTGCACCAATTCATCATCGGTATCGGCCAACTGGCGATCGCCCCACGGGTTATCTTCAGGAAATCCGGCTGACATTGTAAGCAGGTGCTCGATGGTAATGGGTGGAGCATCACTGGTCAGGTATCGCACGCGGGCGAAAGCGGGAATGTATTTCGCTACCGGATCGCTCAGGCTCAGCTTTCCTTCATCACGCAATTTCAATATCGCCATTGCCGTAAAACTCTTCGACATGGATGCAATACGAAAATCAGTCTGTGTAGTAGCGGCTGTCCTGGTTTCTGTATTGGCAAGACCAAATGCATTGGAGTAAATCAGTTGCCCATCCACTACTAAACCATACGCCATACCCGGAAAATGATTGTTTTCGAAATGCGCTTTAAAAATCTGATCAACCACGGCTTTTGTGGATCTGATTTTTTCTATTCGTCCGCTATCCTGAAAATGAGGCGGCTGATAGGTATCTGTAAATGCGTGATGATCGCCGGAAACACCTGCTGGCGATTCCGTTGATCGCTCACAGGCAAACAGTACCAAGAGTAAACCTATGAAAACAAAAACGTGCGATTTAAAAACCATACTGAATGAAATGCTTTAACTAATCATCTTCTTCATTGTGCGCAAAGTAATCGATGTGTACCAGATGGCCATCGTATTTCTTAAAGTGTATGCGGTCGCCAACTTTTTTAGTTTCATAGTGATCCATGAGGCAATGCACTTTCAGGGTATCACCTTCATCCGTTTTCACAATGGCTACCCACTGATCTTCTTTTTGATGCGTAACAAAATAACGACTGCGTTTGCTGGCATACGGTGTATCTCCTGTGGACAGCCGCCCCGGCACAAAAATCTTCTCCAGCAGGACACCCTGCAAATGATCGGGTTTCGAAAAAAGAAGATCCACCGAAATTATCCCAACGATGATCGTTGAAACAATAATGAGTAGTGCCGGTATGCTGAATTTCATTTTTTATTTTCTGGATGCCTTCACCTCCTCCGGGGTAACCGCAGCGCCCTTATTTCCAAATGAATTTCTGACGTAATTCAACACGTCACTTACTTCCTGATCCGTGATGTCCACCCCCGGCATTTCTGCATTATAAACTACCCCATTCACTTTCATTTCACCGCTGGCGCCATTGATCACTTGCAGTATTGCCCGCTTCTTATCGGCCATCAGGTAATCTGATTTTGCCAAAGGAGGAAAAGCGCCCTCCATCCCCTCACCACCTTCCATATGGCACGATACGCAATAGGTCACATAGACATCCTTACCACGGGCCACGCTGGCTTTCAGATCGAACGATGGTTTTTGAAACGCCACCAAGGTGAATACTCCTGCTATGGCAACTGCAGCCATACAAATTTTTTCTTTCATAGAATTTATTTTATCAACAACAAGTACCTCGTGTGATGGACCAGGCACAGCCTGTCACACACTACTTCATTTTTTTTTACAATTACACCTCCTGCAGATTGAATGGCAGTTTTCGTATACGCTTACCCGTCAGATCAAAGATGGCATTGGTCAACGCGGGCGAGAACGGAGGCAAGCCAGGCTCACCTACTCCGCCTGCTTTTTCTTCATTATCCACTATATGGACTTCGATCTCGGGGATATCGGTAATGCGTGGCATTTTATACGTATTGAAGTTGGCTTCTACCGCTTTACCATCTTTGAAATGGGTTTCATGTTTGGTAGCCGCACCTAATGCCATCACAATACTTCCTTCCACCTGTGCTTTGATGATGTCCGGATTTACATACCAGCCGCAGTCCATCACGGCCCATACTTTATCTATTTTCACTTTGCCATCCGCGCCTTTGGATACTTTGACGATCTCGCCTACGATGCTTGAAAAACATTCCGTGATCGCTACCCCATACCCTTCATTTTTCTTGCGCGACTTCCAGTTCGATACTTCTTCCAGTTTATCAATCACCACCTGGTAACGATCATCACCCAAATGTTGTCTTCTGAAATCGAGCGGGTCTTTACCTGCCGCTATGGATAGTTCATCCATGAAACTTTCGTAAGCAAAACCATTGGTAGATGCATATACCGATCTCCACCACATCACCGGAATCGGAGACTCCAGGGGTAGATCAGCAAAACTATAATGCGGAATACTATTGAAGTACGGCTCCAGAAATCCTTCTGTTGTGCTTCCGTTATAGGATTCACGATTAGCATTCGGCCATTGGTGATCCATGTCCTGTCCTGCCATTTTATACCTGAAGCTGCTGATGCTTCCTTGCTCATTCAATCCTGCGGCAATGTTATATACCATACCTGGCCGGAAAGGTCCGATCAATGTATCATCTTCACGTGTCCATACTACCTGCACCGGTGCTTTGATCTCTTTCGAGATCAAAGCTGCTTCCTGTGTGTAATCGGTAAATGCCTTGCGACCAAATCCTCCGCCCAGGAAAGTCATGTGCACGGTTACTTTCTCTCTGGGCAAGCCTAACACCTGTATCAGGTTATCCTGTACCCAACCCGGTGCTTGTATCGGGCCCCATATTTCACACGAATCCGCTTTCGTATCGGCAATACAATTCAAGGGCTCCATGCAGCTGTGCGATTCGTAAGGAGTTTCATACGTAGCTTCTACTTTCCTGGTCGCCTTTGCCAGGGCAGAAGCGACATTGCCTTTGGTACGAAACGATAATCCTTCTTTTGTTTTCAGATCCTCATTCATCTTCGCATAGAGTTGCTCTGTGCTATGATGTTCAAAGCCTTCATCGTCCCAGGTTACTTTCAATACTTTACGCCCTTGCATGGCTGCCCATAAGGTATCCGCTACGACCGCTACCCCCTCACGTGTGGAAGCAAACACCCCCGTCCTGGTTACGAACACGTGCTTTACGCCCGGTACTTTCCTGGTCGCTGCATCATCAACGCTTTTTACTTTGCCAATGAACCGGGGGCTGCGCTCTACCACCGCATACAGCATGCCGGGCAGTTTTTTATCCAATCCAAATTCCGCTTTGCCATTTACTTTCAAGGGAGTATCCTGGCGTGGCAAAGGCTTACGCACTATTTTATAGTCCTCCGGTTTTTTCAGTGCGACGGTCTTAGGTGGTTCCAGTTTCGATGCTTCTGCTACCAGGTCACCGTAGTTGGCTTTCCTGCCGGATGGTTGGTGAATAATGAATCCATTCTCCGCATCGCATTCCTTCTTGTTCACCTTCCACTTATTCGCAGCAGCTTCTTTCAGCATCTCTCTGGCCGATGCCCCCATGCGACCCAAGTGCTTATACGAACCGCGCACTGTAGAGCTCCCTCCGGTAATCTGGTTTCCGTACTTCGATTCATTACCCACACCAAACACAATGTTGATGTCATTGAGATTCACCTCCAGCTCTTCGGCGATGATCTGAGGCACGGCCTGATAAGCCCCCTGCCCCATTTCTGCACGGTGATTGATAATCGTCACTTTGCCTTTGGTGTCAATCGATATCCAGGCATTGAGATCGATACCCAGGTTTTCGGCTACATCTCCTTTCAGCATTTCGGCCTCCTTCGCTGCTGCGGGAAAGTAAAATCCTAACGTCAGTGCAGCACCCGACAATGAGGTGAGCCGCATGAAATTTCTGCGGGATATATTTTTATTCAGTGTTTCCATAGTGATGTAATTGATGTCATTATTTGGTGGACGCCTTCTGAGCCATCATGGTGGAAGCGGTCTTGATTGCTTTGCGTATGCGCGGATAGGTTCCACACCGGCAGATGTGACCTTGCATGGCGTTGTCAATATCTTTATCTGTCGGGTTTGCATTCTTTTTCAATAACGCTGTAGCCGCCATAATCTGCCCGCTCTGGCAATAACCACACTGCGGCACTTGCTCGGCAATCCACGCCTGCTGCACCACGTGCGAGTTGTCTTCCGACAAGCCTTCGATGGTGGTGATATTCTTATTTGCTACCGCCGAAACCGGGATAGAACACGAGCGCACCGGGTTTCCATCCATGTGCACGGTACATGCTCCACATTGCGCTATACCGCAGCCATACTTGGTACCTGTCAGCCCCACCACATCGCGGATCGCCCAGAGCAAAGGCATTTTGGGATCGGCCTCGATGGTGTAGTCTTTGTTGTTGATTTTCAGTGTCAGGGAAGTCATGATCGTGTTGATTTAACCACTGAAAGTAAGAAAATCCGTTAACAGGATTCTTAAAAAGTTTGTTAATGCGGGCAATTCAGACTGTTTCTGAATTACCCTTTTACATGACCGGAATGATTTTAATACAGTTGGGCAGGCATAATCAACAACTGGGAAAGTGAAAATGGAGAAGCTACGTGGCGACAACCATCTTTACAGAAAAAACAACAACACCATGAACAAAAAATTGACCCTTATCGCAGCTGTCTTATTTACCGCTACGTTTGCTTTCGCGCAAAACACGTTAGAGGTAACTGTAAAAAACATTAAAAACAAAACGGGGAGCATACGTGTTGCGCTGTTTGACAGTGAAGATCATTTCCTGAAGACTGCACTGAAAGGAGAAGTAGTAAAAATCACTGGTGAAACCGTAACGGTTGTATTTAAAGATCTGCCGGCCGGAACCTACGCAGCCAGTGCTGTACATGATGAAAACGAAAATGGAAAACTGGACCGGGGAGATATGGGGATACCTGTAGAAAAGTACGGGTTCTCACGCAATGCGGCCAGCACCTTCGGGCCTCCTCAGTTTAGCGATGCTTCATTTGCGGTGCCCGACACTAAATCCATCAGCATTACCGTTCAATAAATGATGGTGATGAAATAACCTATTTTCTTTCTGTAGTGAAGTACCTTCGCTGCAGAAAGAAAATACATCAACCACCCCGGCTCCATTTTCAAGAAACAATATGAACACGAAATACATCCTTACCGTACTCACACTTTTCACTGCCAGTTTCGCTTTCGCGCAAAGCAATGTGGAAGTAGTGATCAAAAAAATAAAAGGCACAGCAGGCAGTTTGCGCGTAGCTTTATTCAATAGCGAAGAGCAGTTTTTAAAAACTCCGTATAAAGGCGAGATTGTCAAGATCAGTGGCGAGACAGTTACTGTAGTCTTCAAAAATGTACCGGCCGGAACTTACGGAGCCAGCGTCATACACGATGAAAATGAAAATGAAAAAATGGACACCGGCATGATGGGTATACCCAAAGAAGGGTTTGGGTTCAGCAACGACGCCATGGGTATGTTTGGCCCGCCTAAGTTCAAGGAAGCTTCGTTTGTACTACCGGCTACAAAATCGGTGAGTGTTACGCTGAAGTATATGTGAGATCGGTCACTCCGCTTCGATAGCAATCAAAATATGATCAATAAGCGGAAGGAACACACCTTTATCTAAGCTATTCAGTTTATTACACGACACTACCCGCATACTGGATTGGGTTAATTCCAGTTTCATTTCTTTCCACTTGCAAATTATTTGATCCCTATCTACATCAGCTATTAGCCACGAATGCCCAGATAAATTTTATTGGTGCATTCGTGGCTATTTAGTGAACATTCCCCCGCAATCCGCGCACCATACACCCTGACCAGAGCCGATGAATACGCGCAGCCACTTTCTCAAAAATTCCTTTTTTCCATCGTTTGCATAATCTCTTCCTTCTTTTCTTGAGCATGCTTTCATCCGTTTTATTAGCTTGGTGGCTTGCTTTAATTAAAATGTAGTTGTTATGGTGAACATGAAGGAGCTTTTTCCTTATGAATTTGACAAGAAGTATTCGAAACCGGCGGCTTATTTCTCGATGGAATTTGCCATTGATCAGCCACTGAAAATTTATAGTGGCGGGCTTGGATTTCTTGCAGGCTCGCACCTGCGCAGTGCGTACGAACTAAAACAAAACCTGGTTGGCGTAGGTATTTTATGGAAGAAAGGCTACTACGACCAGGAACGCAACCAGGACCAGACCCTGCGTGTAAGCTTCCGCGATAAAGACTACTGGTTCCTTACGGATACCAATATATTATTCCCGATCACCATCCATGGTTCACGTGTTTTTGTGAAAGTATATCTGCTGAAGCCGGAGGTATTTAAAAGCGCCCCGTTGTTTTTGCTCTCTACCGATATACCGGAGAACGACTATCTCGCACAAACCATCAGCCATCGCCTGTACGATCCCAATGAAACCACACGTATTGCCCAATCGGTATTGTTGGGTATCGGTGGTGCCAAGCTCATTGATATACTGGAACGCGAAACAGAAATCTATCACATGAACGAAGGCCATGCGCTGCCCATGTGTTTTTACCTGCTGGACAAATTCAAGAACCTGAATGAGGTGAAGAAGCGGGTGGTATTCACCACACATACACCTGAAAAAGCAGGCAATGAAGAACACAGCGTACCGTTGCTCAACAGCATGAGTTTCTTCAACGGACTTACGGTAAAGCAAGTGGAAGAATACGTGGCTCCATTTGAAAATGGTGTATTGAATTATACGCTCACGGCATTGCGCATGGCGAAAAAAGCCAACGGGGTTTCTCAGCTACACGGTGAAGTGTCGCGCAAGATGTGGGAAGGCTACAAAGGTATTTGTGAGATCACGGCCATTACCAATGCACAAAACAAAACGTATTGGCTCGATCCGGAACTGGGCGATGCGTTGCAGAAAAAGGACGATGCCGCGTTAGTAAAAAGAAAGAAAGAACTGAAGTTTAAACTCTTCCGCACCGTTGCCAATCAAACGGGAAAACTGTTCAATGAAAATGTGCTGACGATTGTATGGGCACGCCGGTTTGCCGGATATAAACGTGCCAATCTGCTGCTGCATCACTTCGATCGGTTCCTGAAAATAGCAACGAATAAAGAGCGCCCTATACAAGTGATCTGGGCCGGGAAACCTTACCCGGAAGATTTTGGGGCGATCAATCTCTTCAATGAAATCTATTGGAAGACCAAAGACCTGCCGAATGTCACTGTGGTTACCGGCTATGAACTCTGGCTCTCCGGCCATTTGAAAAAAGGATCTGATCTCTGGCTCAACAATCCCAAACTCTATCGTGAAGCATCGGGTACCTCTGGTATGACCGCTGCCATGAATGCATCGGTTAACCTTTCCATTGCCGATGGATGGGTACCCGAGTTTTCCAAACATGGGGAAAATGCGTTTGTCATTCCTACTGCCGATGACGCGTTGGCGCAGGAAGAAAAAGACAAGATCGAAGCCAATAACCTGCTTGATTTACTGGAGCATGAAATCATCCCGATGTACTACGATGCTCCTGATCAGTGGATGAAAATCGTGAAGACGAGTATGACCAGCGTACTTCCGTTTTTCGATTCCGGCCGCATGGCAGATGAGTACTACGCGAAATTATATAAGTAAAGAGTGCGTTTCGTCAGGAAGGAGTTAAGCTACTGCTTCCTGGCGAGGCAATTCAAATTGCAGCTGTGCGGTGGCCACAGAAAGATTGGGCAATCGCAGGAAGAACTTGGTGCCTACCTTGATTTCCGACTCGACCGAAACATGCCCGCTTAGTTTTTGTATGGCCTCACGGAAGATAAACAGGCCTAATCCGGAACCTTTGGAATTGAAATTAGCACGATAGAACATATCAAAGATCCGGCTCAGGTGTTCTTTCTCAATGCCTACACCATTATCACTGAATTCGATCACCGCATCGCTCGCAGTGATGTGTATTTTAATCTGAATGAATTTCTCTTTCTTCTCCGGGTCGCTGTAGCGGATGGCATTTGAAATCAGGTTATTGAATACAATATAAATCCGGTTGCGATCCGAGCAGAATGGGGCATCTTCTTTGATGTTGATATACTTCTCTATCTCATACGCGCCATCGACAAATTCATGGTTCTGAAATATTTCCAGAATGATTTTTTTCAGGTCCAGTCGCTCGGGAGCAATCTCCAGCTTTTTATTCTTTGCATAGTTAACGATCTGCGCAATGAAATCCTCCTGGCGCTGTATACTGCTCTTCATCATGTCCAGGTAGGGAACCAGCTCCTCCTGCTTGTTGTCCAGGCGCATGAGGCGCACAATACCGAGCAATGAGGTAAGCGGTGAACGCAAATCATGGGCCGTACTATATAAAAAGCTGTCCAGTTCCTCATTGAGTTTGTTCAGCTCCATATTACGTGCCTTCAGCATCTCTGATTTATCTTCAATCTCTCTCATCTGCTCGTTGGTTTGATCCATCAGCTTAATAAACGAGCCGGTGAGTGTGTTTATTTCTTCAGCCGCATTATTCAAATTCATTTCCATCCTTTTAGGGTGGCCCGTAACGGAGTTCATCAGTTTGGAAAGCTTGGCAATGGGCTCCGATAATCTTTTCGAAATCCATAAGCTGGTGATCAGCGAAAAAATGATTGCACCACTGATCATAATAATATAAAAGATACGAGCGTTACGCTGGATGGAGTAATACCTGTCGCCCGAATCTTCTGACAGCGCAAAGTAGTGTTCACTTAATAAGGTAGTCAGCTGATTCAGTTCCGTGCGAAACCCTTCCTTGCTGCTCATCCCGATTTGTTTCTCGATAATGGCACGCTCGTTAAAGAAATGCTTGTACTGGCGAATGTGATACATCGCATCCGGATGTTTGGATGAATCTTTCAACAAACGACTGAGCATTGCATTACTTAATGTATTGAACTGCGCCAGGTACGAAGTATCGTGCCGCAGCAAAAAGTCTTTCTCCGTTCTTCGCAGCGAGAGTACATCGATCATGCCTACATTCATGCGAGGAAGCTCCAGCGCGTGGGCATGTTTTCGCATCTCGCCTTCCAGGCCATAGTCTTTAAATCCTCTCTTGAAAATGAGCACCTCCAGCTGAGCAAAGGTGTAATTGTACAACTGAAACAAACTATCAATCTCTTTCAGGTTACGGCTGAAAGGATAATCGTATTCCTCGCTATTGGCAATGGCATTGGCCAGTCCCTTCTCTATTAACACCAAAAGACTATCGCGCCTCTTCAGGTATTTGCTTTGATGGTCTCTGAAATAGGTTTCATTGGTCGTTTCAAAATCAAAGAAGTCGTTATCCGTTTTGATCAGATTCAACGTGTACACCTGTAGCTTGTTGATGCGGCTATGTACACTGGCAATGCGACTGGTATTATCCAGCGAAGAAATGGACACCACCCCGATCACCAGAATCAACATAATAAGAAAGAGAAATCCGGACAGCATCCGGTGGCGAATAGAATTCAGTTCAAAAAATTTGAGCATGAAGGGCAGGTATAGAGCTCAAATTTAATCCTGCGGATTGCGTAGGAGGTATTTTGTTTGTTAACAAATTATTAATACCCGAATGGGTTACTCACTAAAGCACGGTTTTATTACAGCGATCTTACTTCGGCAGATGGAAAAGTCTGATCTATACTGTAGTCATTGATTCCGTTTTCAATATTCCTTCTCTTGGTACAGCCAGATGACTACTTCAATGTTTCCAGATCCCGGATGAGTATTCTCCTTCTGTCAAAGTTGATCAGGTTCTTTTCTTTCAACTCATTTAATATGGTCGTCACCGTTTGGCGTGAAGTGCCCGTCAGGGCAGCAATATCTTTGTGCGTGAGCTTAGTGGGTATCAATGTTTCAAAGCCCACCTTCTTTCCTTTCCAGGAAGCCGTGTCTTTCAGAAATTCGATGATGCGTGTGCGTGCATCTTTGAAAACCAGCAGTTCCAGTTTTCGCTCCAGCTTCATCAGGCGAAGGCCTACCAGCTTCAAAAGTGAAAAGCTCAGTTCACGATTTCCATACATCAGTTCTTTCAGTTCTTCAATACTCAGCGGGCAGATCACGGCGTTGTCCATCGCCTGTGCAAAGTCCTTACGTTTCTCTTCACCAGCCAGGGCCAGTTCACCAAAAATTTCACCCGTGGTGAGGATCGATGATATCACTTCTTTGCCGTCTTCCAGGTAATGGCCAATGCGCACCCGCCCCTCCGAGATCATGTAAATGTGCGAGGCCGCTTCCTCCGGAAAATAGATAAACTGGTCTTTCCGGTAATGATGAAACACGTGGCTTTCGGCCAGTGCTTTTACCTTATGCGGACAAAGCACATTATATAAGTTCACACTTTCAAAATACCAAAGGGCTGCCTCTCTGCTCATAATCGATTTTGTATAAAGCTAATCCTGCTTTAAGTTAGCGGAAAATTACACTTCCCATCCGGTTTATGCCTTCACTTCGCCTCTCCGAAATATGGATTTATCCGATCAAATCACTGGGAGGTGTACGCTTACACACGGCCAAAGTGATGGAGAAAGGGCTGCAGTACGACAGACGCTGGATGCTGATTGATGAGCATAACCAGTTTATGACCCAGCGGGTTCATCACCAGATGGCCTTTTTCAAACAACAGCTGCACCCCGATCATCTGGAAGTTCGCTTCAAAGATCAATCATTAAAGATTCCTCTCTCTCATTCGCACAATGAAGAACCCATTGCTTCCCAAGTGTGGGACGATGAAGTAATGGTTTACGAAGTCAGCCAGGTATTCAGCAACTGGTTTTCGCTGCACCTGGGTAGGCCCTGCAAGCTGGTGGTGTTTCCTGAAACCAGCCCAAGACCGGTTGATCCTCAGTACAAGGTAAACGATGAACACGTGGGGCTTGCCGATGCGTATCCGTTTCTGATCATCGGCCAGTCTTCGCTGGATGATTTGAACGCACGACTGGCTGAAGCGGTACCGATGAACCGCTTTCGTCCTAATTTGGTTTTCACCGGAGGTGAACCGTATGAGGAAGAAACATGGCGCAATTTTAAAGTGGGCAGCAACTATTTTGTAGGGGTAAAACCCTGCAGCCGGTGTGTGCTTACCACCATCAATCAGGATACGGCCGAAAAAGGAAAAGAACCCTTATTTACGCTATCGCAATACCGAAAAGCAGGCAACAAAATTCTGTTCGGACAAAACCTGGTGGCGGTAAACCATACCGAGATCCATGAAGGTGACGAAATAACTTTTTAAAATCAACGATATGAAAAATACAAGATATAAGATGCCGGATGCAGGGAACAACACTTCGTGGACAGGCTGTTTCTTTTTTATCACCATGATTTTCCTGGCTGCCTGTACGCCAAAGCAAAAAGACTTGCCCATTTTTGGTGAACGGGAAGTAAATGGCACCGATACCATCTATCATACAATTGCCCCCTTCCGGTTTGTCGATCAGGACAGCGCTACCATTACCAACGATGTATTCAAAGATAAGATCTATGTAGCTGACTTCTTCTTCACCTCGTGCCGCACGATCTGCCCCATCATGAAAACACAAATGCTGCGGGTGTATGAAGCAACCAAAGAAATGCCCGATGTCGTATTACTGTCACACAGCATCGATCCGGAATATGATACCGTTGCCCTTCTTCATGATTTCGCAGAGCGGCTAGGGGTAGAAAGTAAACGCTGGCACTTTGTAACCGGGGTGAAAGATTCGATTTATAAGATCGCGCAAACCAGCTACTTCGCTACCGCGATGGAAGACAAAGCCGAACCCGATGGGTTTATTCACAGCGGTGCGTTTCTGCTGATCGATAAGAAAGGACGGATACGGGGCAAATACGATGGCACCAAGCCCGAAGATGTAGATCGCCTGGTAGAAGATATTAAGCGGTTACGTGCTGAACATGTGTAGTTCAACCGGCAGCAGGCAAACAGCAGCAGGCAATGTTCGTACGTATACTGTGATTTTGTTTTGCCTGCTGGCTATGGCCTGTCAATTACTGTTCTCCTGTTCTACTAAAGAACCTAAGTTTCAGCAATACTATGTGCAGGGTGAACAGCTCTATATTAAAAACTGCAGCAACTGCCATCAGAAAGACGGAAAAGGACTGGGCTTGCTTTATCCTCCGCTCGACCAGTCGGATTATGTTGACAAAAATCTTCATGAAGTACTTTGCCTGATGCGACACGGCAAAGAAGGTCAGTTGATCGTAAACGGAAAGAAGTTTAATAAACCCATGCGGGGTATTCCTTCACTTACTGATCTGGAGATAGCGGAGATCGCTACCTACATTTACAATACGTGGGATCGCCAGCATGGGATTATTGATGTGAAAGAAACCGCTTCCGTTCTTAACAGCTGCAAATAGTTATTGCTCTTCGCGAAAACCATCTGCATGGCTGAAGTACTTCTTGTGAATATCAGTGTACTTCTTCTTGTCGGATTCTTTGATCTTTTTACCATTGATTGAAATCTCACCGAAAGGATTAAATACAATATCTTTCAACACCTCGTCTGATTTGATGTAACCATCCTTTACCAGCAGTTCCTTTATCTCCGTTTCGAACTGTTTCATGTTCTTTTCCATTCTTCGAACATGCTCTTCATCAAAACGCACTTGCTCTTCGGCAATGCGGATCTGATCCTCGCTTAAGCGAGCAAGCATCTCGGCTTGTTTCATCTGCTGTGTTGCCGCATGCATTTTATCTTCAAGAAGGGGAGACATCGGTGCAAGCTGAGCCATTTCCTGTGCGCGTTTCATATCATACAAAGCGCGTGTTTCCATCTGATCGGCCCACTGTTTATCAAAATCACTCATCTTCTTTTGAGTGTCGGCCATCATCTTGTCCAGTTCTTTCTGGTTCTTGGCATAAAAGTCGCCAAACTGTGCTTTGAATTGCGCTTTGAACTGGTCCTGAAAAGCACGTATCTGGTCTTCATTAATCGAATGGATGCTGTGAGGGAATGTATCTAACGTAAAGTCCATCATCGGCACAGGAGGTATGGACAGATCTACGCCCATATCTGCAATCATCGGTACAATGTCGGTATCATGCACCATGGCAAAATCGAAGTCCGGCACGGGTGCTATTTCGGCAATATCGAAATCAAAATGAGGTGGCACAGGTGGCTCTGCCATTTCTTCACCATCGTATGATTCGGTAACTTCTTCATGTGGCTTACCGTTTTCATCGTAGGTAATCACCGTGGTGCGCGAATAGGTGATCACCTTTGGTTTCTTTGTGGTATCGGCTACTGCTGCTCTCTTGACAGAGTCCTGCTCCATCGCATCGGTTTCTTCGTTAGGATTAATGGATAGCCATGAGGCAAACACAAGCCCCAATGCCACCAGCACCAGTGGAATGAACTTCTCCTTCCCGTTCTGATTTTTAGTTGAATGTTCCATGATTCTTTTAATACGGTTTAACAATTGATTTTTATTTCCCGTCAGTGCCAGCGCCAGCCCTCCGGTGTGTTCACGTGATGTCTCCAGTTCAACAAGTGTCTTCGCATACAACTGCGGACTATACCCTTCACTCAGTACCCGGTCATCACAGCAGTTTTCCCGCTCATCGCGTATCCATGCCGATATCATCCACACAAAAGGATTGAAGAATAAAATCGTCTCGCCCAATGATTGTATAAAATTGATGAGGTAGTCATGACGCTTAATGTGTGCCAGTTCGTGTACCAGTATTACTTCCACCTGCTGCATACTGAGGCCGCTCAGCAATCCTACCGGCATCAATACGATTGGCTTCAGATAACCGGCAACCACAGGAGTATGCACCGTCAATGATTCGCACAAGGCAACCACGCGTTTTATTTTCATTTGAGCGGACAAGCGCAGCACCATCTCATTCCATTCCTGCTCCACAGGTAATGCGCGATAGCGTAAATAATTCACGTACGTAATACCGGCTACAAAACGAAGCGAGAAAATCACTACTCCCATCGCCCAACCCATCACAATCCATGATTGATGCAGGTATAAAAAATCAAGAGCACGTTTCAGGTAATCAGCAGGAGCAGCGGCTGCTACGGCTTTGTCTGGTGCAAATACCGCGGAGAAGGCAGAAGACGAACTATGTTCCACTGAAGGCACAGGTGTATCAATAAGGAAGAAGGTAATGATCACCGCAGCAAACAAGGAGAACATCGCTCCCGTAGCCACCAGGTACTTAACGTTTGAACTTCGTGAGTGAAACAGGCGCAGTATCATCCACGTAAGTAGGGCGATGAGCAGACCTTGCCACAATGAATGCAGCAACGTCATGCTTAGTGCAGATGTCCAGGATACATTAAATGCATTCATTTTTCACCTCCTTCCAGTTGATCGAGATAGTTTCTGATTTCTTTTAGTTCCTGCTTGCTCGGCTTTCCATTGCCCAGCACACTCATCACCAGCTGCGAGGCCGATCCCTGAAACACCGTATGGATCATCTTATCCAGCAACTGTGTTTTTGTATTTTCCGGAGAAGTCACTGCTTTGTACAGATGCAGTTTTCCGTTCTTTTGGCGTGTCACCAATCCTTTTTCATGCATGATCTGCATCATCTTCAGAATGGTGGTATAGCCGTTTGCACTTTCGCCCCCCAGCTCTTCATGCACCTCCTTCACGCTCACTTCGCTTTTTTTCCAAAGAATCTGGAGTATCTCCATTTCCTTATCAGTAGGCTTTACGGTCTGCGCTTTCATCAATTACGAATTATTTCGTATCAAAGTAACTACACGTATTTCACATGCACAAGAATTAATACGAATATTTTCGTAGATAGGTTTAAAAGAAGCTCTTTTTTCTTTGTAAGCCATTTTACTTTATTTTTAACCGCCCTTTACCTACACCGATGAACCGCTTACCCAATTCCTTCACTCCCGGCGTTTTCTGTTTTGGCAACCGTCCATTAAAAACCGGTATCGCTTAAATGAAACGCCCCAATTACCGCAAGGGACTCATTACAATAGCAGGTCTTGTCGCCATCTATTCTTTTTTGATTTACACCTTATTGAAGTTTGAGGCCAATGCACCCGGCAGCAAAATCACTACGGTGCGCGATGCGGTGTGGTACCTGCTGGAAACATTGACCACGGTAGGCTATGGAGATAAAACTCCCGTCACCGATGGAGGTATCGGCATCGGGTTTATCTTCCTTTTATCTAGCTTGGGAGTTTATGGTTTTATCATCGGACAGTTCGCTAATTTTATGAGTACTTTGAAAGAGCAAAGAGATCTCGGCCTCAACGGCACACGCTTCAAAAATCATGTGGTCATGATTGGCTGGAATGATTTTGGTAAATCGGTCATCAGCCATCTGATCGGCGCGGGCCGCCAGGTAGCAGTAATTACTAAAGACCGCCCTACTATCGACATCATCCGCGAGTTTTATACGCCCGATCAGGTGTACACCTTGTTTTCGGATTACCATAATTTTGATTTGCTGGAAAAAGCCAACCTGAGCCAGGCTTCTATTGTGTTTATCAATCTGAATGATGACACCGAGAAACTGGTGTACGTCATTAACATGAAAAAGCATTTTCAGAATCTTAACTATGTAGTAACGCTGGAGAATGGCAACCTGAAAAATACGTTCCATAGTGCCGGTGTTACGTATGCCATCTCCAAAAATGAAATCTCTTCCAAGCTACTGGCCAGCTATATCTACGAACCGGATGTGGCACTCTTCAGCGAAGAGATCATCGCCTACGCGCACGAAGACGATGAATATGACATGAAGCAGTTTCGCATTGCCCATGGCAACCCGCTGAGCGGTACGTATTACGACAAGGCATTTTATGATCTGAAGAAACAATGCAACGTAGTATTGATTGGCCTGGTGAAAATGGAAAACGGTGAGCGCAAGCTGTATAAAAATCCGGAGGCGGCCATGCGCATTGAAGACAATGACTACCTCGTCATGCTGATGGACGGCAGCGGACTTGATCGGTTAAAGAAATTGTTCCATATAGAAGAAGGGGTATAAGTGAATTATGATCTGGCTAAAACGAATCATTCATCTGTTGCTGGCATTGATGTTCTTTGCCTTTGCGGGACTTCAATTTAATGATCCCGATCCGCTATTGTGGATTGCTATCTATTCGGCCATGACGGTGCTGTGTGCACTGGCGGCTTTCGGTAAATACTATTTCAAAGTAATGCTGGTGCTGGCGGCCGGGTACCTCATCTATATGGTGATTCTCTACCCGGGGCTGGTAGACTGGCTTCGCTCTTCCGATCGTTCGCTGCTGTTTGACGATATCGCCAAAATGCAATACCCGTTTATTGAAGAAAGCCGTGAGTTTTTAGGACTGCTGATCTGCGAAGTGGTACTGGTGGTGTACATTCTTGTAGCACGGAAGAAGTAATCAATTCTTTATCACCAAGTACGATTACGAGTGAATGCGCCCGATGTACAAACAAACAAGCGTAGGCGATCTTTGTGAAAATTCGTTGTGTGGATCGTGGTAAATTGTATTTACTTCCTCCGCATGGAGCAACCCACTGCCCGCACATTCGCCACCTCGATAGGCTGGCCAGCGAGAAGCTGATCAATGGCTTTGCGCAGATAGGTTTCTTTTACGGCCGCGCTTACCTGCGCATTGTCATCAATGGCACCACTGTAAGCAATCGTGTATTTTCCGCCATCGTTTTTCAACAGAAACGCTTCCGGACTTTTCTTCGCATTCAGGCAATCCATAGCAGTCTGGTCTTTATCGGCCAGGTAAGGTACGGGCATACCCCATCCGTTGTACACTGTTCTCATTTTATCGGCTGACTCATTGGCTTCGATATACGAGTTGATGAGCAGGAATTGAATCTTCCCTTTGTATTTATCCACCAATGCTTTAATCCGTGCCGTATAATAGCCATCGTAGGCACATTCATTACCCGTAAATATCACCACAATGGCCGAGCAGGATTGATAGCTCTCCAGCGATACGGCACTGTTATCCGCCACATTCACCAGTGTAAAGTTCTGCACCGGCTGCTGCGCAAACAGGCTACCCATCATGATCGAAAAGAAAAAAATCAACGTCTTCATGCTTCGCTAAAGTTAGTATAAACCAACACATAATCCATCTGCACCGTATAGCTTAATACCACATGGCTGGTAAATACATCCGTTGTGATGGTGCCCTGCAGTTCACCCTGCTGCTGTATCCGGAAAGGGGCAATATTCAGCTGGTTTTCAAAATGCAATCCACGCTTGCCGTAAATCTTGTACATCGTTTCTTTGGCACACCAATAGATACAATGTTTAACAATATCCGTACCGGCATCTTGCAGCTCGGCCGGTGACAGCACCCGCGATGCCACTTTTAATAATTTCTCCTTTGGCTGCTCTACATCAATACCTACCGGGGTGAAAGGATGGATCTGTGCAGCTACATAAGGAAAGGAGTGGGATAGCGAAATCTGGTGCGGGTGCTCCTTTAAAAAAGGTTTGCCGTATTCGTCTTTGCGCAGGCCGAGGTATTCCAGGCCTACCTCCTCCACCAGCGTTTTAATCAGTGCTTTTCCGGCCAGCCACTCCAATCTTTTCTGTTTGCTAACAATCTCCTCCGGACAGGATTCCATGGCCCGATACGCCAACTCCTCCTCCGACTCACGCACCACCCACAGCGCCCACGCACTCTCCTCTCCGATCTCATTCAATTTCACCAGGGGCATGGGCGGTTCACATTTAGTAGAACAAAGTTTGTGATTTTTTCTGAGATGGTAAGATTAGAAGTGGAATGCCGCTTTTTCAAGCTTCTGCGTGAATAATGACCTCCTACTCGCTCTGAACCAGAAGACTCTTCTTTGGATCTTCCAGGTCAAACCTAACAAAGCAATTAGTACCAGATCCTCTTTCCAGAATGGCTTTCAGAAGTTCCTGGTTTTTGGTTGTAGCCGGGATGATGTCCCTACTTTCAAAGCTCTTCCCGTCAACATGATAACGGTAGTACACCATATAGCTATCAACAATTATTTTTGTCCCAGTCCATTTACTCTGTGTTATCCTTTCTGCTTTTTGAACATCCATAATCTGTCCTTGTGTTTTCCCTTTGAACCTCTCCTCATCATTTGTTCTGAGTCGGTCGCGGATATCGCTGGCATAATAACAGATGACCGCTCCAATAGAAAGAAAAAGGATCGTCAGAAACAGCGATTTCAAATCCCAGAAGTCAACTGCTTCTCTTATCCGTTTATTCATTTCTCGCTGAGTAGAGGATAGGTTACAGGATAAAAAGAGAATGCTTCTGTTTCCTCCGGTGGTGCCTGATGATGGTGCATGCAGGAAACTCCTGCGGAGTTAAGATTCGGATTCATAAACTTGTTCTATAAAACAGGAGGCTCCTGATGGAGCCAAATTAATCACGGTTTAAAAGGCGATGAACGCACTGGATACGAAAGCCCATGGTGTACATTTTGCCCTACTTGTATTCAGGGTTTGATATTGGGTTATTATTGTTGTCTTTGAATTCATCCGGCCTTGTTGTTCATTCCATTACGTCAACGAAGTCCACCAAGTTAATTTTTAAATTAATGTTTTACCCGTCATCAACCTTTTCCAGGAACGGATCCGTTGAAAAATTTTAATTTCCAATTCTTTCCTTTTTTTACCCATACAGAAGTCAACCGATATGGTACACGAATCTGACTACCGTTAGCATTTAATAACGTTAGGTAATTATTATTGAAGGCCCATGCAACTTGGCTAGTTGCAAATATTTCAGCGTTTGTAAAGTCCCAATTGATCGTATAAGGCTTATTTATCGCCCCTTTAATTAAATCACTTATTTCCTTACGACCATGCTTTACCTCCGAAGAGTCCGAACCTACTAGCATTATATCTTCAGAGTTGTCAAACATCGAAATTATAGAGTCGGCATCTTTTGCCTTAACGTACGAAGCAAAATCCAATAGATTCTTTTGAATTATTGCCTTTGTGTCTTTTGTAGAGTCGCTTTCTTCTTGTTTTTTTGAACAACTCATTAGTGTCAGTAAAAACAGACTAATTATTAGTAGTTTATACATAGTCATTTTTTGTTAAAAAAATCAAAAATCTTTTTATCTAAATTCAGTCAATCTTTTTGGTCGGTAGACAGCAAAGAACCAATGATAGATTCCACCACAAATAAACGCAGTCCCGATAATCAAACCTATTAACAATAAAACACCTTGAACACTTGTCACTCGCTGTCGTTGTTCATCGTCAAAAAGCCCCAGTACGAATTTGAAACCGAACAGGAGTCCCATTGTAATTAACCATGGGAGATAGTAAGTCTTAAATTTCTCTTTTGTCGTCATGTGTCCTAAACGGCTTGCCGCCAGTCGAGTCACCCAAGGGAGTTTCACCCTTAGGTTCTCACGGAACCGTGCTTGAGAGTCTCTCCGCCAGTTGGAGGAGAGACTCTGTTCAATCACAAATGTATTTCTACATTATGGATATCCCAACTTGCATCGGCTGTGATCTTGCTTCAAAGTAACTGATCCTGCCGATGTCTATTGGTTGTCAATAATAGTATGAAACCAAACAGGCTAAGTACTTCGCTCCAATACCTTTCGGTAACTTCATCACTATTACAACTTAGTCCATCACTGCTATCTCATACTTATCCTTGTATGACTGATATTTTTTCAATGTTTTTATTTTTCAGATAAATCATTGCTTCTTTGATAGCAATGTCTGGCTTTTTAGGATTGAAGCCTAACTCGTTTCTGGCTTTTGAAATATCAAAATCTTGCTGTAATCCCGAGAACATTGCTATATCTTTTATACTTAGCAATGGGGCTTTACCAGATAGTTTGCTTCCCAATTCCATACACCAGGCTATTAAGAAAAGGATGGGTTTAGGAACAGCTATAGGTAACTTTATTTTTAATTCGGGAAATAATTTCTGCGCAATTTTAGTGGTGTCTTTTATGGAAGTACATTTTTCATTTGCCAAAATATAGCGTTCACCATTTTTACCGTGTTTTGCCGCTAAGTAGCAACCTTCGGCAACATCTTTTACATCAATCCAATTGAGTGTAATACCCGTCTCAACAGGTATTTCCTTTTTAAGAATCAAGTTGATAATATTATAGGAAACGCTTAAACTGCCGAATGCTTCACTACCAATCATGGCAGAAGGTAAAACAGCTACTAATTCAATATTATGCTTTCGGGCTAATTCAAAGGCCAGCTTTTCACCATCATTTTTTGAATTGTAATACATATCCCTTCTGTCGGGATTTTGACCATAGCTTTCCTTTGTTGGGAGTTGCGTATAATTCAAAGCCGCAATTGAACTAACATAAACGATTCGTTTTACGCCTGCTTCGGCAGCAGCTTCAATAATATTTTTTGTGCCTTGAATATTTACATCATAAATTTCCTTTTTGGGGTCTTTTGCCCAAAGTTTAAAAGCAGCACCAACTGCATAAAATGTTTCTACGCCTTGCAGGGCTCTTAAAAGAGAATCTTTGTCTGTGATGTCGGATTGAACAATTTCACAGTCCAAACCAACGAAAGGTTCTTTGTTTTTCGTATTACGAACCGAAGCCCTTACAGGAATTCCTTTATCTATAAGCAGTCTTACAAGATTGTTACCAAGGTGTCCGTTTGCACCAGTAACCAAAGCCAGATTTTTCTGTGTCATATTCAATTAGTTAAAATGGTGACACAAAATTCTGCAATGATTGTTCAGAAGCACTTCGCAAATGTTACTTAATCATTTGCTTTCTAATTCTGCTTAAACTTTTGGAGTTCATTCCTAAAAAAGAAGCAATGTATTGAAGTGGAACATTATGAATGATATGAGGATAGTTATCCATTAACTTTTGGTATCGTTGTTCTGCCGTAAGTGTTGCCAATTCTTTGGAACGATTTTCATTGTAGGCTATTGACTGCTGAAATACCCAAATACTAAAATCCTTAAAAGCCTCACTTTTTGAAGTGATAAGGTCCAAATTGTTTTTGGATATTCTAAGCAGTTCACATTCAGTAATGCACTCCACATTTTCAGTAGCTTTCGTCTGGTTAATAAAGTTGAAATAGGAAGTGATAAAACCGGGAGGGCAATTAATATGCGAAGTGATTTCATCTCCATTGTCATTGTAATGGAACAATCGCATATAACCAGAAACTACAAAATACAAGTATTGAGGAATTTTTCCTTCTTCCTCAATGATCCTGTTTTTCGGGAAAATAACAGGTTCAAAATACTTAGTGCAGAGTTCAGTGTCTTTGTTCGAAATGTGTATTTTTTGTCGTACGATATTTAATAGATTCTCGTGCATTTTGTCTGTCGAATTTGGGTGAAGTAACGGTCGTTCTCAGGGTTGCCATTAATGCTTTTCTTTTTGCAGTGACTGGCTTATGAAAACGTAACTGTCTACCGTGACTAAATGTACTAGCGAAGATAAAACCTACTAATTATCAAGCGCTAATGCTTCATTTTGCAGTACCTGTCATGTAGAATAAATTTAATCCACCTGATTTGATTTGATTAATTTCCCAATGGTAGTTCTCCGCTCCTTTCACTTGATTAGCTAATTCCTTCATTTCTTCTATTGAATAGGTTCGCAAAGAGGAAACAACACCGTCCCAACAAACGAACAGTGGAACAATTGGAACTATATAAGTAAAAAATATTCTGCCAACTTTAAAAGGCCGAATAAATGGTGTTGTCAGCAATACTGAGATGGGTGAAAACAGCATAGCTAAAATGCTAAGAGCGCTTCTTTCTGAAGCTTCAAAAATGGCTATAGAGCTTCCTGACGTTACAGCATTTTGCAAAATCAACTTAGCGTCATCGGGTTTAAAATGATGAAAAGCTAAAAAAAGAGTTCTAAGCCCTTTTAAGTTCTCAGGAACGTTTCTTGCGTCAACAGAACGCGCATCGTAAATTATGTTATCTGTGGTTCTTTTAATCCTTTCAAATGCATCAATGTTCGGGAAATAGTCGGTTAATACTACTTTCAATTCAGGAATTCTATTTTTTAAATCTCGGTTAAGACCAATAAGTGCTCCTCCTCCTCCCGAACCAAGGTCAATAATTGTAGTGCTATTGCTTTTACGCAGAGCTTGTTCAATTATTGGTACAACGGGATTTAAAATGCCCATTTTGTTAGCAAAGAATTGTAAAAAATCGGTCATGTAATCTCTCAGAAATGAGGGAAACCATTTTTTGTCTTCAACCTCAAACAAGTGAATTCTGCTCATGCCTAATGTTTGTTTATAATTTAATCTATCTTAATTGATTGGTTCAAAAGAGCGTTCAGTCATATGTGTGTACTCATTTATTTTCCTGTCTTCGTAGCAACGGTGCCAAATTGTTGCCAACGTTTTTTCGGCTTGAGGATGTGGCGAATATTTAGCATAAAAGTTCAATAGAATTATTGCTGTCGAGCCTTGCACAAATGTTGCATAGAAATACGTAGCCACCCTATTGCCAAGCCGATGTTAGCAGTTCGTTGTTTTCCGTTGTTCACTTCATTCATTTTTTCTTTGTCAGCCAACCCATGTAAATTGACGATTGAAAAAAGCGAAGTGGTTTTTCAAATCCCGCTTCCTGCAATAATTCTGAAAGCCGTTCTTCTGAAACTGCAAAAAGTTCGTTTTCTATTCTGCTCAACCGGTTGTTTATCTGTTCTGCGTCCAAGCCGTCTGGCAAGAGATGTCTAAGAACTTTTAGATTTTGTTTGATTTGGTTTTTGTCGCCTGTTATGTCAAGCATTACAAATGCCGCACCCGAAACCAATCTGTCGGCAATATCTTTCAGTAAATTTAGTTTGTTACCGTTATCGTCAAGAAAATGCAAAACCAGTAAAAGCGTTGCTACGCTGTATTTTTTTTCAATTTCAAGTTCAGAAACTAAACCTGTAAACAGCTTTACGTTGTCGTGGTTGTGAAATTTATCGTTCGCTTGTTTAATCATTTCAGGCGAAGGATCAATGCCTGTGATTGTCCAATGTTCAGGTGCTTTGACAAATCTTTCTATTTCGTTTCCCGTTCCGCAACCAACTACCAACAACTCTTTTCCATTCGCGTCGCTTAATAGTTTTGGTAAACGGTCTAAGAAATAGTTATAATTCGGTATCCATGTTTCTACAAACTGGTTGTAGCCTGTCGCTCTTTCGTTTTCAAATATTTCTACTTTCTTCATCGTTTTATCCTTTTAATCATCCAATGTTCCGCCATGACTTATAGCTTGTGTTAGCGGTTCGGACTTTGTCTATTAGATTGTTCACTTATGTGTTCTGCATAGTATAGCACATTGTCCGTGTTGTCGGTTCTATGAAAATATACAGATTTCCATCGCACCAGAAATTCAGCTTTTCAAAATATTGAGCCATTCCGTTTGTCGGTATTACATTTGAGTAGGTCGATTTTATGTCGCCAAAACTTCCTAGCTGACACAAGAACTTCATTCTTTTTCCACTTTTTGGGCACGTTGGCGTTTCATCTTCTTGAAGCCATTCAGGTTTTCCACAAATACCAATACTTTCGAATTCATCAATTTCCTGTTTTTCTTCTGTACCTACTTTCACTGCTTCCCAGATAATTTTAGAGTTTTTGTCAACTTCCTCAAAGGCACTCGTTGATGCTGCTGTGTCCAACGGCTCAATTATTGTCGGACTGCCTGGGTTGGTATAATCAAGGAAAACGGAATATTCATCTGTATAAATTGGATGAATTAAGTTCACTCTAAAAGGTAGCCAGGAAAATAAAGGATCAGAATTGTCTATAAAGCCCAGATATTGAAAGCCTGCAATAAACTCATTGGTTGGAATGTTAAAGTCTTTCGGAACCTCGCCCCCAATTTGATGTTTCCCGTTTTCGTCTCTTACTAATTCGTATTGCATTTTTATATTTCTAAAAGGGTTCTAAAAAGTTTGTCAAATGGTCGCTCATGTTTAACGAGTGCGCATCCTCTTAGCCTGACCGCTAACGTATCAACATAAAGCATGCTTTATATCCTTATTCTGAAAAACAAAATGCGCTATATCGACCTGTATGGTTGGGTATAGCGCACTTTTGAAGTTACGGACCTGCTCTATTTTTTCTTCTCCAGCATGCGCTCTAATAAGGCCACCTTCTCCCGCTCTGCGGTAAGCAAGGCTTCGTAAAGTTTTTTATTTTCTTCGATGGCTTCAATCCATTTGTCGATTGGATTGAAATTGAAAGTGGACTGATATCCTATTGAGACAGAGTTCTCGTGACTGTTAAACGTATTGGCAATAACATTTAAAGCACCCTCTTCAGTAAAGTTTCTGATCACTTCACTACTTAACCCCAGCGCCTTGGCCACTCTTTCCAGCGTGGCATCATCAATGGTTTCGTTTTGTTCCATCTTGCTGATGCTCTGCTGGCTGATGCCCATCT
>JAHEZH010000308.1 GCA_023251155.1 Flammeovirgaceae bacterium | reverse complement strand
TTCACACTCATCATCAACGGGTCTACGGTTTATAGTGCGGCCTGTTGCATGTCGAACCTCAATAAGGTATGGACCGGATTTTTAAATGCCAGTTCTACGATAGAAGTGCGAACTCAAAACACCGCCACCAACAGTAATCAATCATTGACGATCTCTAATGCACCTAATCCGTTAACGACTTCACCGCCTCCAACTATCTGTTCCGGTTCATCCGCTACGTTATCTGTTTCTTCGTCCTCCACGGCAACACTTAACTTTACCTGGTCACCCGGTGGATTAACCGGATCAAGTGTTACCGTAAGCCCTACTACTTCCACCACGTACACCATCACCGGAACTGACCCTGCTACCGGCTGTACGGTGACAACAACATTACCCGTAACCGTAACCGCTGCCGGGTCTACACCTACGATTACGACCACCACCACACAAGCTACGATTTGCTCTGGGGTAAGTACTACTACAATCACCGCCACCGGTGCGAATACCTATACCTGGTCTGCCTCTCCTTCCGACCCGACCATTACGTATCTAAATGCGAACCAGTCGGCCATTGCCATTAATCCATCAAGCACACCACCCGGGCCAACGACATATACTTATACCGTGACCGGTAACAACGGCTGTACTACCAACACCGCTACCCGTAACATTACGGTGCTAAATATTCCGGCTGCCCCGGCTACGACTACGTTTGGAAACGGAACATGGAATGTGTATGCCTACAACGGTACGACTATCAATTCCTCCAGTTATTACGGATACTATACCGAAGCCAACCTCAGCTTTAATACTACCGCGAGGTGGGCAGCCAACACCGCACCTTCTTCGGCAGTTGCCGTAACTGGTGCACCGGCCAGCCAGGGCTATACGGGATGTACCGTAGGTATTCCATGGGCGATGAGTTTCAAACGTACCGGTATTTCTTGCGGCTATTATCAGATTGATATGCCCACGCACGATAACAACTTATCCCTACTGATTGATGGTGTGCAGGTGTATTCAACAGGTTATACCAATACCGCTATATCCAATATCTGGACCGGGTTCATCGGGCCAGGCACTACCGTTGAGTTTCAATTAGTAAACACCGGAGGTCCTGGTAACTTGTCCGTCAACTTCACGGCATCTCCTGACTCTCCTTTCAATGTAAGTTCCCCGGTTACGGTTTGTCCTTCGCCTTCCAACCAGATAACCCTGGTGGCGAATGCATCTTCTTATCCTGACGCAACCTATTTGTGGACCAATGGCAACGCTTCGAACAATGGTACGATTAACTCTCCTTCCAACAGTACTACGTTTGCTTATCCCAATGTATCGGATACGTATACAGCAACCATGACCGACGCCGGCAAAACAGGATGTACTGCCTCCTTAGGTGTACCCGTAACCGTGAATCCGGTTCCAACTACTGCCGTTGCACCCACATCCGCCTCCACCACATGTCCGGGAACACCATTCACGCTGACCGCAAGTGGTGCCAATACCTATACCTGGAGTGCCAATCCTCCCGGTGCTACTGCCGGGATGAGCGCCACTACGGGTTATCAGATTACTGCCTCGCCAACGGTCACCACCACCTATACGGTATCCGGAGGCACGAACTGCCCTCCTCCACTGGATGCTTCTGTTACCATTACCGTCAATCCTATTCCTGCCTATACTACCTTTCCTTCCACTACATGGAATGTGTATGGATTCAACTCGCAAACCATAGGAACCAATTATGTGGGTTATTATACGGATAATGGTACTACTTCAGGTGCTAACACGTATAGTTTCAATACATTAAACCGATGGGCAAATGGTGCTTCCCCGTCCACAACCAATGCTACAGGAGGTACAGGATGGAGTGGTTGTGCAATGAATGCCACCAACATCAGTCTTAGTTTTAAGCGCACCGGTTTCGCTTGCGGCATTTACCAACTGGATGTACCTGCGCATGATGACGACTACCTCTTATTCATAAACGGAGTACAGGTAGCACAACATGTAGGGTGTTGCGACTCACATACCAACGTATGGACCGGGGCATTAAGCCCAAGCTCTACCGTTGAATGGCAACTGAAGCAGGGAATCGGTGGTTCTTATCTGCAGGTCACGTTTACCAAAGTGGCCACTACTCAAAACGTTTGGCTGGGAGGAACCAGCAACGACTGGTTTACCGCCAGCAACTGGTGTAACGGAGTTCCTACCAGCACAACCGATGTATTGATTCCTTCTGCGGGACCACAGTTTATGCCCGTAATAGGTGCGGCCGGTGCAGTGGGGCGTGCTATTACAATCAATGCCGCCAGCGCTCCCAGCCCTGCCGCATCGCTTACCATCAGCGGATCGAATACGCTTGATGTCTACGGAAACTGGGTAAACAACGGATCATTCACTGCGAATACCAGCCGTGTTACATTCCTGGGAACGAATAGCACACTGTCCAGTGCATCACCGGAAACATTCTATGATGTAGTGGTGAATAAAACGGCTTCCAATACACTAACCATATCCTCCGGCTCACAGCGCATTGCCAATTCGATGACCTTCACTCAAGGTATTGTTAAGCAAAATGGTATCCTCGAATTTCTAAACGCGTCAACGGCTATAGGAGCGAACAATACCAGCTATGTGGATGGATTAGTCACCAAAACAGGAACGAACGCATTCACTTTCCCGGTAGGTGTACCAACAGGCACACCTTCACTCTATCGACCGATTGGTATATCGGGTTCTGCTTCCGCTACGGACAGCTATGCCGCCCAATACTTCAATTCCAGTATCTTAGGCACCAATCCCAATACCAATCGGGATGCCACGCTTGACCATGTGAGTGGTGTTGAGTATTGGGTATTGAACCGTATTAATGGATCCTCCGGAACACGAGTCACATTGAGCTGGGATACCAACAGTGGTGGTGTTGGCAGTCTTTCTTCACTACGGGTAGCAGGATGGAATGCGCAGTGGCGAGATTACGGAAACGGAAGTACTACCGGTAACACCACAACCGGTACAGTAACCAGCGCGCTCACTCCGCTCATTACCAGCTACGGTACATTTACGCTGGGAACTGCCGATAACAATAACGCTCTTCCCATACATTTACTATCTTTCAATTGCCTGCTCAATGCGGATGGTACAGTGAGCCTGAACTGGAAAACAGCCACCGAACTGAACAGCGACTATTTTCTGGTAGAACGCGCTGATGAAGGAAGCCAATTTAGTACACTGGCAAAATTAAAAGCTGCAGGTAACAGCAATACAGAAATCAATTACAGTTCACACGATGAGCATCCTTACTTTGGAAAAACGTATTATCGCCTGAGGCAAGTGGACTTTGATGGTACCGAAAACTATTCAGAAGTTTGCTTTGTACTGAATGACCGGCTCAATGAAGATGCCTACCCTAACCCGGCCGATGCTGAAGTATCCGTCAACATAAAAGGCGGACAGGTATCTTCCGTTTCGGTTTCAAACACCATGGGTGTAATCTTGAAAGTGCCGGTAAAAATCTCCCTGTCAAAGGTTACCGTTACCACTGCCTCCCTACCGGACGGTATATATATTGTAAAGGTGGCACTCAATAAACAGCTATCTAAATACAAGGTTGTCGTTAACCATTAATAACCAACCATCCGTCAATTCTTTGAAAAGGCAAGATCAAATCACTCAATGGTATTGATATCTATACACACGTATTTCAAAGCTCAAATTTTTCGAGCTCTGTCATACCTACTAATTTGCCATTCAAACATATTGCTTAATTTTTTTAATTCTTCATTTCAAATGTCTTCTCTCAGACATCACGACATATGCATGTAATGATAGTATACAAATAAGTATAGTAAAAAAGCCAGATCAAAATCCTGACATGACCACTTAAAGAATTGAAGAAAAAAAAGGAAATTCATTATCGCTTTACTTACCGAAACTGTGTACTCCCAATAGGATTCGGCCAGCATCAAATATCAAAATCAGACTCGATTCAGATCTTTTCATGCACTATCGTTCCAAATTGTAGCGAACTTATTCAATTGTAAGCTCCCCTGAAGTTCGGCCATTTGAAAGTTGAATACAAATTTTCAATTTTAAAATGGTTATTATGAAAAAGTCAAAATTCACAGAAACACAAA
>JAHEZH010000307.1 GCA_023251155.1 Flammeovirgaceae bacterium | reverse complement strand
GGGCTTGGCTGAAAAGAGAGCGACAGGCACTGCGGTCAAGTGATTCATGTGCTTCAGTTTTTGAATGAGTTCAAGACCATTGATTCCGGGCATCAGAAAATCAGTAATGATCAGATCAGGGGTATCTTTTTTCATGCGATCCATGGCTTCTATCCCGTTTTTACAGGGCCAGATTTCATAGCCTTCCATGCGTAAAAACTGGGAAAGGTTGTCCAGCAAGTCCGGTGTGTCTTCCACCAGGCAAATTTTCTTGGCGATCATACGGAAGGTAATTCAATATTGACTTCTGTTCCTTTACCCAAACTGCTTTGCAGCGTAATCCTTCCATTCAGAAGTTCAACTGCTTTTTTGATAATCGAAAGGCCTAAGCCTGTACCTTCAATGGCCATAGTGTTGCTACCGCGGGAGAAGGGGTTAAATAAATTTTTGAGATCGCTGGCGGGAATACCGATGCCTTCGTCCTTCACCGAAATCGTACAATAACCCTCTTCCGAACGAATCGTTATTGTGATTTCATCCGCATCGGGAGAGAACTTAATCGCATTGGTTAATACATTGATGAAGATGTTTCTCAATAGCTTTTCATCCGTAATGATCGTGTTATTTGAAAGCTGATGAATGAACCGGATGTGATGTGTTCCTCCGGTTGAGCGTTCCATTTCCTGATTTAGGTTTTCGAAAAAATGGACAATATTGACCTCTTTTTTTGTAACCGGTAACTTGCCCGCTTCGGCTTTGCCAATGAGCAAAATATCATCCAGCAGATAGGTCATGTGGCCGACTTGCTTTTCGATGTTCTCCAGCTTGAGATCGATTTCTTGTTCGGAAAGTTTGGCCTTGTACTTTTTGATATACCCGGCTGCAATCGTGATGCTCGTAAGGGGAGTTCGGAATTCATGTGATGCAATAGACACAAACTGGCTTTTCATTTGGACCAGTTCTTTCTCTTTATTCAAAGCAATGTTCAGTTCATGTGTGCGTGCCTCTACTTTTCGTTCCAGGTTATTCCGGTAGTCCGTGAGTTCTGTAATGTTCTGGCCTACAAAAATGATCCCGGTGATTTCATTCGATGTGTTTCTTCGGGGGGAGGCGCTGATCAGTAACATCAGGCGTTTGTTCGATTTGGTAATAATGGGAAGCTCGATATTGGTTAATGACATTCCTTCCAGTGTCTGGTTGATCAGGTCAATCATGTCTTTTTTGTGATCAGAAAAAACAAACGATTTTTTCCACTTTAACCCCATCGCATCATTTCGGCTCAACCCGGTAAGCTCCTCGGCAACGCGGTTCCATTCATTGATGAGTCCACGGGTATCAATTCCAAAAATGGGTACGTTGGCATTGGCAATCAGGCTGGCCAGCTCGCGCGCAATGGAGGTGATGGATTTTTCGAACTCCTTTAATTCGGTGATGTCGGTTTGTATCGACATGTAATTCTTGAGCTGCTTGTTTTTGTCAAATACAGGAGAGATGTCCAGTTTGCACCAAAATTGCTTCCCGCTTTTGGTGTAGTTGATGATTTCCTCCGAGATAAATGCCTTCTTTTTAATTTGATCAGAGATGCGTTTAATGGTATGCGGATCGGAATCTTTACCCTGCAGGAAATTGGATTTCTTTCCTTTTACTTCTTCCAGCGAATACCCCGTCATCAATAAAAAACTTTCATTGACCCATTCGATCATGCCATTGCTGTCCGTGATCATGACACCATTTTTTGTATTACTTGCCACCAGTGAAAGTTTTTCCACTTCGGCAATCGCTTCCACTCGTTCGGTTACGTCCTGCATTGAACCAATCATACGGACGGCTTTCCCTTTGTCATAAAGAACGTAACCCCGGTTGTGAATGTATTTATATGTTCCATCTGCGCTCATCATCCGGTAGGAAGCACTCCAATTGGTTAGCCCGGATTGAAGCGCGTGTTCATAGTCGTTCGCCACTTGCTCTACATCTTCCGGATGAATTTTACTTCGCCACCACGCTGAGGTATATTCGATTTCATCGGAGCGGTATCCAAAGATGGTGAAGAAGGATTGGTTCCAGATAATTTTACCGGTAGCCATGTCCAGATCCCAGATGGCGTCATTGGTTGCCTTGGATAAAATCTGGTAGCGTTCATTGTATTCAATCAGTTCTTCCTCGCTCGCTTTCCGTTCGGTAATGTCCTGCACGACTCCGATTATTTTTTCTTCTTCATGGATTACTTTGGTCAGATTCGCTTTTTGGAATATCCATACGATGGAGCCGTCCGATTTGATAATGCGGTATTCCGTTTCCGCTTTGATCGTACTCTCCACGAGCAGCAGTTCGGAGAGTGTCTGAATTTTATCGGCATCGGAAGGATGCACCCGTTTGGATAAGGAAGATGGGTCTTCATTAAATTCTTCCTCGCTGATATCGAAAATCGACAGCATTTGTTTGGATACCTGCACCTTTCCTGTTTTTCTATCCAACACCCAGCATCCTACTTTTGCAATCGCAGAAGATTCTTCCAGCAAGATCTGACTTTGAATTAATTTGTCCTCGGCTTCTTTTTGTGCCGTGATGTCGTGGCGGATGGTTAAATACTGGTACACGGAATTCGTTTCGTTCAGAAACGGAATGATGTAGGCATCCGCCCAGAAGAAGCGCCCGCTTTTTGTTTTATTGCAAATCTGTCCGTTCCATGTTTTTCCTGAGGAGATGGTCTGCCACATGTTTGTCCAGAATGCTTTCGGATGATATCCGGAATTCATGATCCGGAAATTTTTGCCAATGAATTCTTCGCGTTCATATCCATTTACCGCCAACATGTTATCATTGACGAACGTCACGGTTCCATGGGCATCGGTAATGGCAGCCATGGAGGAACTGAAGATGGCCTGTTGAAAATTCACGAGCGCTTTATTCAGTATCGTGATTTCCGATGCGTATTTTTTTAAATTAGTGATGTTATGATTGGTGATGCAAAATCCTTTTAGTGTTCCCTGTTCGTCTTTCACTGTCCTGATGGTGACTTCAAACCATTGTTCGGTTAACGCTGACCCATTTTGAATTTCATAACTAACGGATCCCGTTTCAATGACATTCTCAAATAATTTTTTGACCGTTTCTTCCTGGCCGGGCTGCACTATGGTCATCAGGTTTTGACCCATCTCCAGTTTTTTTCCGGTGGCTTCACGAATGAAATCGGCCTGATTGGCATTGAATGCAATGACCTTCAAATCCGTATCCAGCAGGGTAAACGCTTCGTTGGTGTTTTGAAAAATGGTCTGAAGATTTTGTTCCGATACTTGTAATATCTGTTCCTGTTTTTTCTTCTCCGTGATGTCGGTGGAGATGAGGGTGACGTACGCAATCCGACCGTCAACCACTACCGGAGAATAACGGATACGGTGAATTACTTTTCCCGTGGGTAAGCTGTCCGAAGTTTCCAGTTCGATCGATTCACCGGTCATGGCCCGGTTAAACAGTTGACGTGAGAATTCGTTTCGTTCCGGCAGCGTCATGTCCCAGAGGTATTCGCCCTGTTCCGGTTTTTTGCCGGTAGAGAGTTCAATAAAATACTCAAAGGTTTTATTAAAGAATACGATTTTCCCTTGCGTGTCCAGCACCAGAATTTCCTCCATCGTGTTGGCGAAGATGACTTCCAGACTTTGCTCCGCCTTTTTCAGCGCTTCCTCTTTCTGACGGATGATTGTTTCGCTTTGTTGCTGAATAGTGAGTGAAGCCAGCAAAAGTTGGTCATTCAGTGCCGCTAATTCTTCATTGGCCGATTTAAGCTCTTCGTTCGAGGCGAGGATCTCTTCATTGCCTGCTTTCAGTTCTTCATTGGCTGCCTGCAACTCCTCATTGGCCCGATCCAGGCTGTGTGTGCGTTCGGCCACCAGCTTTTCCAGGTTTTGCTTCGCTTCTTCCAGCGCGAGGTTTCTTTTTTCGAGTTTTTCGATCAGCTCTGAACTGTATTGATGACGCACTTCAAATGAAGTTCCCAGACCCGCTGCAGGCGCAGTATGGCGCTGTGGGTTTTTAAGTTGTCCTTCCACTGCATGAACGAGTACTTTACCAGCGGCGGGCTTACGGATAAAAAGATCCGCACCCATTCCTGTCGCCACCTTTTCTTCCCCTTCCGCAGTGAATGTTC
>JAHEZH010000185.1 GCA_023251155.1 Flammeovirgaceae bacterium | reverse complement strand
CTGAATACCAAAGCATTTGGGCCACGTGCTGTGCAGCCTATTGTGTTTGGCGATATGGGCTCGCGCTCAAACGGACTGAGTGAAGATTGCCTTTATCTGAATGTATGGACTCCCGCCAGGCGGGATACCAAAGGACTTCCGGTACTGGTGTATTTCTTTGGAGGTGGTTATGTGGCAGGGGATGGCGCTGAGCCTCGCTATGACGGTGCGAATATGGCGAAGAAAGGGATTGTCGTTGTTACCGTTAATTACCGCTTGAATATTTTCGGATTCTTTGCTCATCCGGAATTGAGTAAGGAAGCACCGTACAAAGCATCGGGTAACTATGGGTTGCTTGATCAGAATGCAGCATTGAAATGGGTGCAGAAGAACATCGCTGCCTTTGGCGGTGATCCTAAGAAAGTCACTATTGCCGGAGAATCGGCAGGGTCGATTGCTGTAAGTGCACAGATGGCTTCACCACTTTCCAGAAATCTGATTGCCGGTGCGATCGGTGAAAGCGGTGCGGGTATTAACCCTACCTTGGCGCCAGTTCCATTAGCGGAAGCCGAACAGATCGGGCTGGAGTTTGCCACCAAAGCAGGTTATCCAACATTGGCGCAGCTGCGTGCCTTAAGTACCAGAGATTTGTATGAGATCTATAATGAATCAAAACGGTTTGGATTCCCTACGGTAATTGATGGTTACTTCTGCACTAAAACACTTCCCGAAACATTTAAAGCAAAAGAACAGGCACAGGTGCCGTTACTGCTCGGCTGGAACTCAGCAGAAATTCCCGGTATTGCATTCCTGCAAGGCCCGCTCACCGAAGAGAATTATGTGAAGAAAGTGAAAGAGGCATATCCGGCAACCGCTGACGCCAACGAAGTATTGAAGCTATATCCCAAAGGAACCACACCAAGAGACCTGGAAATAGCCGCTACTCAACTGGCTTCCGATCGTTTCATTTCGTACAGCACATGGAAGTGGTTTGATCTTCATCGCAAGAACAGTGCACAGCCCGTGTACCGCTATCTGTTCAGCAAGTTTAGACCTCCGCTGGTGGATCAGACACGTGTTTCCGGTTTGGCCGGAGGTACGTTGGAAAAAGGACAGGATGCCCCTAAAGCGCCAGAACCTGTGGGCGCACCCCATGCCATGGAGATTGAATACTGTATGGGTAACCTTGATCTGATCAAAGATTACGCATGGACCAAAGAAGACTACGCCGCATCCGAAACCATGTTTAATTACTTTGCTAATTTCATAATTAAGGGTAATCCGAACGGAGATAAACTTCCGGATTGGCCAAAAGCCGAAGCCCATGATACAGCACCACCAGTAATGGTGATCGATGCTGTATCAAAAGCAGTGAAAGCCAAAGACGATGCGCGTTATGTGTTTCTGGATAAGACGTATAAGAATTAAGCGTCAACCTTAACCGGATAGAAAAAGGTCTTCCATCTAAAAAGTTGAAGACCTTTTTTTATGGACGCGTCAGTACGAGTTGCCCGTGCAATCGCATCAACATTACCTGTGGATCATCACACAACCCGGGATGTACTTTGGAGGACTGAAGTATGGTACTGCGGGTGGCGGTAAGCCAGCGAAAACGTTCGGCGATGGGTAACAGCCCGATAGGGCCGCCCGCTTTACCACCCGCACAGATCTGTTCGAATGAAGTAATGTATTCATTCAGTTCTTCGATATCAAGCCGTGGGCAGAAGGCACGAAGCCTGTTCTCTTCTATTTTAAAGATGGATTGTAAGAACTTCTGTTTCGCACAAAGCACCACTACGCCGATGTTGAGAAACTCTTCACGTTCCACATAAGGCACCACCCTGACGACCGCGTACTCAAATAAGTGTAGCTCTTGCATCCTGGGCTTCTTTAATGAAAAAATCAGAATGGGCTACGCGTGTCTCCAGAAACTGCGCATAGGCCTGGCGATGTGCTTCGATGCTATCGAAAGTGAGTTCGTCCGTCAGCCATTCATCGGGTATCAGGTTCACAATAGCGTGGATGACTTCGTTGGTAATTAAGGGCTTGAATTGCTGATCAATCTCCTTCAACTCCGTTGCTTTAATCAACAAAACGTGATCTTTCACTTTAGGGAATGGCCGTTGGGGGTGTTGCCAATCGTTCCATGAATGATGAAAGTACAGTGATGCGCCATGATCAATCAGCCACAATTCCTTATGCCACATTAGCATGTTGGTATTGCGGGCGGTGCGGTCTACATTCATGAGTAAGCAGTCCAGCCAGACGATCTGTGAAGCTAATGTGTTATTTACCGTTGATGCATTGGGATCATACGTAATCGAACCCGATAGGAAATGTAGGGCCAGATTGAGCCCTACACTAGCTTTCAACAGATCCTGGATTTCTTCATCTCCTTCAATCCGGCCAAAGGCAACATCGAGTTCGGCAAATACAATTTCAGGCACTTTCAACCCCAATACACGTGCGATCTCTCCACCAATCAGTTCTGCGATCAGCGCTTTTTTGCCCTGACCCGCCCCCCGGAATTTCAATACGTATAAAAACTGGTCATCAGCTTCTACAAGAGCAGGCATCGATCCGCCTTCACGTAAAGGGGTAATGTAGCGGGTTACGTTGACAGTTCGTAATGATGGCGGCAGGTGGTTCATTGCAATGACAGCAAACGCTATTCGCCCTAAAAATACAACTAAAACAAACTTTCAATGCGATGTGAAGTACAAAAGTGATATTCACTTTGAAAAATAAGATCGGAAGAATGTTTAAGACGCTGGTTTGGTTTTAGGTGCACGCACGCGAGGCTTTCGCAAAGGCTTGTTAATGGGAAGCGGATCATCGGCCTGCACATGACTGAGAAAATGTTTCTCCGGTTCGCCCAATACAAAACCGAAAGGCCTCATCTCAGGCACGGCATCGAAAATCACTTTGAGCATGGCCGTCACCGGCAGGGCAAGGATCAATCCGCTGATCCCCCATAAGTTTCCAAAAAGTAACAAGGCAACAATGGCCACCAATGGATTGATACTTATTTTAGAACCAATCACATACGGCGTGATGAGATTACCTTCCAGAATCTGTACAAAAAGAAAAACAGCAATAGCTCCTACCGCATACCAGTAGGAATCCTTCGTGGCAAGCGCCATCAGTGCCGGTAACAATGATCCGATGATGATACCGATATACGGGATAAGTAATAAGAAGGCCGCAAGAAAACCAAAGAGTGCTGCGTATTGAATGCCTAAGGCAAGAAGACCAATGGTGTTGAGCGTACCTACAATGGCCATCACTAAAACCAAACCCACCAGCCAGCTTTGAATCACTTCGCACATACGGGCCAGAATCTGCGTGATGACATCATTATCAGCGGATACAAATGCTTTATGAAAAAACTCCAGGAAGAAATGACGGAAGTAAAGCAGGAAGAAAACGAATAAGGGAATCAGCGTAACATCAGTAACAAAGTTCGCCACGGCCTTAAACAGGAATGCAAGAATTTTACCACCGTTATCATCCGCAATGTGGTTGAGCTGGTTTTTGACTTGTTCGGTCTGTTTGGATTGCTCTATACCATATTCATTATAGAGATGTGTTTGCATCTGCTGGTACATGGTTTCCAGTTTACTGGACAGCTGTGGTATCTGCTCATTCAACTGAGAAACCTGTGAGCAGATAAAGTAGGTAATTCCTCCGATAGCGATACTGGCTACCAGCACAGCAGAAAGAACGGCAAGTCCTCTGGAAAATCGCCATTTCTCAAACGTCCGCGCTATGGGGTAGATCATTACGGAGAAAATGAGAGAGAAGATTAAGGGGACAATAACCACCTGCAGGTGAACGCAGATGTAAACGATAAGTATAAGGCACAACAATATGGCGGCAAGACGCAACGGATAGGGATATCTGTAAAAACCGGATGTCATGAAAGGATGTGTTTTACCCCAAACCGAAAAAAAAGGTACCCTTCCTTAAAGAAGATAAAAGGCAAGGTGAGTGAGTAATTTAATACGCACTTCATTCTTGATACTGGTAAAAGCCATGGATAAGCAGTGGCACCATCTTTTCACCTGGGAAAAGAGAACCACATTTATCATTATGGAAACCACTCAAGCGACACAGGCATTACAACGGGGAGAGAAGGATGCCACTTACATTCAGAATCAACTCACCGAGTCGGAGAAATTAATGCCGGAGCTAAGAACACTTTCGTATTGCCTGAATAAATCACAGGAGCGGGGCTATCAGGAAAACTTTACAGCTACTCCACAAGGACTGAAGTCCATGGAGTCAGGTAAATTATATCAGCCGGAGGAAATTACTATTGTCAACTTTTATCGTTTCGAAGGAATAACCGACCCGGCTGATATGGCAGTACTTTATGTGATGGAAACCAGTGATGGAGCGAAGGGAACGCTGGTAGATGCGTATGGCACCTATTCCGATTCACAAGTGGCTCAATTAATCGGTAAGGTTTCAACGATTGAAAAACACTAATCGGTCTATGTTAAAGTTCTGGCAGGTATTAAAAAAAGCGTTCACTGAATTTTTTGCTGATAATGGAGTAAAGCTAAGTGCATCGTTATCGTACTATACTGTTTTTTCGATTGGCCCCGTATTGATCATCATTATTTCTCTGGCAGGTATTTTCTTTGGCAGAGAAGCCGTGCAGGGAAAAATCTATGGACAAATAAATGGTCTTGTGGGAAACGCTGCCGCAATGCAGATTCAGGACATTATCAAAAACATAGAGCATTCGCAATTAAGTGCTTCCGGAGCTGTGCTCGGGATAATTTTTCTCATTATCGGTGCCACGGGGGTATTTACAGAAATACAGGATTCCATCAATTACATCTGGTCGATCAAGGCGAAACCCAAACGGGGTATTGTGCATCTGTTGATGAACCGGATCATTTCCTTTTCATTGATTATCAGTTTCGGATTTGTCCTTCTGGTATCGCTCACAGTCAATGCCTTTGTCGACCTGCTGCGCGATCGACTGACCGCTTTATTTGACCATGATTCCGTAATCCTGTTTCAGGTAGTGAACTACATAATGCTGTATGCCATCATTTCTACTTTGTTTGCTATCATATTCAAAGTCTTGCCCGATGCGAAAATCCGCTGGAAGGATGCTTTTATCGGAGCAGGGTTCACCTCCATCTTGTTTTTGATAGGCAAGTTTCTGATCGGTTTTTATTTGAGTAACTCCAACGTGGGTGTTACCTATGGCGCAGCGGCCTCTATTATTTTGCTCCTGCTCTGGGTCTACTATACGTCCATTATCCTTTATTTCGGGGCGGAATTTACCAAAGTATATACCATTGATCATGGTGGTGGCATTGAGCCTGATAAAGCGGCTGTATTCATCATCAAGAAGGAAAGTAAAGAACTCAACCCTAAAGGAGAAGTATAGGTACTATGGACTTACGCTCGCAGTACCCCTTCTGGTTATTGAAGGACGGAATGATCAGTTCGTTTCCATCTTTGGAAGAAAACATGGAAACGGAAGTAGTCATCATGGGCGCTGGCATCACTGGTGCTTTAATGGCGTATCATTTAGGCAAGGCTGGCCACAAAGTGATGGTGGTGGACCGGAGACATCCGGGCATGGGGAGCACTTCCGCTTCCACCGGACTGCTTCAATATGAAATCGATGTGCCGCTGCGCAAATTAATCGGACTGGTGGGAGAGGAGGCTGCAGTAAGAAGCTATGCTCTTTGTGTACAGGCGATTGATTCACTTCATACCATCATAAAAAAAACAGGAGCAAAGGTGGACTTTGAATACAAGCCTAGCTTTCAGTATGCTTCTTCCCGATGGCATGTAACCGATTTGCGTAAAGAATATGAGCTTCGAAGACGCCATCGGCTTTCCGATATAGAATGGCTCGAAGCCGATGATATAAAAAAGAAATTTGGATTTAAAGCTCCTGCCGGAGTGCTTTCCGCAGAAGGCGCACAGGTAAATGCATATAAGCTGAGCCACTGCCTGCTGGAATATTGTACCAGGAACTTTGGTCTCACTGTATTTGACACTACTGAAATTGAAAAGTGGAGCGAAAGCAAGAGCGGGGTGGAATTGAAAACCACCGAACGTAAAGTTATCAGGGCAAAGAAGTTGATTGTATGCGCAGGGTATGAATCCGGTAATTACCTGAATAAAAAGGTGGAGATCAGAAATTCGACCTACGCGATTATCAGTAAACCACTTCCGGGCGATCAGTTCTGGTACAAGGATAGCCTGATATGGGAAACGGCTGTTCCTTACCTCTACATGCGTAGCACATTAGATCATCGCCTGTTGGTGGGTGGCAGAGATGACTCTTTTTATAATCCGGATAAAAGAGACCGGAGACTGGACCGTAAGGCATTGGAGTTAGAAAACGATTTTAAGAAGAAATTCCCGGCTATTCCTTTTCAAACCGATTTTGCTTGGGCAGGTACTTTCTGCGGAACCAAAGATGGCCTGCCTTATATCGGTACCCCATCACCATTTTCCAATACCTACTTTGCATTGGGCTTTGGCGGAAATGGAATCACTTTCAGTCTGATGGCTTCAGAGATCATTCGCGATCTGTTAGAAAGCAAACGCAATAGCGATGCTTCTCTCTTTTCTTTTGACAGAAGCTGAAGCGAAAAGGAAAACACTTGGCTGCTGTCTTTTAAATCAAGTTTGGATTTTCAAATGCTTACTCCATCCTCCGGATAAGATTCCTGCCATCACTTCAAATCCAACACTCAGCGAGTACCGCTAGGATAAAAAATGCTACGGCTAAACGGAAGATGGATTTCAGGAGTTAAATGAAACAAACAGTTAAGTATCGGTTAAGATATAGAAGGACACACACGGTGAGTGTCTCGAAATCGTAGAAATGAGCCGGGAAGGGGATAAGGTTTCGGGGATTTACGTCCACAGCGATATTATGCAGGAAAAGCGAAACCCTCAAAATGGCTTTGCATTCATTCAATTTTAGAGTGGCACAGGCTTTGATCAACTGCTGATAATAAATACCCTTTTTATGAGCGCTCTGATCATTGTATTCTCACTTCTCATCGGTTACGTCTTTTTCATGATGAGCTTTTATCTTCTGGCCAAAGTGTTGTTTCCAAAGATGGAGCAGTCACAGGAGGAAGAGGTATTTCTGGCCAAAACGGAAATGCATAAGCACGTACCGGCTCGCGTGAAGCGGTCGCAAAGCAAGTCTTTTGGCTTAAGCAAACAGCCTCAGGTGGCCTAACTACTCCACGGATGAAAAACAGAAGCACACTTCAGGTGGTAGTGATCAGTTGGTTTTCCTTGCTGTGCAGTATCGCATTTGCGCAAAATGATGATACCTTAACGTTGCAACGGGAAAGGAACAGGCTGCATGCCGATACCATCAATATCAGTCTCAAAAATATAGCTACTCAGTTGGTCACGTTGAGAGATTCCTTGGGGGTAGAGATCATGGCGATGGATAAAAAAATGTCCACGCTTCAGCCAAGAAATAGGGCGGTCATTGAGAAATCGAGGAACAAACTAACGATCTACAAATCCGAGCTGGAGAAATTGATTGAAGAAATGACATTGGCCGACATATCGTTAATCACGGAGGTGAAGCGCAGAGCATATCGTACCGTACTGGATGTACGTGCTGATTTTAATAAAATAGTAGCCGAAAGTAAAATAGTAAATTAGTGATCGGGTTTTATTTTTAGGCTTAGGCAGGAAAGAACAAAACGAATTCCGCACCCGTCATCGGAATCCCTTTTGCAAATACAAATCCATTGTGATTGGTCATCACTCTTTTGACAATAGCTAATCCGATTCCTTTTCCATCGTACGGTGAATGCTGTGGATGCAATCGTTGAAAAATTCCAAACATCCGGTCCGCAAATTCATTATCAAATCCAATTCCATTATCCCTGAGGGTCACTTTAATGTATCGGGTATCCGGTGATATACTTAATGCCTTCAGCTCATCCGCGGTGGCCGCATGAGCATAGATATGAATGTGCGATGGAGTATTGTCCTGGGCGAATTTAAGACTATTGTCCACCAGCGCCTTGAACAGCAATCGTAATTGTGAAAAATATCCCTGTATACCGGGAAGATGATCATAGAACAATTGCGCTTTATTGGTTTTGATCCGTTCGACATCTTCTTCACAGATACTATCAATTACCCTTTTCAGATCCACAGCCTGTTTCTTTTCATGGATTTGTACAAGGCCGATGTAATTGGCCAGATCTTCGACCAGTTCACGCATGCGGTTCGATGAATAACTGATGCGGTTGATCACCGACTTTCCTTCCTCATTGAGAAATTGAGCATGCTTCATTTCCAATCGGTCTGTAAATGAATTGATTTTTCGTAATGGCTCCTGCAGATCGTGTGAGGCGACATACGTGATTTGTTCCAGCTCGGCATTGGATTGATGCAGCTGCTGGAGCTTCAACTCGAGTTCACTCTGATATTTTTTCCTTTCTCTGAATTCTTTGATAATGACAAAACAGGAAATCATGAAAGTGAACGCGCTGAACGTAAACAGCCAGATTAAATAATTGGCGGCCGTCGATTCGTACAAATACTTGTTTTGATTACGGGAAATGAGGAGATGTTCTTCTTCCGCAATCATGGCCTTTGTTACCTGCCTGCATTCGTCCATTTTATCTTTACTGATGAGCAGGTTTTTGCGGTATACTTCTTTGTTATAGAGGAACATGAGCAAGGTATGCCGGATGGCATCTCGATTCGTCACGATGAGCAGATTCAGTTGAATAACTCTTTTCTGTTGCGACTCGTTACCTGTCGTAAGCGTTTTGAGGTCGAGCATTATCTTTTTTATCTCCTCATCCGCATTCAATAGGGGTTGCAGAAAGGAACTGTCCTGCGTCAGTAGATAACCCCGGTGACCGGTTTCTGTATCCTTTAGTAAACTCTCGAGCCGGGAAATGGCTGTGATCGTCTTATAGGTTTTCTCCACATCAGCGGTGTATCTCGCATAAGCTGTATATCGCTCTTCAAATACAAAAGAGAGAATAGCCAATACGCTAAGCGAAATGAAGAAGAGAAAATAAATGACGAATTGAGTAATCCGCATGAAGCACGATGGGTTTAAACGAGTGGAGTAAAAATAGGGTAAATGAGAGTTCATCCGTTCGGATTGATTAAAATCAAGTACAATCGCGACATACACTTCCGTGCTGTAAAAATTGCTTTTTGTGGAAGGAGATACTGTTTACTTCTTACCCCTGTGTAAATAATTATTCTTTTTGTGGATAATTATCTACAGATTTCGACAATCCTGAAAAGAGGTAAAAATTTAAATGATTGTAAATCAGTTGATTGAGTGTTTTGAAAAATTTGGTTCCTGGCTTGTAGTTGTAGAAAAGCAACCTAAAGCCACTTGGACTATGCTTTATCAGAATATTGCTCAGAAACAACAGTTGAAGATTCACCCCCTTCAGCTTCAGATGCTAAACCTGTTTCATCTCAATACCATTGAACTGGAACAACGCATTCAACAGGAACTGGAAGAAAATCCCATCATTGAAGAAAAACGGGAAGAGGCGCCAGAAGACGCTGCGGATGCATCGGAGAAAGACTATCAGGACTGGGATGAGTATGCGTACGACGACACTCCTGATTATAAAATGGAAAACAATCAGTTTTATCAACAACCCGATATGCCGGACAGACCTTTGGTAGAAATGGTTGACTTCAGAAAAGAAGTGCTCACTCAATTTGGTATGCTCTCCCTTTCGGAAGAGGAAAAACAATTGGGTGAGTTTATCATCAATTCAATATCGGATGAAGGAATGCTTGAAAACTCGCACGAAGCCATCGCCGATGATTACTCATTAAAATTTTCAAAATGGATTGACGCTTCTATGGTAGAGCAGGTAGTTAATCGCATTAAAGAATTGGAGCCGGTGGGAATTGCTTCGTCATCGATCAGAGAATGTTTGTTATTCCAGTTAAAAAAAATGAATTCCATCTGCCCTGGGCCGGATGTGAAGACCGCCATTGCATTGCTGGAAAATCACTATGAGGAAATGAAGCAGCGTAGCTTTGCTAAGATAATGACGGCATTGAATATCGATGACGAAGATCTGAAGATTGTGCTGGAGCTGATAGCCGGGTTGAAACTGAAACCGGTAGCTGCCTACGAAGGCACGCCCACGCAGTTTGACACAATCATCCCTGATTTCATTGTGACCGAAGAAGAGGATGAGTTGCATGTGTCCCTTACCAAAGAACGTTCACCGCATCTCAGCATCAGTTCTTCCTGGAAGGCGCGTGTGAAAGACATCGATACTACTGAAAAGAAGAATAAAGGAGAAGCCCAATACCTGAAGAACAAACTGACTGCTGCAGAATGGTTTGTAAGTGCGATCAAGCAGCGCGAATCCACCATGATCAATGTGATGAATACCATTGTGAGACTTCAGATGGATTACTTTACTACCGGTGATGAATCGTTGCTGAAACCCATGATATTAAAGAACGTAGCGGACAAGGTAGGGGTGGATATCTCTACCGTATCGCGGATTACCTGCAATAAGTATGTGCAGACTCCTTTCGGAAATATCTTGTTGAAGAAATTATTCCATGAAGGAATGGAGAACCAGGTAGGCGAATTGGTGAGTGTGAAGAAAATCCAGGAAACGCTGGAAGAAGTCATTGAACAGGAAGATAAGAAGGCTCCTTATTCCGATCAGCAACTGGCGGTAATGCTTGCCCAAAAGGGATTAAAGATCGCCAGACGTACGGTAGCTAAATACCGCGAAGAATTGAAGATACCTACTGCACAACTTCGTTCTCTGTGGATTCAACAACAACAACCAGCAATGGGTTTTTAAACAACAAAAGGCAAAATGGAAAAAATTCTGATCATTGATGACGAAACCGATTTAAGATTTGTACTTAAGCGTTTTCTCGCGAAACATAACTATGAAGTAGTAGAAGCGGCAACCGGAAAAAAAGCACTGGAGATTTTGCGGTCTCAGCCGGTGAACCTGATCCTCTGCGACTTCAAGCTGGATGATATGGATGGCGCCACTGTTTTAAAAGCCATCAAGGAAATAGATGCTACTGTTCCGGTAATCATTATTACCGGTTATAGCAATATTAAAATTGCTGTAGAGGTCATGCGACTTGGCGCGATTGATTACGTCACCAAGCCATTGATCCCGGATGAAATTCTCATGACTATCCGTAAAGCGCTCTCGAAGACCGATGAAGACGGAACTGCGGATGAAAGACAAAATGGCCAGGTACGCAAGAGTGAACCACGAAGAGCAGCCAAAGAAAGCCAGA
>JAHEZH010000306.1 GCA_023251155.1 Flammeovirgaceae bacterium | reverse complement strand
AAATGTCGGAGCCGATGGTTTGCATTACGGTAGTGACATTGCTTACCTGCAGGGCATCATCTACGGGGCCATATTCGGATGAACCATCTGCCACGTTGGATCCAAAGAACTCCAGGTTGTAAGCCGATATGTTGAATGACTTCGACTTATCGACAGCGGTAACAGAAACCGTCTTACCACTTACTCCGGTCGAAGTATGGGTGATTGTTCCGCTATAATTCTGTACCCCGGTTCCTGTAAATTGTACATAAACAAGTGGTGACGCATTTGCTTCTGAGGCGGTGAAGCTAAGGCTGCTGCTGAATGAACTGTTGTCTTTTGAAATCTGAAAATCGGAAGGAGCGGTAATCGATACGGTGCTGGTGAGATGAACTCCTTTCAACGTATAACTCTTTTTTGATCCGGCAGTACTAAACTGCAATCCGGCAGGGGATACCGATAAATAACTGGCCTCGGCATGGCTGACATTGATTTCATCCAGTGTCCAGCGTGCTGCTGCTGTGGCGGTGGAGGTATAAACAAAGGCGAGGTACACTTTCTTGTTGGCGTAAGCAGATAAGTCCACGTTACTCAATGTCCAGTCTGTTAAAGCGGTACTGGTAGAACCTACACTTACGGTTGGAAAATTTCCATTCAAATCGGTCCATGTGGCATCGTTGGGATTTCCAGCGCCGGAATAATCAAGACTTACTTTTAGTTGCAATCCATTCCCGGCAAAGGAGAACTGTGAGTAGAAGGAGAGTGCAGCACCCGTACTCAGATTCATTGGCGGAGAGATCAACCAGTCTTCGTTCGCCACTGCAGCACTTGCAAATCCATTCATGCGGATAGCTTTAGTGCTATTATATCCAAAGTCGACACAACCCCATACCTGGTCACCGGCTATGCTATAGCTGGTGAAAGATGCGGTGCCGTTGCAATCGTTGAATAGTTCTGCGTAAAGTGTAGGTGTAGTTGCTGTAACTTTAACCGGAGATGACTGGAGGTTAGGAATGTTATCTTCAGTTACAAAGTAAATGTCATAGGTTGTATTGGCACTCAACCCGTTTACAACAGAAGTGAACTCCGTATTTAGTGCTGTGGAATTGATTACTCCGGCCCGGTTGGTTGCCAGGGAAGTTCCCGCAGCATTTTGACCACTTTTGATTTGTGCGGAAGTAGGGACTGTGGCCCCTCCAGGCAATACAACAAAATAGGTTCTTCCCACTTCATTGATATTGGTTCTGACGGTAAACGTAGATGGTGTAATGCTATTTACAATTGGGTAAGAAGCAATAAAATCAGGAGGTAAAATATCGGAAGGATCAAGTGTGAAAAGATCAATACCGCTTGGGGATGTCTGGATCCCATTGGCATTCTCTGCCACAAAATAGACATCATAATCGGTGGCTGAAGTAAGCCCTGTAATGGGCAGTGTAAAATCACTTGCAGCCGTGGAGACGGTAACCGAGGCTTTGAGGTTGGCAGCAAGTGCAGCGCCCGTTCCATCTTGCCCGGCCTTTACTTGTGCAGAAGAAGGAGCAGGTTCACCATCAGCTAATACGACCAGATATGCTGTTCCTGTTTTATCAAGATTAACGACACCGTTGAATCCTGTCAAAGTAATATTATCAGCTCTTGGATAGTTGGCGGTGAAAGCAGGAGGAGTTGGCACTGTGGTTGGTGTGGCCGTGATTACAATGTTATCAATTCTATTATTACCGCTACTATTGGTGGCTCCTGAGAACGTCACTTTAAGATAAACTGAAGATGTATTGTTAATACTACTGATTGCTGAAAAATCCAGGCTTTGTGCAGCAAATGTGGTGGTAAGCCCGGTAACTGTACGAAGCGGAGTAAAGTTAGCTCCATCAGTACTCCATGACCATGCCTGCGAAGTAAAACCAGTAGATGTGTTTCTCGTGGCATACGTCAGGGTCAGGTTTTCGTAGCCTGCTGTAGAAAGTTTTAAAACAACTGCTTTATTATTGGCAGCGTTTCCGACAAGTGATAAAGTGAATGTATTAGCGCCTCCTGAACCTCTTGGATCGTTTGTGGTGGTTCCTGCAAAAGCGGCAAGCTCGGTTGCCGATGTCCATGCGGATGATCCATTCGTGCCATCAGCATATAACGCAGCTGTTCCTGATTGAGCACCTAAATTAGCAGTAATCGAGGTAGGTGTGTTGGGTGCAGCCGGTGTGTTATCAAACGTCCACGCTGCCAACTGCGTTTGCGAATAAGAAAGCCGATACGATAAAGCAAGGAGAACTAAGACTGTGATTCGTAGAATTCTTACCATAGATGGTGGTTTATAGTTAATAGTATTCAGACAGTATGCACTGAAATGCAAAACAAACCTCCCTATTTTAAACCCATTCCGGAAGTAATCAAGGTTATGGTTTCTTTAAGCTTAAGCAGTCATCCACCACCCAAGATAACAGTTGGCCTGCTAATAAATTTTCCAGTGGTCTTGCAAATTCAACCGTTCACCGTAATTGCGGTAAAAGGAAATAGCAGTGGCCGGTGAATTCATTACGTGGGCATAGCGCTATATTTGTTCTTTTTGATTTGACCGTAATGAATAGCAATGAACACAGCTGGCAGGAAACTCTTTCTGAAATAGTCAACGCCTATAATCTGGAGAAGCTGATTGCTTTCTCAAAACAAGTACCCGAAACAGACGTGGAGCTGTGGCGTGCGGAGGTGATGGAGTCGGGGTTCATGACTTTGTATTCGTATTTCTCCTATGATCAGATGTGTGGCAAGCTGGATGACTTTGGATTGGATCTGCTCGATGATGTAGTTGAATCTGCCGAAGAGTTTTACGGATCGCCTTTGCGGAAATTACGGGCTGAAGTATTGCATTACCGGATCGATGAAACAAAAGAAACCTATGTGGATCAGGCTAAGGAGTTGGCCCTAAGGGCGGTTGATGAGTTAAGCCTTGAAATTCATTCTGACCGGAGCGCACTGACATTCAGAGCGCGTACCTATCAGCAACTGGCGGAATTGGACGCGAACCGTGCAGTGCATTACTGGAAGCGGGCAACTGAAGATTTGAAAGCAGCGGGTGAATTCAGTGTTTGGATTCTGTACCATCAGTGGCCGGAATCCATAACGGGTATGCGTGAAGAACAGGAGAACGTGCGTGCGGAGTTTAATCAAAGGATGAATCAGTACCTTCGACAAACTCCTGACCGCATCTGGTCTTTGCTGGACGATGCAGTTCGTATGCAAGAATATCACCCCAGTCCAGAGTTGAAGAAACAGTTAACCCTCTGGCTGGAGATCGCGCTTCACTGGAAGAACGAGGAGGCGGCTCCCATGCTGCTTCGTACAGGCGGACTATTATTGCATAAGCAAGGCAAAGCACAACAGCGGGCCGAGTACTTTGCCAAAGCCATTGAATGTTTTGAACAGTTCATCACCAAAGACCGTGCGCATGCCATGGAGGTATATTACATGGCCAGTGTTTATACAGATTGGGCAGCACTTGAGGAATCACAAGGAAATAGTGGTACGGCTTATCTCGCTAAAGCGTGGGAAGTCTACCGCGAGCATGAAGAAATAGTGCGAATCAATTTTTCATCCTTGCTGCATTATGCGGAGTTTCTGGAGCAGCTTTATTTCAATGACCAGCTGACGGAGCGACCCTCTCAGGAAGAAATTCTTTCTCTGGCGGTAGCGGCAGAAGAGATGGGCAAAGGATATTACAGCGGCCCGGGCATGATTCAGGCACGCATAGCAATCCGTCATGACGATGCCGAAACGGCCCTGTATCATTTATGCCGTTTGCTGCTTCGTCATGAGTTGTGTATTGATGATCTCATCAAAAATCTGCGCGGGTCGTTAACGGATAACGCTTCGCGGGAGGTTACTGATTTTCTTGATGCAACGCTGACCTTCATGGCAGATGTGAGTGAAGGTTATTATTATGATCCTGCATTTTCGATGGAAGAACTGAATACGTTAAGCCGGTTGGAGACGATGGAAGCATGGCACCAGCGCCAGATGGAAATCCGGAACAGAGAACGGTTGAAGAAGTAACCGGTATTGGTCGTTATCGATCATTTTCATTCCATTTCCGGAAATTCGTAATCGGTATTCATCCCATTTATTCATCATCCGGGATTGGCGTAGTTGTTGT
>JAHEZH010000305.1 GCA_023251155.1 Flammeovirgaceae bacterium | reverse complement strand
ATATCCGATAGCGGTTGCAGCTTATAGTGATGAACATTTTTGCTGTTGGGTCGGTATTTCTTTACATAAGGCTGCAACTCTTCCCCAACCTTTTCAGGAGACACTCCCGGTTGCAGCAACGTATAGCAACTCATTCCACTACGAATACCACCCCAGCCGGCAGTCTCATCGCCCAGCCACGGATCATACGATTTCAGTGTGGAATACGAAACAAAAATTTCACTTTTGATATCGGTGTTTCGGGGTAAATCGCTGAGCACACCGGTAATGACAAAAGAGATTTTATTATCCAGCCAGAATGATTTACCTATCGGATCTTGATCACCAAAATACTTTTGAGCTATTGACTCCGTAACGATGGCCGTGTTCGGCTGCGTAAGTGCGGTTGAAAAGCTCCCTTTCAGCAACGGAAAATTAAAAATCTCGAAAAACGAAGTTTCCGCAAAAGTTAATCCTTCTCTCTCCTTGTGTTTGATTAACTGATGATTCTCTTTCAATGTAATCAGCGTATTCTGTTCGGTGTAGATACGGGCCACCTTCTCTCCATAGGTAAAATCATTGCGGAAGAATTCGCCCAAGGGTGCCGGAACATTACTTGTATAGCCCACCACATCGCGATGCTGTTCGGTAACGATTCGGTAAATACGATCGCTATTGGCATGAAAGTTATCAAAGCCAAGATGATGTTTTACAAAAGTGAAGAGGAGAATCCCGCACGCCATGCTTAAGGCAAGGCCGGCTATGTTGATGAAGGAATAACTCTTGTTTCTGATCAGACTTCTCCATCCGATTTTAAAATAACTTTTGAACATAATGTGGTTGTTTAATTGCTCCTGATCTTTTGCCGGCCGGATAATGGCTGGTCGCAGCAAAAGGATGACATCGATTATAAACTGTATATCTGCACTTCGTTTTCCTTTATCCTTCACACGCTCCTGGTACAACTCCATCAAATCACCTTCGATGTAGTGCACCAGTTTCGGATGGCAATACCATCGAAAAAAGCGAAGGGCCTGTTGGGGAGGTGTGTGGTTATCTTTCATATCAGCGATGGACGAAAAGCGATAGACAACGATGTTGATGTACTACTCGTGTACATTGCCAATTGCCTGTTATCAATGTTTTTTTTTACACACTTGCTATTTTGGTATTCCATGCCATCTTTGGTATAGCACCCCAAAGTTCATCGCGTGTACTCTTCATGTGTTCCAATGCCTTCTTACCCAACGCAGTGATCTCAAAGTATTTTTTGGGACGGCCGGCTCTTTCTTCTGTTGCTTCGCCATCGTGCGACTTGAGGTAGCCTTTATCTTCCAGTCTCTTCAAGGCCGTCTGCAGTGCACCTACACTTACATTTCGGGCAAGCCGCGATTCAATTTCTTTTTTAATGGATACGCCATACGCTTCATTGTACAGCACCCCTACCGTGAGCATGACCACTTCTTCAAACTCACCCAATTGATATTTCTTCATGAAGGAAATAATTAATTCCTAATTGTAGTATTAATAAGTGTGCCAGAATAAAAAACGCAGTTTATGAAGTGATTTTGAAGGATTGGAGATGGAGAAACTGTTCACCATCGTACAATTCCGAACAGAAGCGAACGAAGAAAATGCCAGACTCAAAAATACTGACTTAGAATAATTTCATTCGTAACGCTCTGTTTCTTCAACGGAAATATTCCAGGGTGGAATTGCGTACCCCAAATTCATTCCGGGGAGAAAAAGTAAGAAAGTAACGTAAACCTAAAGCCCGAAAGGTCGGCAGAAAGTAGATCATGAATTAATTGAGCGAACTTCAGAAGTGGAATCTATCCAACTTGTTAGCTCCAGAACAACCAGCCTGAAGCTATCCGTACATAAATCCCATCAAGCCAAACCGATAAAAATCTAGCGCCATCTACGCTCTCTGCATCACGGTCTCCACTCCAAACAGTTCGCTGGAAACTGATGATAACCGAAGAGGTCAATCGTAACAGGGTGATGAAGTACAAGGCTGGACCCTCTGTACTGAGTAACTCATAAATCACCCGGCCTTACTATAATTCACTTTCAGGTCTTTTCCATTCATAAAATCCAGGGGCTTGTATTCCGCATAACCCGGAAAAATATAACCCAGTTTTGGATTAGCCAGTCTGCGGATAATGATTTCGCTGAGTACGGTGCGGTAATCAGTGGTTACGGCAAGGTCCACGTGGTTATCGAGTTGTTCGTTATCGAGGCCGGGCCAGTTGCCGTACATCTTCCCTCCTTTTACATTTCCACCCAATACGAGCATGGCATTGCCGTGGCCGTGGTCGGTGCCGTTACTTTTATTTGACTTGAGCCTGCGACCAAACTCACTCATCACCATAATGGTAATGCGATTCTGATAATTACTCAGGTCATTATAAAAAACACCTAAGGATCTGGATAAGCCTTCAGTAAGATTGGCAAACTGATACTGCTGATGTTCATGTGTATCCCACCCCCCGTAATCAACCGATGCCACCTGTAAGCCCATGTCCATCTTGATAATCTGGGCAAGGGTTTGCAATGATCTGCCCAGTGGATTATCCGGATACTTCAGTCCATGATCAGGTACATAAGGCACGTTGGCATTCGATGCATCTTTGGCAATGCGTTGGTTTATTTCTGCAATGGAATTCAAGGCATTTTTCGCGGCTTCATCCAGCAATGAGTTGCCCGTATACATGCTCTTCAGTATCTCCGCATAGCGATTATCGCCACGAAGTTTATAATCATTGATGTTACCAATTGCCAAGGTAGATTCGCTACCTAAAAAAGAAGCAGGCATCCCTGAGCCGATCGCAATGGATGGGAAGAGGTTAGAGGAATGGACACTTTGTGTGCTATTCAAATAACGGGTGAACCATCCCTCCGTTAAATTCTTATCGGCCAGGGAACCACGCTCAATGATATCCATCGCATCGAAATGACTGCGTGTACCGTTAGTTAATCCGGCCGCATGAATGATGGCCAACGCATTGGAATCATATAACTCCTTCAATTCCGGAGCCTTTTTATGCAGGCGAAAATCCAGACTAGCCAGTCCGTTGTTGAGTTGGAGACCTACATTGTCTCCGCTATCGGTAACTCGAACATCGGAAGTACGGTTCGCAATGTAATTACTGTCATTGACAGGAGCTACCAGGTTCAATCCATCACATCCGCCACGCAAGAAGATATAAACGAAAATATCTCCGTTGGTATTTTCCGGTGAAAATGAGTAGCCTGTAATTTTACTTCCCGCCATTGCTGCAATGGCTGCGGAGCATCCTACCATAAATTCCCTGCGCTTCATAAACTATATCAGTTGAAAGTCGGGTGTCATTGTAAGTAATGCAATTAATCCACTCAGTTTGTTGTTCATTTTATCCGGTGGAATATCCTGATCTGTTTTGGTATTGCCTGCCAGGAAACGAATCATGGAGTTGGTAAACTCTTCCGACTTTTGCTTTCTCAATATACGTTCTATCCAGAATGTTGTCACATCGCCTGGCTTATCCATTCCTGCCGGCATCTGCGCTACAAAATTATAGGTTGCTGTTTTGTTATTCGGATTTACTGACAGCGCCCCACTTGCCAGGTTCCATCGGGCTAACATACTATTGGAACTCAACCAGTAGTCCATCTTATCCGGATGACCGGTTGGCGTCTGCCAGTTGTAGTGATAGTATCCCATCTGTGCCAGTTGACCCGTCATACCTGCATGCGGTGTTAGCTGCGCCTCGGCCGAACGGAAGATGGAAGCCATGAGATGAAATGGTCGTTTGACCTTCTTTCCCCAGGTCGAGGTAAATTCTTTTGTATGGAGAATATAACGTAGCGTTTGCCTGATCTGATCCGGGCTTTTCTGATGCTGCGTCCAGACTTTTACAGCCCCATTGATTACCGCTTCCGAAGGTTCATCGGCTATAAAGCGTATGCACAGTTTTTTACAAATGTGTTTGGCTGTAGCCGGATGATACGCAACAAGATCTAATGCTTTATGTCCATCGGACAAGGCAGGTTGATTGGGAGAAATCTCATTGCCCAGTATTCGCTTCTGATAGTTATCGTGCCAGCCATCGTAATAATAAAATTGTCCGGTGTCGGGTAGTTTATCTTTTCCAATATTCTGTCCGTCAGCTACCGTCCAGCCAGTGAAGGCACGCGCGGCTTCAT